>NZ_JAOWGW010000049.1:0-2512 GCF_030332945.1 Citrobacter sp. Cpo037
TCCAGTTTTACTGCATGTTGCTCTGCCCATTCAGCCAGTGCAAGTGAGATAAATTCCGGACCATTATCCATGCGTAGCATGACCGGATAGCCGCGATTTGCCGCGATCCTGTCGAGTACACGGACCACGCGCAAAGCTGGCAGATTCAGATCGATTTCAATCGACAATGCCTCACGGTTAAAGTCATCAACGACATTGAACGTGCGAAAACGACGGCCACAGACCAGAGCATCATGCATAAAATCGACAGACCAGCTCTGGTTCAGCGCTTCCGGTGTGGCCAGTGGCGAGGGATTACGCACCGGCAACCGTTGTTTGCCTTTACGGCGAAAATTCAGCTTCAGCAGACAATAAATACGATGGATCCTTTTGTGATTCCACGGGTATCCCTGCCGCCGCAGAACCTGGAAAAGTTTTGGAAAACCGTACCGTGGGTATCGCTCTGCCACTGCCTGTAACGCGACAATAACGGGTTCGTCACGCGTGGTATCCGGACGGTAATGGTAAACCGTTCTGCTCAGGTTCAGACTCCGGCAGGCCTGACGGATACTGAGTCCAAATGTCGTTATCAGATGAGTGACCAGCTCACGCTTAAAGGCTGGTTTTAAAGCTTTTTTTCGATAACGTCTTTCAGCGCCCGGTTCTCAAGGCTCAGGTCGGCAAACATCTGTTTGAGACGTCGATTCTCGTCCTCAAGATCCTTGATCTTTTTAATATCAGAAGCCTCCATGCCGCCGTATCTGGACTTCCAGTTGTAGTAGGTGGCTTCAGAGATACCGGCCTCCCGGCAGACATCTTTAACGGTTCTGACCTGCCCCCACGATTAGATACAACACTCAGTTAGTAACGTCGGAATCTTCATTCTCAGAATGACCCTTTCTCCAGCCCGCTGCAAATTCAGACGGTGTCTGATAATTCAGCGTGGAGTGCGGGCGGCATTCGTTATAATCCTGCCGCCAGTCATTAATAATTTTCCTGGCATGAACGATATCGCTGAACCAGTGCTCATTCAAACATTCATCGCGAAATCGTCCGTTAAAGCTCTCAATAAATCCGTTCTGCGTTGGCTTGCCCGGCTGGATTAAGCGCAACTCAACACCATGCTCAAAGGCCCATTGATCCAGTGCACGGCAAGTGAACTCCGGCCCCTGGTCAGTTCTTATCGTCGCCGGATAGCCTCGAAACAGTGCAATGCTGTCCAGAATACGCGTGACCTGAACGCCTGAAATCCCAAAGGCAACAGTGACCGTCAGGCATTCCTTTGTGAAATCATCGACGCAGGTAAGACACTTGATCCTGCGACCGGTGGAAAGTGCGTCCATGACGAAATCCATCGACCAGGTCAGATTGGGCGCCGCCGGACGGAGCAGCGGCAGACGTTCTGTTGCCAGCCCTTTACGACGTCTTCTGCGTTTTACGCCCAGGCCACTGAGGTGATAAAGCCGGTACACGCGCTTATGATTAACATGAAGCCCTTCACGGCGCAGCAACTGCCAAATACGACGGTAGCCAAAACGCCTGCGCTCCAGTGCCAGCTCAGTGATGCGCCCTGATAAATGCGCATCAGCAGCCGGACGGTGAGCCTCATAGCGGCAGGTCGACAGGGATAAACCTGTAAGCCTGCAGGCACGACGTTGCGACAGACCGGTCGCATCACACATCAACATCACGGCTTCCCGCTTCTGGTCTGTCGTCAGTACTTTCGCCCAAGAGCCACCTGAAGCGCCTCTTTATCCAGCATGGCTTCGGCAAGCAGCTTCTTGAGCGGGTCCGCTTGGAAAAAGGAAATTATCCTACGTTAAGCGTTTTAAGCTAACGGGTGATTTCGTTCCATTGAGCGCGAACCCCTGACCGTAAGGGATGTACGAAATGATCCGGCTGTCCGTTAATGGTTTTGCTTACTTTCGGACATGTTGTCTACATGCTGTACGTAATCGTTCGGTTTCGGACGTTTAAGTCACATGCACGTTAACTGTCGGTATTCATCGCCTCACTAGTACTACTCTGCTAGTTCATCATGTTCTTCGAGAGCATATTCAAAATCGGCAAAAAGCAAGAAATTTTCTATCCTATAAGCCTGATTTAACTTAATTCGTTGGTATCTTTCGTTCAATAATCGCCATGCTGTTTTCCGTAGTACCATCGGTACGGATTCATCTTTTAAAGTACGCATGAGCACAGAACAGGTTGTCAGAAAAGCAGCGTCCTTACGTTTTCGGTAATACGCATCAGTCGAACAAACCGCAATGATCTCGATTGATTCAGGGTGATGACAGATAGCATTAACCGTAGTTTGTTCATGTATCTGTGCCTTGAGTTCAGCCTGAATTTTTGATTGATGATACATAGCCTTGAGATAGCTAAACATGATTTCCCCATCGAACAGTAAGTCGTGTCAATTCCTAGAGTTAACACATTTCTGATCATGACTCACACGTTACGTTCAGTCGGTAGCCATCTGTGCAAAAAATGCGCTTAGCGTAGGATAATTTCCTTTTTCCAAGCGGACCCC
>NZ_JAOWGW010000050.1:0-142556 GCF_030332945.1 Citrobacter sp. Cpo037
GGTAAAAACCTTGAAGCAGCATCCGCGCAAGAACAAAACGGCCATCAACATCGAATACATGAAAGCCAGCATCCGTGCCAGGGTGGAGCACCCGTTTCGCATCATCAAGCGGCAGTTCGGCTTCGTGAAAGCCAGATACAAGGGGCTGCTGAAAAACGATAACCAACTGGCGATGTTATTCACCCTGGCCAACCTGTTTCGGGTGGACCAAATGATACGTCAGTGGGAGAGATCTCAGTAAAAACCGGAAATAACGCCAGAAATGGTGGAAAAAATAGCCTAAATAGGCTGATTCGATGTGTTTGCGGGAAAAAAATCGGCCCAGATCCGCGAAATTTTAATCAGCGAGTCAGCTTGGGAAGAAATGACCTGCTTATTCGCACCTTCCCTAGGCGGCAACCACTGTGCATTAATAATTTATCCTCCCCAGCGTATTCCATTTTCTTCGACAGCGTACGGGATGTTTGGATGCGCTGCTTCCCATACTTTTAGAAATAGGCCTATGTGTTTTGAGCAAGTGCCGGGATAAGCAGATAACCCGTCCGTTGTTTCTATGACACAGGCGTTTGAGTTCTCCTCGGTCAGGTTCTTTGCTGCGGGATAAACAGCGAAAGTATCTATAAAGCGGATTGTTACGGCACCTAGATCGTTGGCATTTACAGGCGGTGCGCCATACAACACGCTAAAAACTAAAATACTCAGCCTAAATATTCTCATACAGATTCCCTTTTCATGGGCAGATTGGTTTTTGATCTCAATACTGCCAGTAGCGAGAAGGCATTGATAATTGGTTTGATAGATCAATACTCGTTAATCGATCGGTTTAATCGATCATCTTTGGTGAGCTTCCACATGGTAAATCGCTTGTACCAGTGACACATAATCGGCTAGTTCTGATAGAAGTGCACCAGAGCTGTAAGTTTTGAATGATTCAGTCTTGCCCCTTTCATGACCGACAATCTGTGCAATCCTATCCTCCGGTACGCCAGCGCGGTCTAAGGCAGTAATGAACATTCCGCGCAGACTATGAAAGCATTGTCTGTCTGTGGCATTGGGTAAAACCTTATCCCGTAGGCGGGTGAATTGCTGGCTGTACCACGGCCCCCTTTTACCATCGAGTCGCTTTATCAAATTTGACTGAGGTAACAGGTACTCGCCTAGCTCGCCTTGCTGGTTCAATTGTTTGCATCTGGTGATGACGCTTTGTAACGCTGGGTGCATTGGTACAACCCGTACGCCTGCTTTTGTTTTAGCTGCTCTCACGCTAAAGCACATGACACCCTCGATTTCTGAGGCGTCAGAGATCCGTAGAGAGGCGATTTCATCTAACCGCATACCTGAGTAAAGCCCGATTAAAATAACGTCCTGTAGATCGTCTGAGGCGTTATTAAGTAGGGTATTTATTTCATCCGGGGTGAATGCTTCATAGCTTTTTATTGTTTGCTTGGCCTCTAGTCTATGCCCGGTAAATGGGGAGGCCGCTGGTATATCGTCGTAGCAACGGCGGGCGTACTCGTACACCGTGTTTAATCCTGATAAATAATTCTGGATAGTCTGCGTGGATTTCTTAGGCTTGAGCGCTCGAATAAATCCCGTTACCTCGGTGCGGCTGATGCCTGTTAGTTCGGTATCAGCAACGTTTAGATACTTGAGAAATAAACGAGAGGCTAGGGCATGTTTGCTTATTGTGCTGGGGCTTCGAGATTGTTTGTACTCGGCAAGGTACTCATTCGTAACAGCCTGTAGCATGACCCTTTGACCTGAAAACGCCTGCGATGATTCTCCTAGTTGTTGTATAGCGTGGATAGCGCGATTTAATAATACCGCTCCGGTATCAATTGCGTGCTTTTCCTTTACGTGGTTCCACTCAACAACTAGGCGGTCTCGAACTACTCTCGCTTTCAGAACGTCTCGTTGCCCTGTGCTTTTCTTAAATAGCTTTCGTCCATCGGTTAAGTGGCGCATATGCCTAGGGACTGATATTTGAAACATCCAAAGGCCTGTTTCATGTTTGTACAGGTACTGGTTCTTGTTGCTGCTACCCATAGCGCTACCCCGTGTGGTGATGTATATTCACCGCACCAGCAATGGGGTTCGGCACTTTCGGCTATACAAGAAAGTACTTTTGTTCGATTCCCTTCGCCCGCTCCAAAATTCTCTCCCTGTAGTTAATCCTTAAAAACGTTAGATAGCGACACCGGAATCCGGTGGTAGCGTGCCGTTACCTTCACCCAGATTACGTTGTAGCAATACCGTATCAAGCCAGAGTCCATGTTTAAAGCCAATGTTCTTTAGCGTGCCGATTTGCGTAAATCCGGCCTGTTGATGGACTTTTAACGATCCCTGATTATTGCTGTCGCCGACGATGGCGATCAACTGCCGATAACCGTGCATTTCGGCCCAGTCAATGACATGGCGGAGCAACGCTTTTCCCGCCCCCTGACGCTGTGCCGTCGGGTCAATGTAAATCGAATCTTCGAGGGTATAGCGGTAGGCATAACGTTCACGGTAGCGGGTGAGGTAGCAATACCCGATGACCTTATCTTCCTGCAGCGCGACGACCCACGGCAGCCCGAGGCTGCGGATTTTTTCCAGACGAGCAAGCATCTCGTGTGCATCCGGCGGGTCAGTTTCAAAGCTGCCGGTACCGTGAATAACATGGTGGGCGTAGATATCGCGTATGGCGTGGATGTGCTCTTCTTCTGCGTTAACGATTTTCATTGTTCAGTCCCTGTTGGCGTCTTTGCCCAGATTACCTGAAAGACTGAGGGGAAGGTAAGTGCAAAAAATTATGCTTCTATCAGTTGCTTGTAATGCAAATAGGCTTGCATATTGTAAGGGGAAATAATTGATTGTGGTTGATATTGTCAATAGTACGCAAGGTTGGTAAATATATTAACAGGTAAAGTAATACACAATTATTCACGCACGTATTTGATTGATTTTCCAAATACCAATTATGGTAGGTTTCGAAAAATGATAAATAAAGTTGTTTGATTTCAACGCATTGTTACTGTATCTAATTCTTCTTGCGTCTGTACCCTTATTTTAATTTCATTGGCCCTGTTTGAGCCCTAAAAATTAAGTTATATTTTGTTGTTAGCAGAGTGCCTATTATCAGATTTTTCTCTGCTCACCTCTCAAAATAGTTACCATGCAAACAGTTGCGCGGTGTGGCTATGCTAACCAGCAATAGTAAGCATCGTCACATGGCGTCATCGGGCAAACTTTGTTTAAATCCAGAATTCAATCCCAAGAGTATTAGGATAATCTAGTCTAAAATGCTTTTTTGCCTAAGGCTTTTCTTATTACGTAGCCACGAACTACGCAGAGTGATAAAATTCACAAGTTTATGCCTCCTATCCAACGATTAGAGGACGAGGCACAGGTAGTCAATAAGACGAAAGAATTAATAGCTTCATAACCCTATTACGAAATAAGCGGTAGTGCATCTTACATGGTCGGCAACTGTCAGGGATTGACCGTAACTTATTGAAAACGCTTATTTTTACTCTGATGTAAGATATAAGGGCAGATATGTTCAGTATGCGTCGACATGCCAACTTCATTAAACGTTTTAAGTCTGTAAGCTGTTTATTTACGGCAAGCGTTCTTTTCCCTATGCAAATCTCAGCAGCAGTATCAGATTATGACGCTTTGGTTATTGAAGCGCGAGGTGGTAATAGTGCGCCGCTATTGCACTACCTTGAGGATCAGGGAAAGAAAAGTGCGCTAACGCCAAATCAGGTTGCCGACTGGCTGCAAGTTTCTGGTTGGGTTGAGAACAACGATAAAACTACCATTGAAATCTGGCAGCGGTATCGTGGGCAGATGGATGTGCCTGCGCGCGGCAAAGTCGCCGCTGCACGTGCGTACCGTAACCAGAAAAACTGGAATGATTCATTGGCGGTGTGGGAAAGCGTTTTACAGGAAGAGCCTGATAACGTGGATGTACGCACCGGCTGGATAATGACGTTGGCGGATGCGCGCTACAACCAACAAGCCCTTACTGAAGCGAATAAATGGGCTCAGGCACATCCGGGCGCAGATTCCGACGCGCTACTTGCCTACGTATATCATTCTCAGGGGAAAAACTGGGATGCGCTTTTGGTTGCCAGCCAGGCGGATGATGTTGATCCAGGCAATAAAAATGCAAAATCCACGCTGCTATCTGCGCTGTCGGCGAACCGCGTTTCCGGACCCGCTTTAAATATGGCGGAGGTCGTTCCCACGGCTGATCCAGTGAAGCGCCGTCTTGAGCTTGATGCGGCGGCCGAAATGGTCCGATCCTCTTATACGTCCGCACGTAATGAAGAAGAACGTTTTATCGTAGCGGATAAAGCGTTGGCCCGTTATGACCAACTATTGGCGGCCTGGAAAGATGAGCCGTCTGCGCAGAATGATGTCCGTCGGGCGAGAATTGACCGTATGGGTGCCCTGTTGGTGCGTAAGCGTACTGCCGAAGTGATTGATGAGTATGACTCCCTTTCTGCAAGCGGTGAAGTACCAAACTATGCAAAACGCTGGGTGGCATCAGCATGGTTAAGCGAACGTCAGCCGGAAAAAACCGAAGCGATGCTGGCGAGCATCTTCTACCCGAATGGACCTATCCCGGTGACGCCGCTCAGTCCTGAGGATCAACAAGATCTGTTCTACGCGCACATTGATAATGAAAACTTCGATGCTGCCAAAAAACAAGTCGATGATTTGATCAAAGAGAGTCCGTATCTGCGGCGTATCTATGGCTCGCCAACGCCGCAGCCTAACGATAACTGGCTGCTCGGACAGTCGCTACTGACGCAATATCATATCGCTGCCAATGAACTGCCAGAGGCAGAAAAGCTCGCAGAGCATCTGGCACGAACAGGCTCTGGTAATCAGGGATTGCGCATATCTTATGCCTCTGTGCTTGAAGCGCGTGGATTGCCGCATGCGGCGGAGAAAGAGCTTAAGCTGGCGGAAGTAATTGAGCCAAGCAACCTGGAGCTGGAACGTCAGCAGGCTTACGTTGCACTGGATCTTCAGGAGTGGAAACAGGCAGATGAACTGACGGATGACGTTATTGCCCGTAGCCCGGATGATGAAGCGACGCTGCGCCTCGCGCGTATTCGTGATGTCCACAAAATGTCGGAAGTGCGTATTAGCGGAACGCAGGGGATCTCGTCCGATAGCCCGGTCAGCGGTAAGAATGACTTCAACATCAACACGGCTATTTACAGTCCGCCGATTAATGACAACTGGCGACTGTTTACCGGATTCAACTTCGCTACCGGTGAATTTGAGGAAGGGAAGGGCATCAGCCGCGATCTGGCGGCGGGTGCAGAATGGACTTCCCGTGATTACTGGGCGGAAATGGAAGTGTCTGGCCGAAATTATGGCGATGGGCAGAAGATTGGCGGGCGTCTATCCGGTTGGCATGACTTCAATGACAACTGGCGCGTTGGTGGTTCGGCCGAGCGCCTCTCTCGCAATACCCCGTTGCGCGCGCTGCGTAGTGGCGTGTATGCCAACGGCGGCGATATGTTTGTTCGCTGGTATCAAAACGAACGACGTGAATATCAACTGTCGTTTGCCGCATCACATTTCTCGGACGGTAACGATCGCATCGAATACGGACTCAGCGGAAAAGAGCGCATGTGGACCACGCCACGCTTCACGCTGGACTTTACGCCGGGCATTGGCGGGAGCACCAACACCAAAGAAAATGTGCCGTATTACAACCCGAAGAGTGATTTTTCGGTTGTCCCTGGCCTGAGCGCAGAGCAGGTTCTTTATCGCCACTATGATACCGTCTGGACGCAGCAAGGTCTGGCTGGCGTAGGTGGCTACTGGCAGCAAGGTGAAGATGCAGGCGCTATCGTCCAGGTGGGATACGGGCAACGGCTTAAATGGAACAACGTCGTAGACGGCGGGGTGATGCTGATTTGGGATAAACGCCCCTATGACGGTAAACGTGAGCGGAATATCTCCCTCGCTTTCGATTTAAATGTCAGGTTTTAAGGATTGTTCATGCTGAAAAGATGCCTGTGGCTTAGCGCATTAATCGCTGGCTGGTTGATGATTACCGCGTGCAGCAGCGCGCACAATACAACGCCTCGCTATGTTCCTCCCGGGGAGAGAACACCGCTGACGGCGGATCATCCGTGGCCGAAAAATAGCTTTCTGGTGCTCGGCTACCATGATGTGGAGGATGGTGCAGCCGACCAGCGCTACCTCTCTGTGCGTACCAGCGCGTTGAGCGACCAAATGGCCTGGCTGCGTGATAATGGCTATCAGCCGATCAGCGTGCAGCAAATTCTGGACGCCCATGACGGTAAAATTGTACTGCCGGAAAAAGCGGTATTACTCACCTTTGACGACGGGTATAGCAGTTTTTATACCCGCGTCTGGCCATTGCTGAAAGCCTACAACTGGCCTGCGCTCTGGGCGCCAGTAGGCAGTTGGGTTGATGCGCCAGCCAACAAAAAAGTCGATTTTGGTGGCTTAATGACCGCGCGAGACAAATTCGCCACCTGGAAAATGGTCGAAGAAATGGGGAAATCGCCGTTGGTGGAAGTCGGTGCGCACACCTGGAACTCGCACTTTGGCGCTGAGGCCAACCCGCAGGGGAGTAAAGAGCCCGCTGTGGCGAACCGCCTGTATGATAAGAAAACTGGCACTTACGAAACGGACGAACAGTACACACGACGTATTAACACGGATATCTCTCTGATCACTAACAAGATCAAAGCGGTGACCGGAAAATCGCCGCGTGCGTGGGTATGGCCTTACGGCGCAGCCAACGGTACAACGTTAAACCTGGCCAAAGAGCATGGCTATAAGATGGCCTTTACGCTTAATGAGGGGTTGGCGAATGCCGCGTTTCTCGACGATATTCCGCGCGTGCTGATCTCTGATAACCCATCCCTTAAGCGCTTTGCCAGTCAGGTCGCTCAGGTCCGTGAACCACAGACGATGCGCGTGATGCATGTCGATCTGGATTACGTGTATGACAAAGACCCTGCTCAGCAGAAGCGAAATATCGATAAGCTGATCCAGCGCGTTTATGACATGCGTATTTCTCATGTCTTCCTGCAGGCGTACGCCGATCCGCAGGGCGACGGGAATATTCGCGAGGTCTATTTCCCCAACCGCTGGCTGCCGATGCGTGCCGATCTCTTTAACTATATCTCCTGGCAGTTACAAACGCGGGCTGGGGTGACGGTGTATGCCTGGATGCCGGTTCTGGCTTTCGATCTCGACGCGTCCATTCCACGCGTAACCGCATGGGATCCGAAAACGGGACGCACTGCTATCAATCACGAAAACTATGTTCGTCTCTCGCCCTGGGACAGCGAAGCGCGCAAACGCATCACTGAAATCTATGAAGACCTGGCGAAGCACGCCAGCTTCAAAGGTATTTTGTTCCATGACGATGCTTTCCTGACGGATTTTGAAGATGCGTCACCGGAGGCGTTAGCCGCCTACCGTGCCGCAGGGCTTCCAGGCAGTATCGAGCAAATACGTAATAATCCTCAGGCGTTCGAGCGCTGGACTCGCCTGAAAAGTAAGATGCTTATTGACTTCACCAAACAACTGACCCGGACGGTGCGTAATATTCGCGGTCCACAGGTGCAAACTGCGCGCAATATTTACGCCATGCCGGTACTGGAGCCTGAAAGTGAAGCCTGGTTTGCACAAAACCTGAATGATTTCCTCAATACCTATGACTGGACGGCGCCGATGGCGATGCCATTCATGGAACAAATCCCGGCCAATGATGCCAACGCATGGCTTGACCGACTGGTGAATGCCGTTGCACAAACCCCTGGGGCGCTGGATAAAACCGTGTTTGAACTGCAGGCACGAGACTGGCGTAAATCCGGGGATCAGGCTGAAATCAGCGGAAAACAAATAGCCGAATGGATGCGCCAGCTGAAATTAAGCGGTGCAGGTAACTACGGCTATTACCCGGATGATTTCATCAGCGACAAACCTGAGATGTCAGAGATTCGCTCGACGTTCTCCTCATACTGGTATCCGCAAAAATGACCGATCGCATTATTGCTTTCCTGATACTTTGCCTGATGTTCAGCCTGCCGTTTGGCGTGGCTGTCATCTTTACAGGTGAAGTGATGTTGAACTTCGTCTTCTTCTGGCCTTTGTTCATGTCTGCTTTGTGGATAAGCGGCGGGGTCTATTTCTGGTTTTACCGTGAACGTCACTGGAAATGGGGAGATGACACGCCACCACCAACTCTGCCGGGGAATCCACTGGTTTCCATTCTGATCCCCTGTTTTAACGAAGGGATCAACGCGCGTGAAACCATTGAGGCAGCACTGGCACAGCGATATAAGAATATCGAAGTGATCGCCATCAACGATGGTTCGACGGATGACACTCACGACGTGCTGGAACAACTGGCAGTGGAATACCCCAGCCTACGGGTGATTCATCTGGCTGAAAACCAGGGTAAAGCGCTGGCGCTCAAGACCGGTGCGGCCGCGGCGCGCAGTGATTACCTGGTGTGTATTGATGGCGATGCGTTACTGGATCGTGATGCCGTTGCCTATATTGTGGCTCCGCTGATCCAGTTCCCGCGCGTTGGTGCGGTGACGGGGAACCCGCGTATTCGAACCCGCTCTACGTTAATCGGTCGTGTGCAGGTCGGTGAGTTCTCTTCCATTATCGGCTTAATTAAGCGTACTCAGCGAGTTTATGGGCAGATCTTTACCGTTTCCGGCGTAGTTGCGGCGTTTCGTCGTCGCGCGTTGGCCGAGGTCGGTTACTGGAGCCCGGACATGATCACCGAAGATATCGATATCAGCTGGAAGCTGCAATTGCGCCACTGGTCGGTATTCTTTGAGCCGCGCGCTCTGTGCTGGATCCTGATGCCTGAAACGTTAAGAGGGCTATGGAAGCAGCGTTTGCGCTGGGCGCAGGGTGGTGCAGAGGTGTTTATCGTTAACATGCGTCGCCTGTGGTCGTGGGAGTTCCGCCGCATGTGGCCGCTGTTTCTTGAGTTCTGTTTTTCTACCGCCTGGTCGTTTGCCTATGCGATCAGTATCGTGCTGTTCCTGTTAGGGCTGATGATCCCGATGCCGGACTCGCTGTATGTACAGCATCTGTTCCCGCCAGCCTTTACCGGACTTATCCTCGGCGTGGTGTGCTTGCTGCAGTTTGCGGTGAGCCTGATGATTGAACGACGCTATGAAAAAGGCATTGGCGCCTCGTTGTTCTGGATTATCTGGTTCCCGGTGGTGTACTGGATGCTAAGCCTGTTCACCACACTGGTCGCGTTCCCGAAAGTGATGCTCAAACGCAAACGTGGCAGAGCGCGTTGGGTGAGTCCTGACCGCGGTATTGGGAGGATCGAATCATGAACCAGCCACTGATCTTCACGGAGCGGCGTTTGCTGCCGCGCATCATCGATGTGTTGTTGACGGCCATCGCATGGGTCGGATTTATCTATTTGATCTATAAAGGGCTGATCACAGCCCTGGCGCATTCACCGTATATGGGGGTGCGACCCTTTTTCACCACGCTGGATACGGTCACGTTTTATATCCTTGTCGCCCTGGTCAACGGCCTGGTGCTGATTGGCTGGGCGAAGTACAACCAGTTTCGTTTTCGGGTCGAACGCCGCAGTCGCAGACCCGGGCTTGAAGACCATGAGCTGGCAGAAAGTTTGCGTATTACCCGGGAGCTAGTTACGGAACTGAACAAGGCGAGGGTGCTGACGGTCCACCATCATGAGAATGGCGAAATCAGTCATATCGATGTGGACAGGGATATTGCCGATAACCGCCTCCCGCCGCCGACGCCTGCGATGCTGGAGTATTTGTCGCCAGAGCCGCAGCCGTCGATACAGAAAAAGCCTGAATGATATTTCTGCTTTCAGCCACTTCCTTCAGCCTCGCATAGGTCTATGATTAGACCCAGACAATAAAAAAATGCGAGGTAATGTCGTGGATAAGGAACTACTGGATGCAGGTTACCGGGCCTATACCGGCGAGAAGATTGACGTCTACTTCAACACGGCGATGTGTCAGCATTCGGGCAATTGCGTGCGGGGAAGCGCGAAGCTGTTTAACCTGAAACGTAAACCGTGGATTATTCCGGATGAAGTGGACGTTGCCACGGTCATCAAGGTCATCGATACCTGTCCGAGCGGTGCGCTGAAATATCGCCAAAAATGAGTGAGGGAAGCATGGAAATTCTTGCAGGCCATAACAAGTTTTATGTCAATGATGCTGAGGGCAACCAGGTTGCCGAGATTGTTTTCGTGCCGACGGGCGAGCATCTGAGCATCATTGAACATACCGATGTCGATCCCAGCCTGAAAGGTCAGGGCGTCGGCAAACAGCTGGTGGCGAAAGTCGTAGAGAAGATGCGCGCTGAAAACCGCAAAGTTATTCCGCTGTGCCCGTTTGCCAAACATGAATTTGATAAAACCCGCGAGTACGACGATATCCGCGCCTGATTATCTTATATGCACTGGAAGGTATAACAGCCATCCGGTGCATCACGCCCGATGCAGTAAATCCTGATAAATCCCCGTCAGTATCCCTTGTGGGCCAAACTCTTTTTTAATCCACTGAGTGACACGACCGGTTGCCGAATGCTGGGTTGCCAAAAGCATTCGTGAATCCTGACGTGGGTTGTGGATCTGCCGTGTCACCAGCAACGACTTTTCCATCGCCTCGCGCACCATATAGTCTGGCAGAAAACCGATTCCCTCCCCCAGGATCTGGCACTGGCACTTGGTATTAAAATCGGGAACCAGAATCGACTCTTGACCGTGTAACAGCCAACCAACCTTCTTGTTGATGGTGTGTGCGGTGTCTTCCACCATGATGTTCGGGTACAGGCGCAGTTGGCTCTCAGAGATGGGTTCAGGCATAAACGCCAGCGGATGATCCGGGGCAATCGCAAATGACCAACGGATCGCGCCGATCTCGGTGTAATCAATTCCGCCACCGTCCAGTAATGTATCGGGCGCGCCAATGGCGATATTGGCCAGGTTATTGATGATCGAATCCCAGACGCCGTTATACACCTCTGTAGTGACGGTTATCTGGCAGGTTGGAAACTGTTTCTTGAGTACCTGCAGCAGCCGCGCCGTATGTTGAGGGGTATACAATAGCTGGTTAATGCAGATGCGCACCCGAGCCTCAATTCCCTGAGCGATGGTATCAATGCTGCGCTTGATGGCGTGGAAATCGTTGAGCAGGTCGGTCGCCTTGCGAAACAGGTAACGCCCGGACTCGGTCAGCTCAATGCTGCGAGTACTGCGGGTAAACAGCACCACGTCGAGACCCATTTCCATGCGCTTGATGGTGTAACTAATTGCCGATGTGGTTAAGCCAAGCTCCTCCGCCGCCTTGCTGAAACTGCTATAGCGGGCAGCCATCGTAAATGCCAGTAGGTTTTCCTCGGTAAATATTGAATTCATCTTTCTCCCCTCCGGCAACAATGCGCATCCGCAACACGATGATTGTTGAATGTATTTGTAATCCTTATACAGAGCAATCAGTTTTGAACAGAATTTAACACTAGTTTTACATTTGGTTTGAAGGCAATCACACTTCTGTATTTTAATTGCAGGCCGCTATCCGTGCAGCATACCGCCTGATTTCCCGGACTACTGATTAGTGGCTAAAAGGGCCACAGCCATAAGGGAAAGATTGCACTACAGCACGTTTTGTCCTCATTGTTAAAATTGATTCAATAATCGATGCGCTAACGATGAATGAAATTTAAGCGGATGTTATTCTCTGCACTCTGTTGCTATTCTCAGGTTATCGGATATTTAAAAAGTCTAAAAAACTGCAGGAGAGCGATTATGTCAGAGAAAGAACTCATTACTGAATTTCTGCTGGCGGCAGAACAGGGCAATGTCGATGGATTAAAATCCTGTCTGGCAAAAAATGTGGATATTAACGCCACCAACCGCCAGGGGCGAACTGCCATTATTATTGCCAGCCTGAATAAACATTATGACTGTGTTTCTTTATTGATTGCTGCGGGTGCCGATATTAATAAACAAGATCAAACTTGTTTTAACCCCTTCCTGATTAGCTGCCTGACGAATGATTTAACGCTGTTGCGTACGGTATTACCAGCTAACCCCGACCTCAATTGCCTGAGCCGTTTTGGCGGCGTCGGTATTACGCCAGCCAGCGAAAAAGGCCATGTCGAGATCGTGCGTGAGCTGCTGCTGCGTACCGATATCAATGTCAACCATACTAATTTTGTTGGCTGGACGCCGCTCCTGGAAGCCATCGTGCTGAATGACGGTGGTGCGAAGCAGCAGGAGATCGTTAAGCTGCTGCTCGACCATGGCGCAAACCCGCACATGACGGATAAATACGGTAAAACCCCGCTGGAACTGGCGCGAGAGAAAGGGTACCACGAAATTGCCGAGCTGCTGATTGCGGCCGGAGCCTGACACAGGAGCGCCATTATCGCTACGCCATTACGGCGATGCGTACGGGCGCTAACCGCAGACGGCGCGTTTCTCACTTTCCGGGGAACGGGACGGGTTGAACAGGTTTTTTCCCACGCGGTAAACCTGTTGATACCCGAACAGCAGCGGATGTTGACGTTACTGAGTGAAGATTGTGATAACGCACCTAACAGCTGTCGGGTGGCGCTGACGCATTGTGAAGACCTGTTTCACCCCGGGGAGCGGGTCAGTTTTAGCGGGTCGGGAATAGTTGTTGGCAATGATAAATGGATAGAAACCGCAGGTTGCCTGCTGTGGCGAATACCACGGTGGACATCTGATGCAGCAAGCCTTGCCGCAGTCGGCTGGCAGCATTGGGAAGAGGTTATCCGCCAACAGCTAAAAAGCGACGACACATTATTTCTGTACCGGGGTGACAATCCGTTTTATCAGGAAATCACCCGTCAATTACTCAACCGCCGACAAACATTACTGACGGCGTTGCGTACAGGAGAAAATATTACTACGGCGGTCAGCCATTTAATTGGTTTGGGGATAGGGCTGACGCCCTCATCGGATGATTATTTAGTAGGTTTAAGCACCATTTTATTTATTCCCGGACATCCGCTGAGGAAATATCGAGACGATTTTTTAGCAGCATTACAACGTGCCGGAAATAATACAACGCTACTCAGCAAAATAACGCTAGAGGAAGCATTTAATCAGCGTTATCGGGAAAGCATCGGACGGCTGCTGAACCAATTTATTACTGAGCAACAACCCGTTTCTACGCAATATATTACTGACATTAAAAATATCGGCTCAAGTTCTGGCTGCGACATGCTGTATGGCATGGCGGATGCCTGCGCCCTGAGCCACAGGTCCGGAGGGAATTATGTCGATCAGGATAGTTGTTAAAAAGAACACGTATTTTGATTCTGTCTCACTGATGTCTATCTCTACGCGCGCAAATAAGCTCGATGGCGTTGAGCAGGCATTCGTGGCTATGGCGACAGAAATGAATAAGGGCGTGCTGAAGAATCTCGGCCTGCTGACGCCTGAGCTGGAAGAGGCGAAAAGTGGCGATCTGATGATTGTCATTAAAGGTGCCAGCGAGGCGGCGAACGACCAGACGCTGGTGGCGATCGACGATCTGTTTACGCATAAAGAGCAGGGTGGCCAGCATGAAGCGCACTATGCCACGCTTGCCAGCGCGAAGAAGCATGTTCCCGACAGCAATCTGGCGGTGATCTCGGTCAATGGCCTGTTTGCCGCGCGTGAAGCGCGTCAGGCGCTGCAAAATAACCTCAATGTGATGCTGTTCTCTGACAACGTCTCTCTTGAGGACGAGCTGGCGCTTAAGCAGCTGGCGCATGAAAAAGGGCTGTTAATGATGGGGCCCGATTGCGGAACCGCCATCATTAACGGTGCGGCGCTGTGTTTTGGCAACGCGGTGCGTCGCGGCAACATCGGAATTATTGGTGCCTCCGGTACCGGCAGCCAGGAGCTGAGCGTACGCATTCACGAATTTGGCGGCGGGATTTCCCAGCTAATTGGCACAGGTGGACGCGATCTGAGTGAAAATATTGGCGGCCTGATGATGCTTGACGCGATTGGCATGCTGGAGGCCGATCCGCAAACTGAGATCATCGCACTTATCTCCAAACCGCCTGCGCCAGCGGTGGCGCACAAGGTGCTGGAACGTGCACGCGCCTGTCATAAGCCCGTGGTGGTGTGTTTCCTCGGACGTGAAGCCGCGCCTGCGGATGAAAAAGGCCTGCAGTTTGCCCGCGGTACTAAAGAGGCGGCGTTGAAAGCGGTACTGCTGACCGGCGTGAAAAAAGAGAGTCTGGATCTGCATCCGCTCAACTGGCCGCTGATTGAAGAGGTTCGCGCCCGTCTGACTCCACAGCAAAAGTACATCCGTGGCTTGTTCTGTGGCGGCACGTTGTGCGATGAGGCGATGTTTGCTGCCATGGAAAAACATGCCGAAGTTTACAGCAACATTCATCCGGATCCGGCGTTCCGCCTGAAAGATCTCAACCGCAGCGTGGCGCATACCTTCCTGGATTTCGGTGATGACGATTTTACCAATGGCAAACCGCACCCGATGATCGATCCCACCAACCGCATTAGTCGTCTGTTGCAGGAAGCGCGCGATCCTGAAGTTGGCGTGATCGTGATGGACTTCGTCCTTGGATTTGGATCACATGAAGATCCGGTTGGCGTGATGCTCGATGCGATCGTTGAAGCCAAAGCGATCGCCGCCGCAGACGGTCGTCCGCTTGAGATCCTCGGCTATGTGCTGGGAACCGATCTTGATACGCCGTCGCTGGAAAAACAGTGTCAGATGCTGACCGACGCCGGGGTTATCTGGGCGAGCAGTAGCACCAACACCGGATTGCTGGCGCGTGAATTTATCTGTAAAGGGGAGGAAGCCTGATGAGCCAGACACTGTTTAACCAGCCGCTGAACGTGATTAACGTTGGCATCGCAATGTTCAGCGATGACCTGAAAAAGCAGAACATACCGGTGACCCAGCTCGACTGGACGCCGCCGGGGCAGGGCAACATGCAGGTCGTGGCCGCGCTGGACGACATTGCCGATTCGCCGCTGGCAGACAAAATCGCGGCCGCTAACCAGCAGGCGCTGGAACGTATTATCCAGTCGCATCCGGTGCTGATTGGCTATGAGCAGGCGATCAACGTCGTGCCGGGCATGACCCGTAACACCATCCTGCACGCCGGGCCGCCAATCCGCTGGGAAAAAATGTGCGGCGCAATGAAGGGGGCGGTAACCGGGGCGCTGGTCTTTGAAGGGCTGGCGAAAGATCTGGATGAAGCCGCGGAACTGGCCGCCTCGGGTGAAATCATCTTCTCTCCGTGCCACGAGCATGACTGTGTCGGCTCGATGGCGGGCGTGACATCGGCATCGATGTTTATGCACATCGTCGAGAACAAAACCTATGGCAACCGCGCATATACCAATATGAGCGAGCAGATGGCGAAGATCCTGCGCATGGGCGCGAACGATCAGAGCGTTATCGATCGTTTGCACTGGATGCGCGATGTGCTGGGACCGATGCTGCGCGATGCTATGAAGCTGGCGGGCGAAATCGATCTGCGCCTGATGCTGGCGCAGGCGCTGCACATGGGTGATGAGTGCCATAACCGCAACAACGCCGGGACGGCGCTGCTGATTCAGGCGCTGACGCCGTGGATTATTCAGACCGGTTATCCGGTTGAGCAGCAACGTGAGGTGTTCGAGTTCGTCCTTAGTAGTGATTACTTCTCCGGACCGACCTGGATGGCGATGTGTAAAGCCGCAATGGACGCTGCGCACGGTATTGAATACAGCACCGTGGTGACGACGATGGCGCGCAACGGCGTTGAGTTCGGTCTGCGTATTAGCGGTTTACCGGGCCAGTGGTTTACCGGTCCGGCGCAGCAGGTGATTGGGCCGATGTTTGCGGGCTATAAGCCGGAAGATTCCGGACGTGATATCGGCGATAGCGCGATCACCGAAACCTACGGCATTGGCGGTTTCGCTATGGCGACGGCACCGGCCATCGTAGCGCTGGTGGGCGGTACGGTCGAAGAGGCCGTTGATTTCTCGCGCCAGATGCGTGAAATCACTCTCGGCGAAAACCCCAACGTCACCATTCCGCTGCTTGGTTTTATGGGCGTACCGACCGCTATCGATATTACGCGCGTAGGCAGCACTGGCATTCTGCCGGTGATCAACACCGCTATTGCGCACAAAGACGCGGGGATCGGCATGATCGGCGCCGGAATAGTTCACCCGCCGTTCGCCTGTTTTGAAAAGGCGATCCTCAACTGGCGCGACCGCTACTGCCAATAACAATAACCGGGGCTAACGCGGTTAGCCCCACAGTAGCGAAGCGAAAAACGTTGCTTACCTGCAGGGCTGGGCGATCTCCGCGATCGCAAACGATGCTTAACCTGTTAAGGATATTCCATGAACAGCATAAAACTAGAATGGAAACGTGGTGACTGGGCGGCTTACTTTGGGCTGATGACCAACAACCTGACTAACCTGCTGACAATGATGGGACTACTCATTTTTGTCGTCGGGATCCCTACCGAAATTGTCTATGGTCGCATTGCGCCTGCCTTTGGTCTGGCGGTGCTGGTGGCCAGCGTCTGCTACGCCTGGTTTGGCCTGCAGATGGCAAAGCACACCGGGCGTAACGACGTAACGGCGCTGCCGTCCGGACCAAGTGCACCGTCAATCTTCACCGTGACCTTCCTAGTGCTGATGCCGGTTTATCAGCAAACCAAAGATGCCAACTTCGCTATCCAGATAGCCCTGGTGTGGTGCTTTGTCGAAGCGTTGATCCTGGTCGGTGGCTCCTTCCTGGGCGAGACCATCCGCAAGATGATCCCACGTACGGTACTGCTTTCTTGTCTGTCCGGCCTGGGGCTGTTGCTGCTGGCGATGAACCCGATGCTGCAGGCATTCGAAGCGCCGACCGTCTCTTTCATCGTCCTGTTGCTGATCTTCATTAACTGGTTCGGTAAGAAGCCGATTTTTGCTCGTATTCCTACCGGTTTGCTGCTGCTGATTGCCGGTACGGCCCTGGCATGGATCTCCGGTTTACAAAGCCCGGAAGCCATTAAAGCGTCGATGTCTTCCTTTGGCTTCAACCCGCCGGAAATTCATGTCGACAGCTTCCTGCAAGGTTTACCGCACGCACTACCGTATCTGGCTTCTGCAGTTCCTTTGGGCCTGGCGAACTATATTTTTGACCTTGAGAACATTGAAAGTGCGCACGCGGCGGGCGATGAGTACAACACCCGTAAGGTCATGATGGCGAACGGCTTTGCTTCCATGCTCGGCTGCATGCTGGGTAACCCGTTCCCGGTGACCGTATATGTTGGGCATGCGGGCTGGAAAGCGATGGGCGCCAGCATCGGCTATACCCTCGCTTCAGGCATCACCATGTTCCTGGTGCCGCTGTTTGGGCTGGGGGCGTTTATGCTCGCCATTATTCCGATGACCGCGATAGTGCCGATTCTGGTGTTTATCGGCGTGGTGACCGCCAACCAGGTGGTGCGAGAAACGCCTAAAGTCGAGGTTCCCGTCATCTTCATCTGTCTTTTCCCGTGGATTGCCAACTGGGCATTGACCATCGTCAACAGCGTGATGGGCGCTGCCGGAACATCCGCGGGGAAACTGGGTAGCGACTTGCTGCACAGCAAAGGTGTCTATTACGACGGACTGGTGCATCTGGGAAGCGGCGCACCGCTGGCCAGCATGCTGTGGGGCTGCGTCGCTATCTTCGCCATTATGAACAAGCCGCTGCGCGGCGCGATTGCCGCAGCCTTTGGCGCGCTGTTATCGCTGTTTGGCGTGATTCACTCCCCTGCGGTTGGCTTTGCGGAAGGCAGCTCGATGATGTTTGTTGTGGCCTACCTGATGATGAGCGGCATGTTTGTCCTCAAGCATGTTCTTGATAGCCGTGAAGCGGTGACTGCGCCTGAGCAGGAACCGACGAAAACGACCTGAATTGCCTGCAAGCGGAAGATAACACTATGAAAGAACTTGTGGTCGTTGCCATTGGCGGCAACAGCATTATCAAAGATAACGCCAGCCAGTCGATTGAACACCAGGCTGAAGCGGTGAAAGCGGTAGCGGATACGGTGCTGGAGATGCTGGCATCGGACTACAACATTGTGCTGACGCACGGTAACGGGCCACAGGTAGGGCTGGATCTGCGGCGTGCGGAAATCGCGCACGAGCGTGAAGGGCTGCCGCTTACCCCGCTGGCAAACTGCGTTGCCGATACGCAGGGCGGTATCGGTTATCTGATCCAACAGGCGCTGAATAACCGCCTGGCGCGGCGCGGTGAGCAGAAGGCAGTTACGGTAGTAACGCAAGTGGAGGTCGACAAAAACGATCCGGGCTTCGCTAATCCGACCAAGCCCATTGGGGCGTTTTTTAGCGAAGCGCAGCGTGATGAACTGCAGCGGGTCAATCCGGGCTGGCGCTTTGTTGAGGATTCGGGGCGCGGCTACCGTCGGGTAGTCGCCTCTCCACAACCGAAGCGCATTGTCGAGGCGGAGGCGATCAAAACGCTGACCCAGCAAGGCTTTGTGGTGATTGGCGCGGGCGGCGGCGGGATCCCGGTGGTGCGTAGCGAGCAAGGGGATTACCAGAGCGTGGACGCGGTGATTGATAAAGATCTCTCCACGGCGCTGCTGGCACAGGAGATCCGCGCCGACATTCTGGTGATCACCACCGGCGTCGAGCAGGTTTGTATCCATTTTGGCAAACCCAACCAGCAGGCGCTGGGTACGGTGGATGTTGCAACGATGACCCGTTACATGCAGGAGGGACATTTCCCGCCTGGCAGCATGTTACCCAAGATCGTTGCCAGCCTGGCGTTTCTGGAGCGTGGCGGTAAACGAGTAATCATCACCACGCCGGAATGCCTGCCTGCCGCACTGCGCGGCGAAACGGGCACCCATATTGTCCATTCCTGAGAGGAGATGTGAATGAAGGAAAGTAACAGCCGCCGTGAATTTTTAAGCCAGAGCGGAAAAATGGTGACCGCTGCCGCGCTGTTTGGCGCGGTCGCTCCGGTCGCGTATGCTGCTAATCCTGTCGGGAACACCTGCGGGTCGAAGAGCACAATGACGATTAACGATAAACACTATTACCTGGATAACGTCCTGCTGGAAGCGGGCTTTGATTACGAAAACTCAGTGGTGGTGCATACCCGTACCGCGCTGCAAACCGTTGAAATCCAGGACGGAAAAATCGTTGCGCTGCGCGAGAATAAGCAGCATCCGGATGCGACGCTGCCGCACTACGATGCGGGTGGAAAGCTGATGCTGCCCGCCATGCGCGACATGCACATCCATCTGGATAAAACCTTTTACGGCGGTCCCTGGCGTTCGCTGAACCGCCCGGCTGGCACCACTATTCAGGATATGATCCGCCTGGAACAAAAGCTGCTGCCTGAACTCCAGCCTTATACGCAGGAGCGCGCAGAAAAGCTGATCGATCTGCTGCAATCAAAAGGCACCTCGATCGCCCGCAGCCACTGCAACATAGAACCGGTTTCCGGGCTGAAAAATCTCGAAAACCTGCAGGCGGTACTGGCGCGTCGTCAGCCGGGTTTTGCCTGTGAAATCGTGGCATTTCCGCAGCATGGCCTGCTGTTATCAAAATCTGAACCGCTGATGCGCGAAGCGATGCAGGCGGGAGCGCATTACGTCGGCGGTCTGGACCCAACCAGCGTCGATGGGGCGATGGAAAAATCCCTCGACACCATGTTCCAGATTGCGCTGGATTACGATAAAGGCGTAGATATCCATCTGCATGAAACCAGTCCGGCAGGCGTGGCGGCGGTGAATTACATGGTGGAAACGGTGGAGAAAACGCCGCAGTTAAAGGGCAAACTGACCATCAGCCACGCGTTTGCACTGGCAACGTTGAACGAACAGCAGGTAGACACGTTGGCGGGCCGCATGGCGACGCAGCAGATTACCATTGCCTCGACGGTGCCGATCGGTACCTTGCACATGCCGCTCAAGCAGCTGCGCGATAAAGGCGTGGAAGTGATTACCGGAACTGACAGCGTAATTGATCACTGGTCGCCGTACGGGCTGGGCGACATGCTGGAAAAGGCAAATCTGTACGCGCAGCTCTATATTCGCCCCAACGAACTCAACCTGTCGCGGGCGTTGTTCCTCGCCACCGGCGATGTGTTGCCGCTTAACGAAAAAGGTGAGCGCGTTTGGCCGAAAGCGCAGGATGAAGCCAGCTTTGTGCTGGTGGATGCCTCCTGTTCGGCGGAAGCGGTCGCGCGAATTTCCCCACGCACCGCGACCTTCCATAAAGGGCAACTGGTGTGGGGGAATGTCGTCGAAAGCTAGCCTGGTTTTACGCGCAGCGGCAATCGCTGCTGCGCTCTCTTAGTGTTAACCGACGATCCCCATATAGCCGTGAATCCCCATATATAAGCCGACCATCGCAATGAGCACACTGGAAAAATAGGGTGCTTTGCGTGCCATCGTGTTAAATCCGCTCCAGCGTTTGGCCGCCTGCTGCACGCTGATTGCCGCTCCCACGCCCACCGTTACCAGCGTCAGTGCCAGCCCGAGGCTAAAGCACAGCACCATGGTGGCACCCAGCGTGAAGGCTTTGAGCTGGATGCAAATCAGCAGCACCGTAATGGCGGCTGGACACGGGATAAGCCCGCCGGTCAGACCGAACAATAATATTTGGCCGTTGGTGACCTCTTTGCCCGCAAAGCGGCGCTGAATATCGGTGGCATGCGCCCGTTCGTGGGCATCCTGATACTCTTTCGAGCCTTCGGTGAGTCCTGCCAGTGCGGCATGGTCGTGATTATGCTCGTGTTCGTGATGGTGATGATCGTCATCGTGGTCATGATTATGGTCGTCATGATCATGGTGGTGGTGATGCCCGTGATCGTGGTCGTGATGCGTCTGGGCCAGCCAGTTCTGCTCTCCCTGCCAGGTTCGCCAGAACATCCAGAATGCGGTCCCGAGAATAATTATCGCCGAGACAAATTGCAGCCAGGGCTCAACGGCTTGGGCGGTAAACGCTTTGCTGATATACATGCCACCGAGCGCAATCAACCAAACTACGGCGGTATGCGACAGCGTTGCTGCCAGCCCCAGCATCACCGCCTGTTTGATGGTCCCCTTAATGGCAATAATAAAGGCCGCCATCATCGTCTTGGAATGCCCCGGCTCCAGGCCGTGTAACACACCCAGTAGAATCGCGCTGGGAATGAAAAACCAGGCGTTGCCTTGCTGAAGAAGCGTAGAAAACTCACCCATGAGAATGATTCTTAGTTGTTTAGTTTCGTCTGATTCTACTCCCCCCCAGTATCAAATACTACCCCCCAGTAGAATGTCGATGGTATTGTCCCTACAGCCAGACGTTAAAAAGGTAAAGTTATGTCACATACGATCCGCGACAAACAAAAGCTGAAAGCCCGAACCAGCAAGATTCAGGGGCAGGTAGCGGCGTTAAAAACCATGTTGGATGAACCGCATGAATGCGCGGCGGTATTGCAGCAAATAGCGGCGATCCGCGGGGCAGTAAACGGATTAATGCGTGAAGTGATTAAAGGTCATCTGACCGAGCACATTGTGCATCAGGGCGATGAAATTAAGCGCGAAGAGGATTTGGATGTGGTCCTGAAAGTGCTGGATTCGTACATCAAATAAGTCAGTTTAACGGCTCATCCGATTACTGGAATGAGCCGTTAAACAACACGTTCTAGCCAAAAAACATCACAGATACGCACAGCAGACCGACAATCAGGGTGATCAGATTACCCACTGAACGGTACGGCTTCAGCGCCGGGATCAGATAGGTAGACAATGTCGGCATGATAAACAGAATCATGGCAATCAGCGGGCCGCTTATCGCGTAAATCATTGAAATGGCATTAGGATTAATGCAGCAGATGATAAACGTGATAGCCGAGACCAGCATGATGGACAGAGCGCGGTTAAAGGCCCGGCTTTTCTTCACACCCACCTGATGCAACGACGTTTTTACTACCTCCGTTGCCCCTTCAATCACGCCAAAGTAGGTGCCGAGGAACGATTTTGACATCGCTACGACGGCAACGATGATCCCGGAAATCGACAGCCATGCCGGTGCGTTTGGCATCATCGACAGCGCGGAAAGAATCGTCACGCCTTCATTTTTCGCGTCTTCGATATAGTTTGTCGGAATCGAAAGCAAGCAGCTGAAGACGAAAAACAGTACGCTCAGGCAGATGATGACGTAGGCTACCTTCATGATTTTTTTGCATTTACCCATGGCCTGCTCGCCGTATTTCTCTCGTCTGTCGATGGCGAACGTAGAGATAATTGGCGTATGGCTAAAAGCGAAAACCATCACGGGAATAGATATCCAAACCTGATGAAGCGTGTGCTGATCGAAAGACATCTGGCCGGTGAGTAGCGTTGGCTGCCAGCTTCCGGTCAGGTAGAGCGAAAGGAACAAAAAGTACGCAATGAGCGGGAACACCAAAAAGCCCATGACCCGAATAGTGGCTTGCCGGCCCATCAGAAAAATCAGGTTCAGCACCAGCACCACGCCAAGGCTGACCAACATGCGGATCCGCAGATCGATAGTGATATGTTTTGCCAGCTGTTCAGTGAGTGAATTGGTTATCGCTACGGCGTAGATCAGCACCACCACAAAGAAGGCAATAAAATAGAGGGTGGTGATCAGGCTGCCAATCTTCTTGCCGTAGTAGTGAGTAACTGCGCCAGTGATCCCTTCACCAGCCGACGTTTTTGAGGACAGGATAAACTGGCACAGCGCCTTGTGCGGCCAGTAGGTTAAAGGCCAGGCGACGAGAGCGGTGATAAACAATACCACCGCGCCTGCAGAACCCAGCTGTATGGGGAGGAAGAGGGTTCCTGCGCCGACGGCAGTCCCATATAGTGCGAAGCTCCAGAGAGTCTCTTCTTTTGACCAAAATTTCGACATTATTTGAACGTATCAACTATAAAATAAACAAAAAGAAGCGCAATTTACCACAAATGGCAGGGGCTGGGGGAGATGTGAACAAGCGGGCGAGTGAATGGGACAATAGCCGGAACCGAGAAGATTCCGACTATTATTTTAATTATCAGGCAGTAACGCGCTGCTGGCGGCGCTTCATAACGCGCTCGCGTAACGTGTCATAAGCCCAGTTATAGAACATGGTGTACGGCAGGAAGAACAAGAAGAAACCTATTTCCAGCGTGAATGCCTGAACCAGGCTGACGTTTAGCACATACGCCACGATGCTCACCCCGATCACAATAAAACCGCTCTCAAAACCTAAGGCGTGAAATGCTCGCACTTTCGCCGTACGTTTTACCAGGTGCGACGGCCACAGACGGTCAAACAGGGCGTTATAAATGATATTCCAGATCATCGCTGTAGTGGCGAGAAGAATGGTCAGTCCGCCCATTTCCAGCACCGAGCGCTGCATCAACCATGCGGTGGTCGGTGCGAGGATCGCGGTGGCAATGCCTTCAAAGCAGACGGCATGAAAAATACGCTCAACTAACGAGCGGCGTTGGACAGTATCGTGTTGCATAACCTAAAACCTTCTTTGATGCCCGGATAACGGAATGGTGGCAATTTTATCGTTTTATGTGATATCTAAAAGATAGTATCCATCGATAAAGTAGATAGCTCATGCGTTATTCTCCTGAAGCATTAACGGCATTTGTGGAGACCGTTTCCTGCGGTTCATTTTCTGCGGCGGCCCGGCGGCTGCGTAAAAGCCAGTCCACTATCAGTACGGCCATTGCGCATCTGGAAGCCGATCTTGGTTTTGCACTGTTTGACCGCTCATCCCGCCAGCCAACGCTGACCGAAGAAGGTAAGCGGGTGTTGGGTTATGTGCAGGCTATTCTGACGGCCAGCGAACGTCTCGATGAGGCGGCGATCTCGCTGTCGGGTGAAACTGAGGCGCGTCTGACCTTTGTGCTGTCTGACACGCTGCATCCGGATGTGCTGGAAGAGTTGATGGTGCAGTTTGATCGCAAGTTTCCCCATACCGAGTTTGAATGCCTGATTGGGGAAGATGAAGACGTGATCGATCTGCTGCAAAAAGGACGCGCACAGGTGGGGTTGATCGAGGCGCGGGAGGATTACCCGACCGACATGGGCGTTACGCGTCTGCCGATGCAAACCTGGATGGGATTATACGTTGCAGCGTCGCATCCGCTCGCGGCTCAAGAAAAACTGCAGTGGGAGCAACTCCACACCTGGCGCGAGCTGCGTCTGAATACCTATCTGGAAAGCGGCACCAACGTGGCGCGCGGTCCCGTCTGGTCTGCTCCTAACTATCTGTTATTGCTGAGTATGGCTGTTCAGGGATTTGGCTGGTGCGCGCTCCCTTGTGCGTTGGTGGAGGAGTTTGCGGCAGAAAAACCATTGGTTCAATTACAACTGCCCGGCTGGCCAAAGGCTATCTCGATCGATCTGTTGTGGAATAAGAAATCACCGCCTGGTGTGGCAGGAAGCTGGTTGCGTGACCATTTGCAGCAGAGTGGCGTTCAGATGACCAATAAGTGATACGAATTTCCTTTGTGATAAAAATCACCGTTTTTAAACAACCTTGATAACTATTTTTAACAATCATCTACTATTGCGGTGTTATTTTGCGCTGAGGTAGTGATGAAAGAGGTTGTGATCGTCGGGGCATTAAGGACACCGATTGGCTGCTTCCAGGGGACGCTGGCGCGCCACTCTGCCGTTGAGTTAGGCAGCATGGTGGTCAAGGCGTTACTGGAACGCACGGGCGTGGACGTTCACGCTGTGGATGAAGTGATCCTCGGACAGGTGCTTACCGCAGGTGCCGGGCAGAACCCTGCACGTCAGTCTGCCATCAATGGTGGGCTACCCAATACCGTTTCCGCCATCACCATTAACGATGTCTGTGGCTCGGGTCTGAAAGCGCTGCATCTGGCGACCCAGGCTATCCAGTGTGGCGAAGCCGACATTGTGATTGCGGGCGGGCAAGAGAATATGAGCCGTGCACCGCATGTCCTTACCGATAGCCGCACTGGCGCACAGCTGGGGAACAGCCAACTGGTCGACAGCCTGGTACATGACGGTCTGTGGGATGCCTTCAACGATTATCACATGGGCGTTACCGCGGAAAACCTGGCGCGAGAATACGGAATCAGCCGAGAATTGCAGGATGCCTACGCGCTGCACTCGCAGCACAAAGCGCGGATGGCAATTGATGCCGGACGTTTTAAAGATGAAATCGTGCCGGTGGTAACGCTGCGTAACGGGCAATCGTTCGTGGTGGACACCGACGAACAACCGCGTACCGATGCCAGCGCCGAGGGGCTGGCGCGTCTGGATCCTACCTTTGACAGGCTCGGTTCGGTAACGGCGGGTAACGCGTCATCCATCAACGATGGCGCCGCTGCGGTGATGATGATGAGTGAGGCCAAGGCGCAGGAACTGAACTTACCTGTGTTGGCCCGTATTCGCGCCTTTGCCAGCGTCGGGGTCGATCCCGCACTCATGGGGATTGCGCCAGTGTATGCAACGCGCCGCTGCCTTGAGCGTGTGGGCTGGCAACTGGCTGATGTTGATCTTATCGAAGCTAATGAAGCCTTCGCCGCGCAGGCATTATCCGTTGGGAAAATGCTGGAGTGGGATGAACGGCGGGTAAATGTGAACGGCGGGGCCATTGCGCTCGGCCATCCGATTGGCGCATCTGGCTGCCGAATTCTGGTTTCACTGGTACATGAAATGGTGAAGCGTCGGGCGCACAAAGGACTGGCAACGCTGTGTATCGGCGGCGGTCAGGGGGTGGCGCTCGCTATCGAACGAGACTAATTTCCCTTCGATTTCTCTGCTTAAACGCCTTTTCTGATGATTTTCTCCTGCATCTATAAAAAAGCCCTCCAACAGGAGGGCAAGGCCAGTTACAGAAACATACACTCTAAACCCTGTCAATATATCAAAACGTTGTTTCATTTCATGTGATTGATAGCGCACTTTGTTAGAAAAGGTGTGTGAATGACGTATGAGCCTGGCTGTATTTTCAATATCTTATCCCTGCCACTAATGATCTGCTTTTTTGTGTTTTTATCTATCTAATTGTTTTAAATGATTTTATTGAAACAAATTTTGCGGTTTATATGCGCTAGCGTGATCGCACTTACACTTTTGATAATAAGATGCGGAAAAAGTGAAACATCGTTTTAGTTATAATTGAAAACACATTCAGGGAGGGATATCATGAGCGCATAAGATAAAACGGAACAGCGTTTTGCTATTCGTTTAAGCATTCACGGTCAATTTATCACTGGAGGTAAATGTGGACGTAAGACAAAGTATCCATAGTGCGCATGCGAAAACCCTGGACACTCAGGGGCTGCGTAATGAGTTTTTGGTCGAAGAAGTGTTTGTCGCAGATGAATACACCATGGTCTACAGCCACATCGACCGCATCATTGTTGGCGGCATTATGCCAGTGGCCAAAACCGTCTCTGTGGGTGGCGAAGTCGGCAAACAGCTGGGCGTAACCTATTTCCTCGAACGTCGTGAGCTGGGTGTGATCAATATCGGCGGCCCGGGCACGATTACCGTTGACGGCCAGTGCTATGAAATTGGTCATCGCGACGCGCTGTACGTCGGAAAAGGGGCAAAAGAAGTGGTCTTCGCCAGTATTGATGCGGCGAAACCGGCGAAATTTTACTACAACTGCGCGCCGGCACACTCGACTTACCCAACTAAGAAAGTCACGCCTGCAGACGTTGCGCCAGTGACATTGGGCGATAACCTCACCAGCAATCGTCGCACCATCAACAAATACTTTGTGCCGGATGTTCTGGAAACCTGCCAGTTGAGCATGGGTCTGACTGAACTGGCACCGGGTAACCTGTGGAACACCATGCCGTGTCATACCCATGAACGTCGTATGGAAGTCTATTTCTACTTCAATATGGAAGAAGATACCTGCGTCTTCCACATGATGGGTCAGCCTCAGGAAACGCGTCATATTGTGATGCACAACGAGCAGGCGGTGATTTCTCCAAGCTGGTCTATTCACTCCGGTGTCGGCACAAAAGCTTATACGTTCATTTGGGGCATGGTCGGCGAAAACCAGGTCTTTGATGATATGGACCATGTTGCAGTAAAAGATCTGCGCTAGTTGCGGGCGACAGCCGTGCCTGCTGCGGTGGGCATTATAAAAAATTAAGGATTTACAATGATTTTGAATGCATTCTCTCTTGAAGGTAAAGTAGCCGTTGTGACCGGTTGTGACACAGGTTTGGGTCAGGGAATGGCGCTTGGTCTGGCTGAAGCAGGTTGCGATATCGTCGGTATCAACATTGTTGAACCGACAGAAACCATCGAACGCGTGACCGCACTGGGCCGCCGTTTTTTAAGCCTGACCGCCGATCTGCGTCAAATCGATGGTATTCCGGCGCTGCTGGAGCGCGCAGTGGCAGAATTCGGCCATATCGATATTCTGGTCAACAACGCGGGTCTTATCCGTCGTGACGATGCGATCGACTTCAGCGAAAAAGACTGGGATGACGTGATGAACCTGAACATTAAGAGCGTGTTCTTTATGTCTCAGGCCGCGGCGAAGCACTTTATCGTTCAGGGTAACGGCGGCAAAATTATCAACATCGCCTCTATGCTTTCCTTCCAGGGCGGGATCCGCGTGCCGTCTTACACCGCGTCTAAAAGCGGCGTAATGGGCGTTACCCGTCTGATGGCGAACGAGTGGGCAAAACATAACATCAACGTCAACGCGATTGCACCGGGTTACATGGCGACGAATAACACTCAACAGCTGCGTGCTGATGAGCAACGTAGCGCAGAAATCCTCGATCGTATTCCGGCGGGTCGTTGGGGTCTGCCGAGCGATCTTATGGGGCCTGTCGTGTTCCTGGCGTCCAGCGCATCTGACTATATCAACGGCTATACCGTTGCAGTAGATGGCGGCTGGCTGGCACGTTAATTCGCTTTCCAGAACCGTTAAACCCTGCCCTCTGGCAGGGTTTTTTTATATTCGGATCATTAAAATCCATATTGTGGTTATAAATTATTCCATATTAAATTTCATAAGTATAAATTTATTGTTTTTAATATTCTTTAATATCAATTAGTTAAATTTAATTGAGTGATTGTCGGTAAATTTTAAAATTGGAATATCCATCACATAACCATGTGGTGTAGCTATTTAATCCATGTTTTTGCCGTTTCCCGCCTGACGCTTCCTGCAAGGGATCCCTTACTTTCAATGGCATGGTTACTCTGTATCTGGCAGGAAAAAATGGTCTCAATAAATAATGATGCTGCTTTAGCGCCGCGCCCAGTGCGCGATACGCGACGTATGAATATGTTTGTTTCTATCTCTGCGGCTGTCGCAGGGTTGTTATTCGGCCTGGATATTGGCGTGATTGCTGGCGCGTTGCCTTTTATCACCGATCACTTTGTGTTGACCAGCCGCCTGCAGGAGTGGGTGGTAAGCAGCATGATGCTGGGTGCGGCAATTGGTGCGCTTTTTAACGGTTGGTTGTCATTCCGCCTGGGGCGCAAATACAGCCTGATGGCGGGCGCGATCCTTTTCGTCGTCGGATCTCTGGGCTCGGCGTTTGCCTCCAGCGTAGAAATGCTCATTTTTGCCCGCGTGGTGCTGGGCGTAGCGGTGGGGATCGCGTCTTACACCGCACCGCTCTATCTCTCCGAAATGGCCAGCGAAAACGTGCGTGGCAAGATGATCAGTATGTATCAGCTGATGGTGACGCTGGGTATCGTTCTGGCCTTTTTGTCCGATACCGCGTTCAGCTACAGCGGTAACTGGCGCGCTATGCTTGGCGTGCTGGCGCTTCCGGCTGTATTGCTGATTATTCTGGTTGTTTTCTTGCCCAACAGCCCGCGCTGGCTGGCGGAGAAAGGTCGCCACATCGAAGCTGAAGAAGTACTGCGCATGTTGCGCGATACGTCAGAAAAAGCCCGCGATGAGCTGAACGAAATCCGTGAAAGCCTGAAGCTGAAGCAGGGTGGTTGGGCGCTGTTTAAAATTAACCGTAACGTGCGTCGCGCGGTTTTCCTCGGAATGTTACTGCAGGCGATGCAGCAGTTCACCGGGATGAACATCATCATGTATTACGCGCCGCGCATTTTTAAAATGGCGGGTTTTACCACCACAGAGCAGCAGATGATTGCCACGCTGGTAGTTGGCTTAACGTTTATGTTCGCCACCTTTATTGCCGTCTTCACGGTCGACAAAGCAGGACGTAAACCGGCGCTGAAAATTGGTTTCAGCGTAATGGCCATCGGGACACTGGTGCTTGGTTATTGTCTGATGCAGTTTGATAATGGCACGGCTTCCAGTGGACTATCCTGGCTGTCGGTTGGCATGACGATGATGTGTATTGCAGGCTATGCGATGAGCGCCGCGCCGGTAGTGTGGATCCTGTGTTCGGAAATTCAGCCGCTGAAATGCCGTGATTTTGGTATTACCTGCTCCACCACCACCAACTGGGTGTCGAATATGATCATTGGCGCAACGTTCCTGACGCTGCTCGACAGCATTGGCGCCGCCGGTACGTTCTGGCTCTATACTGCGCTGAACGTCGTATTTATTGGTATTACGTTCTGGCTGATTCCAGAAACCAAAAACGTCACGCTGGAGCATATCGAACGTAAGCTGATGGCTGGCGAGAAGTTAAGAGATATTGGGGTGTAAGTCAGATAAGCATGCCGGATGGCGGTTCAGCCTTATCCGGCCTGCGAGTGGAGTCTCTTATAGGCCGGGAAAGCGTCAACGCGACCCGGTTTTTTTAATTAGCGCCTTACCCGTGAAGAAAATCTTCGCGAATTGGGGTAAAGGTATCCAGCAGCGTTCCCGGTTTTAAGCAGACGCAGCCATGCATAATGTTGGGCTGTTTATACAGGGTATCGCCCGCCCTAACGATATGTTTCTCTTCGCCGATGGTAAATTCAAACTCACCGGACAACACGTAAGTCAACTGCTCGTGCGGATGATTGTGCATCGGGCCGATTGCGCCTTGCTCGAAGTTCACCTCAACCGCCATCATGTTACCGCCGTGAGCAAGAATGCGCCGGGTAACGCCATTGCCCAGATCGTCAAGCGTGGTCTCTTTATAAAAAATAAACATCCGGCCTTCCTGTAATTAATTAAAACAATGTTTCATTAAAGCTATATCAGAAAATTAAAAAAAGAAATGCACGCCAACAGATGTGGAAAGTTGATCACATCTTTGGTTCACTGGAGAGACAACAACGAGTCAGGGGAAATGATGAAAACGATCGGTCTGTTAGGCGGTATGAGCTGGGAATCTACCATTCCTTATTATCGACTCATTAATGAAGGGGTAAAACAGCGTCTGGGTGGACTGCATTCGGCACAGATTCTGTTGCACAGCGTGGATTTTCACGAGATTGAAGCCTGTCAGTCAAGCGGTGACTGGCAGCGAGCCGGTGAGATCCTCGCGCAGGCCGCCACAGGGCTACAGCAAGCCGGGGCGCAAGGAATTGTGCTGTGTACCAACACCATGCACAAAGTTGCTGAGGCGATTGAAAGCGCCTGTGATGTGCCGTTTCTGCATATTGCCGACGCGACGGGTCGGGCGATACAAAAGCAGCAGATGAGCAACGTGGCGCTACTGGGTACGCGTTACACCATGGAGCAGGATTTTTACCGCGGGCGTTTACAGACTGAATTTGGCATTAGCACGCTGATCCCTGAAGCTGATGATCGTCAGAAAATAAACCAGATTATTTTCGACGAGCTGTGTCTCGGTGAATTCAGCGAGGCTTCCCGCGATTATTACCTGGGCGTCATCGACCAACTGGCGAAACAGGGGGCGCAAGGGGTGATCTTTGGCTGTACCGAGATTGGTCTGCTGGTTCCCACCGAGCTAAGCCCACTACCGGTTTTCGACACCGCGGCAATCCATGCGCAAGATGCGGTGGCGTTTATGCTTTCGGCTGCGGATGCAAAATAGCCTCCAGTGGGTCAATAAGCCTCGGTAGATGGGCCTGCAGATGTGCCGTAAAAGCATCAACCAGCGCCGAGGCGGGGCGATGAAGTGGGTGAATCAGGCTGACTGTAAAGGGTACCGAAATACTGAAGCGGCGGATAACGACTCCGCTGCTGGCGTAATCCAGCGCGGTCAGTGGGTTTACCACCGAGATCCCAACGCCCGCCCGCACCATTGCACAAATTGAAGCAGCGCTATGGGTTTCAATCACCATGCGGCGCTTCACCTGGTGCTCATTAAACAGTGTATCCAGTAGCTGACGGTAGCTGTCGGTGCGCGACAGGCTGATGTAGTTTTCTCCCTGAAAATCCTGCGGCGTTAACACCGCTTTCTTAGTCAGCGGATGGCCCTGCGGCAGCACGCACACTTCATCCAGCGCCAGCAATTCGGTGCGTTTCGTTCCGGCAGGCGTATGCAGCGTTTCCGTTAACCCCAGATCGTGGCGCTGCGCCGACAGCCACTCTTCCAGCAGCGGTGACTCCTGCGGCACTATCTGAATATTGACCTGTGGATAGCGTGCGAGGAATGGCTGCAGCAGCGGCGGTAAAAAAGACTGTGAGAATACCGGCAGGCAAACAATCGACAATTCGCCCTGGCGAAACTCGCGCAGGCTTTCGGCGGCGCTCACAATTCTATCCAGGCCATACCACGAACGTTGCACCTCTTCAAACAGACGTAACCCTTGCACGGTGGGGTGCAGTCGGCCACGCGTGCGTTCAAACAGCGTTAATCCCAGCACTTTCTCGAATCGGGCCAGTTCCCGGCTGACGGTGGGCTGCGAGGTATGTAGCATGCGCGCGGCTTCTGTCAGATTGCCTGCCGTCATGATGGCGTGAAAAATTTCGATGTGTCGCAGGTTAACGGCGGGCATGGGCAATCCTCGAATGAATCAATCCATATCATTTTTGCATAGACTCACGATAAAACGATATTTTTTATTCTTTTCGGGCTGTGGCGTAATCATAAAAAAGCCAATATCGGAGCACACCATGCCACGCCCACTCAATAGTACTGACACTGACCTGACCGCCGACAACCTGCTGCGCCTGCCTGCCGAATTCGGCTGCCCGGTGTGGGTCTATGATGCTCAGATTATCCGCGCGCAGATTGCCAAATTGAGTCAGTTTGACGTGGTGCGTTTCGCCCAAAAGGCATGTTCGAATATTCATATTTTGCGCCTGATGCGCGAGCAGGGCGTGAAGGTTGATTCCGTCTCGCTTGGCGAAATTGAACGTGCGCTGGCGGCAGGCTTCGTACCGGGGAAAGATGAAATCGTCTTTACCGCCGATATGATTGATGAAGCGACGCTCGCGCGGGTGCATGAATTGAGCATTCCGGTAAATGCCGGGTCGGTGGATATGCTGGAACAACTGGGCCAGGTCTCGCCGGGCCATCGCGTGTGGCTACGCGTAAACCCTGGCTTTGGACATGGGCACAGCCAGAAAACCAATACCGGCGGTGAAAACAGCAAGCACGGGATCTGGTATAGCGATCTTCCCGCGGCGCTGGAGGTGATTCAGCGCTATAAGTTAAAGCTGGTGGGGATTCATATGCACATTGGCTCCGGCGTAGACTACGGCCATCTGGAGCAGGTGTGCGGCGCAATGGTGCGCCAGGTGGTTGAATTTGGTCAGGATCTGGAGGCGATCTCCGCGGGCGGTGGTTTATCAATCCCGTATCGCGAAGGGGAAGAGGCGATCGATACCGATCATTACTTTGGATTGTGGAACGCTGCGCGTGAACAGATTGCTAAACACCTGGGCCACCCGGTCGCACTTGAGATAGAGCCAGGCCGTTTTCTGGTCGCGGAAGCCGGTGTGTTAGTGGCGCAGGTACGTAGCGTAAAAGAGATGGGGAGCCGCCACTTTGTGCTGATCGATGCGGGCTTCAACGATCTAATGCGCCCGGCCATGTACGGTAGTTATCACCATATCTCAGCGCTGGCAGGGGATGGTCGCTCTCTGGAACACACCCCGCAACGGGAAACCGTGGTAGCCGGGCCGCTGTGCGAATCTGGCGATGTGTTTACCCAGCAGGAGGGCGGAAATGTGGAAACCCGACTGTTGCCTGCGGTGGTGCCGGGCGATTATCTGGTGCTGCATGATACCGGGGCGTACGGCGCGTCAATGTCGTCAAATTACAATAGCCGCCCGCTGCTGCCGGAAGTTTTGTTCGATAACGGCGTGGCGCGGCTAATTCGCCGTCGCCAGACCATTGATGAGCTGTTAGCGCTGGAATTAATCTGATTACAGCGTTGTGAAATGCCGGATGGCGCTACGCTTATCCGGCCTACGATATTAACTGCGGGGCCTGTAGGCCGGATAAGGCGCTTGCGCCGCCATCCGGCATTTGATTACTTAAAGTATGGCCCGAGCGTTACTGAGTCACGTAGTACCAGTTTGCCGGTAAACGGTGGGATTGGCTCGACGCTCTCGCCGTTGGCCAGCCGGATAGCCTGGTCGATTGCCGTGGTTATCATTGTATCAATCGGTAGATATACGGTAGACAGCCCTGGCTCCAGCCATTTGGCGCTGGGCGCATCATCAAAACCAAACAGTGAGACGTCCGTTGGGATCCTCAGACCGGCCTGATGTAACGCTTTTGATGCGCCTAATGCCATGTCATCGTTACAGGCGAACAGGGCGCTAAATTTCACCCCTTCCTCCAGCAGTTCACGGCAGGCCTCATAGCCTCGCGTCATCGTGGAGTCGCCGTATTTGACCTTATCGGGATCCCAGGGAATACCGTTTTTTTCCAGCGCTTTACGATACCCCATCAGGCGTGATTTACCGGTAGGCGTATGGCCTGGCACAGTGATACAAGCAATATCTCTATGGCCCTGGGAGATCAGATAATTGACCGCCTGATAGGCCGCGTCTTCCTGTTCAAAGAAAATTGCGCGATCGCGGGCCTGGCTGACATCACGGTTGATGACCAGCAAGGGCATAGCAATGCTGTTCATCAACGACATAATCGCCTTTTCACTCATATAGCGGGTATAGAGAATAATGGCGTCGCACTGCCTGTCCGCCAGCATTTGCACGGCTTCCTGCTCACGCTCTGGTGTGTCGTGGCCGTCGGTGACGATCAACTGCTTGCCGTGAGATTCCGTCTGGCGTGAAGCCTGTTGCAGCAGGCGGCCAAAGTAGAATCCATCAAATGTGGAAACTACCAGACCAATGCTGTTGCTGGTGCGGTTTGCCAAAGAGCGCGCTAAAAAATTAGGCCGATAATCAAGTGCCTGCATGGCCTTAAACACTTTCTGGCGCGTGCTCTCTTTTACCTGACCCGTGCCATTCAGTACGCGCGAAACGGTCGCTTTTGAGACGCCAGCGTGTCGTGAAACGTCCAACATCGTAGTCATAACGCTATCCTGGTTAATCGTTTGACGATGAATTCCCCGGCTCTGTCAGCGTCGAAACGGAATGGCGACGCACCAGAGTTGGGTTAAAAACGTGGGTAATTTCAGGCACGGGACGCTTCTCCGCCAGCGCGAGCGCCAGTTCGGCAGCCTGGGTTGCCATCGTCACGATCGGGTAGCGCACCGTGGTCAAACGCGGGCGCACGTAGCGGGAAACCAGCACATCATCAAAACCAATCAGCGAGATTTCTCCCGGCACATCAATGCCGTTATCATTCAATACGCCCATGGCACCAGCCGCCATTGAGTCGTTGTAGCAGGCTACCGCAGTGAAGTTTTTGCCACGGCCAAGTAACTCGGTCATAGCCTGTTCACCGCCGCTTTCATCCGGTTCACCAAACGTTACCAGGCGATCGCTGACAGGAATATTGCTCTCTGCCAGCGCGTCGTAATAGCCTTGCAGACGATCTTCCGCATCTGAAATCGTATGATTGGAGCACAGATAGCCAATGCGCGTATGGCCTTGTTGAATGAGGTGTCGGGTCGCGAGCCAGGCGCCGAAACGGTCATCAAGGGCAACGCATCGTTGTTCGAATCCCGGCAGAATTCGGTTAATCAATACCATGCCGGGGATTTGCTTCATGAGTGATGCCAGCTCAGCATCCGGGATAATTTTTGCGTGGACAACAAGGGCTGCGCAGCGGTGGCGAATGAGCTGTTCAATCGCCTGTCGTTCCTTCTGTTCGTTATGGTAGCCGTTACCAATCAGTAAAAAATTACCGGTGTTATAGGCCACCTGCTCGACAGCTTTAACCATTGCCCCAAAGAATGGATCGGACACATCTCCCACCACCAGACCGATGGTCTCTGTGGATTGTTGTGCCAGCGCACGCGCATTGGCGTTGGGGTGGTAGCTGAGTGATTCCATTGCACTTGTTACGGCCAGGCGCGATGCTTCGCTGGCTTTAGGGGAATCATTGATCACTCGAGAAACGGTGGCGACTGATACACCAGCTAGTCGGGCTACATCCTTTATGGTCGCCATGATAGTACCTGTTGTGGGTAAACGCTTACATTCCGTCAGTGTTACGGAAAATGGCTGGCTGTTCAAGCAGATTGCCTGTCAGAACGTCGCAAATGTGAGCGCACACGAGCGAAGTAAGACAGAAAATAGAAAATGCTAATTTTTGCTTACACTTTGCGATGTGCTGTTGCGATTGTTCGCTGGTGAGGGAACTGAGCAGATTGCTAGAGTTGAGATCCCAGAGGTATTGATAGGTGAAATCAACTTTCGGGTTGATCACTAGAATTACACCAGCCTGCGCAGATGCGCAGGTTTTTTTTTACCTTCAGCCTATCTGTAACAGTAACCGATAATTTACACAACTCGTTGCATTTGGGTTCATTCCTTTGCGTTTTCGCACTGGCGTATCTGGCTGCTGACGACCACAATCAAGATCCCAGAGGTATTGATTGGTGAGATTATTCGGTACGCACTTCGTACCTGTCTCTTGCACCAACCTGCGCGGATGCGCAGGTTTTTTTTCGGATTGTATTTACCAGTTACCTGTCGCGCCCATTCCCCAACTCGTATACTCTCCCACCATTGATGTTTATATAATTAATGGCACAGGGAGTTGAGATGCTATTTGGCTTTTTTCGTAATCTGTTTCGCGTGCTTTTCCGCGTTCGCGTCACGGGCGATGTCAGCGCGCTACAGGGAGAACGCGTTCTAATCACTCCCAACCATGTCTCATTTATAGACGGCATCCTGTTGGCGCTCTTTTTACCGATTCGTCCCGTCTTCGCTGTTTACACCTCTATCAGCCAGCAATGGTATATGCGCTGGCTAACTCCGCTGATTGATTTCGTACCGTTAGATCCAACTAAACCGATGTCGATTAAACATCTGGTTCGTCTGGTCGAACAGGGCCGTCCGGTGGTTATTTTCCCGGAAGGACGTATTTCGACCACTGGTTCGTTGATGAAAATTTATGACGGCGCGGGGTTTGTTGCCGCTAAGTCGGGGGCGACGGTCGTTCCTGTCCGCATTGAGGGCGCAGAACTTTCCCGCTTTAGCCGCCTGAAAGGTTTGGTTAAACAGCGACTCTTCCCGCGCATCCGCTTACACATTCTACCGCCGACTCAACTGCCGATGCCGGAAGCACCGCGTGCTCGCGATCGCCGCAAAATCGCCGGAGAGATGCTGCATCAAATTATGATGGAAGCACGCATGGCGGTTCGTCCGCGTGAAACGCTATACGAGTCGCTGTTGGCGGCGAAATACCGTTTTGGCGCGGGCAAAAACTGCATTGAAGATGTCAACTTTACCCCTGACAGCTACCGCAAGCTGCTGACAAAGACGCTCTTTGTGGCCCGTATTCTGGAAAAATACAGCGTCGAAGGTGAAAAAATCGGCCTGATGCTGCCAAACGCGGGGATCAGCGCGGCGGTTATTTTTGGCGCCATTGCGCGTCGACGCATTCCGGCCATGATGAACTACACCGCGGGCGTGAAAGGATTAACCAGCGCCATTACTGCGTCTGAAATCAAAACGATCTTCACATCCCGACAGTTTCTTGATAAAGGCAAACTCTGGCATTTACCGGAACAGCTCACCCAGGTGCGTTGGGTTTATCTGGAAGACTTAAAAGCTGATGTGACCTTCAGCGATAAGCTGTGGATTTTCTCACATCTGCTGGCACCTCATCTGGCGCAGGTGAAGCAACAGCCGGAAGACGCTGCGGTGATCCTCTTTACTTCTGGTTCAGAAGGCCATCCGAAAGGCGTGGTTCACAGTCATAAAAGCATTCTGGCGAACGTTGAGCAGATCAAAACGATTGCCGATTTCACCGCCGATGACCGTTTTATGTCGGCGCTGCCGCTGTTCCACTCCTTTGGCCTGACGGTGGGATTATTCACGCCGCTACTGACTGGCGCAGAAGTGTTTCTTTATCCCAGCCCGCTGCATTACCGCATTGTGCCAGAGCTGGTATACGACCGGAACTGCACCGTGTTGTTTGGTACTTCAACGTTCCTCGGCAACTATGCGCGTTTTGCGCATCCGTACGATTTCCACCGCCTGCGCTATGTGGTGGCGGGAGCGGAAAAACTTCAGGACAGCACAAAGCAGCTGTGGCAGGAGAAATTTGGCCTGCGCGTTCTTGAAGGCTATGGCGTGACGGAATGTGCGCCGGTTGTGTCGATTAACGTACCAATGGCGGCAAAATCGGGAACGGTAGGGCGCATCTTGCCTGGTATGGATGCTCGACTGTTGGCCGTTCCGGGAATTGAGGACGGTGGGCGTTTACAGCTGAAAGGTCCTAATATTATGAGCGGTTATTTGCGCGTCGAAAAACCTGGCGTGCTGGAAGTGCCGACAGCAGAGAATGCGCAAGGTGAGATTGAGCGCGGCTGGTATGACACCGGAGACATCGTGCGCTTTGATGAAAACGGCTTTGTACAGATTCAGGGGCGCGCTAAGCGTTTCGCTAAAATTGCCGGAGAGATGGTTTCGCTGGAAATGGTTGAGCAACTTGCGTTGGCGGTATCTGCAGACAAAATGCACGCCACGGCGATCAAGAGTGATGCCAGCAAAGGTGAGGCGCTGGTGCTGTTCACTACCGATAGCGAACTTACGCGTGAAAAACTACAGCAGTATGCGCGGGCGCACGGCGTACCTGAACTCGCTGTACCGCGTGATATTCGCCACCTGAAGCAACTCCCATTACTCGGCAGCGGTAAGCCGGATTTTGTTACGCTGAAAAGCTGGGTCGATGAGCCGGAAAAACAACATGAGTGAGTCAGTGCACACTAACACTTCAATCTGGTCCAAAGGGATGATGTCCGTTATCGCCGCACAGTTTCTGTCGGCGTTTGGCGATAACGCGTTGCTGTTTGCTACGCTGGCGTTGCTGAAGGAGCAATTTTATCCGGACTGGAGTCAGCCGATCCTGCAAATGGTGTTTGTGGGCGCTTACATCCTTTTTGCCCCCTTTGTTGGACAGGTGGCGGATAGCTTTGCCAAAGGCAGAGTGATGATGTTCGCGAACGCTCTGAAATTGCTGGGCGCGGCGAGTATTTGCTTCGGCATTAATCCGTTTCTTGGGTATACGCTGGTGGGAATCGGCGCGGCGGCGTATTCACCAGCCAAGTATGGCATTCTCGGTGAACTGACTACCGGCGACAAACTGGTGAAGGCTAACGGCCTGATGGAAGCCTCCACCATTGCCGCGATTTTGCTCGGTTCTGTCGCCGGCGGCGTTCTGGCCGACTGGCACGTAATTGCCGCGCTTTCTGCCTGTGCCCTGGCCTATGCTGGCGCGGTGGTGGCTAACCTGTATATCCCGAAACTGGCCGCGGCTCGTCCTGGCCAGTCCTGGCATCTGGGGAAAATGACGCGCAGTTTCTTCTGTGCGGCTTCATCGTTGTGGCGCAACGGTGAAACACGCTTCTCGTTGGTGGGAACCAGCCTTTTTTGGGGCGCGGGCGTTACGCTGCGTTTTCTGCTGGTGCTGTGGGTCCCGGTGGCGCTCGGCATCACCGATAACGCCACGCCGACCTACCTCAATGCCATGGTAGCGATCGGGATTGTGGTCGGTGCGGGTGCGGCAGCGAAGCTGGTAACGCTGGAAACCGTTTCGCGCTGTATGCCTGCGGGGATCCTGATTGGCGTCGTGGTGCTGATTTTCTCTCTTCAACATTCGCTGCTTCCGGCCTACGCATTGCTGATGCTTATCGGCGTGTCGGGTGGCTTCTTTGTGGTGCCGCTGAATGCGTTGCTGCAGGAACGGGGTAAGAAAAGCGTCGGCGCAGGTAATGCGATAGCGGTACAAAACCTGGGTGAAAACAGCGCGATGCTGTTGATGCTCGGTATTTACTCACTGGCGGTGCTGGTGGGGATCCCGGCTGTTGCGATTGGTATTGGATTTGGTGCGCTGTTTGTGCTGGCGATTGCGGCGCTGTGGATTTGGCAGCGCCGCCATTAGTCTGTTGTATGCTGTTGCCGTATCAGGCCTACAGGGAAGTTGTCTGTAGGCCTGATAAGCGTAGCGCCATCAGGCGCTAACTGTTACGGTGCAGGATAGGTATACACCTGATGCACCGCTTCAATCTCTGCCAGTACTTCTTCGCTCAACTCCAGATGCAGACTTTCAACGTTGGTTTTTAGCTGCTCCATCGTCGTGGCGCCCAGCAAAGTGCTGGCGACAAACGGCTGACGACGCACGAATGCCAGCGCCATTTGCGCGGGATCCAGATTATGGCGTTTCGCGATATCCACATAGGCCGCAACGGCTTTCTGCGTCTGCTCGCCGCTGTAGCGCGTGAAACGGCTAAACAACGTATTGCGTGCACCGGCAGGTTTCGCGCCGTTCAGGTATTTCCCGGTTAACGTACCGAAGCCCAGGCAAGAGTAAGCCAGCAGCTCAACGCCTTCATACTGGCTCACTTCAGCCAGTCCAACCTCAAAGCTGCGGTTCAGCAGGCTGTAGGGGTTCTGGATGGTGGCGATGCGTGGCAGATCGTGTTTGTCCGCCAGGTGCAGATAGCGCATCACGCCAAACGCGGTTTCATTAGAAACGCCGATGTAGCGAATTTTCCCGGCGCGCTGAAACTCGGCCAGCGCGTCCAGGGTATCGAGAAGGGAAACGACTGGCGCGGAGTCTGTCCAGCTGTAGCCTAACTTACCAAAGCAGTTGGTCGGGCGCTGCGGCCAGTGAACCTGATACAGATCCAGATAATCGGTTTTTAGTCTTTTCAGGCTGTCGTGCAGCGCTTCACGGATATTTTTACGGTCCAGCGCCTGATTCGGTCGAATGCCGCTGTCGTTGTTACGTGATGGTCCGCTGACCTTAGAAGCAACGATCAGCTTTTCGCGGCTTCCGTGTTTGGCGAGCCAGTTACCTACGTAGGTTTCGGTGAGACCCTGGGTTTCAGGACGCGGCGGTACCGGATACATCTCGGCAACGTCGATCAAATTAATGCCCTGTGCTACGGCATAATCGAGCTGTGCATGTGCGTCGGCTTCGCTGTTTTGTTCACCAAACGTCATTGTGCCCAGCCCCAGTGTACTGACTTCCAGCGAGCTGTGGGGTATACGGTGATATTGCATAGCCGTTTCCTTTTTATAATCACGACATAAGGATTATAAAAATGGCTGAGGGAAGAGAAAAAGGGAAGTAAAATTGTTAAGGCCAGCGCGCTGCTGACCTCAACCATCAGCGTTCAATGATTTGAGACACATCATCGCGGTTAATCTGCATCGCATTGCCCTGCTGGTCGTGATAGCTCACCAGACCGGTATCATCGTCAATTTCTGGTTTTCCATCGGTCAGGATCATTCGACCATCTTTTGTCGCCATTACATAATCGCTGCTGCATCCGGAAACGGCAAAAGCCAGTCCTACGGCGGAAATCAAAACTGCCCATTTTTTCATCTGCTTATCCTCACATGGCCTGCGTCTGACAATAGTTTAGTAATAACGCGAAGTTGTGCAGGGTGAAAGCAGTAAAATCTTAAACTGTGAGAAGGGGTAGGTGTGGCTGGCATTCGCTCCCCTTGCGGGGAGCGATGGATTTCATCAGAGCGGATTTTTTTTATTACGCCACAGGTTCAGGGTCTCTACCGCGATAGAGAAGAACATGGCGAAATAGATATATCCTTTCGGAACATGGACGTCGAAACTTTCCAGAATCAGCGTAAAACCGACCAGAATCAGAAACGAGAGCGCCAGCATTTTTACCGAAGGGTGGCGATCGACAAACTCACCAATCGGGCGAGCAGCAAACATCATGACGCCTACGGCAATCACCACCGCCGCCATCATGATAAACAGATGATCGGACAAGCCTACCGCAGTAATCACGGAATCCAGACTGAAGATAATGTCTAACAACATGATCTGTACAATCGCACCCAGAAAAGAGGATACGCGAGTTTTCAGACCTTCTTCCTCACCTTCAATGGATTCGTGGATCTCTTTACTGGCTTTCCAGATCAGGAACAATCCCCCCAGCAGAAGGATCAGGTCGCGTGCTGATATCGCCTCGCCAAACAGCTCGAATAACGGGTTTGTCAGCCGCGTTACCCAGGCGATAGAAGCCAGCAGTGCCAGACGCATGATCATCGCCGCCGCCAGCCCAATACGTCGAGCATGATTGCGTTGCGCTGTCGGGAGTTTGGCTACAACCAGAGAAAGGAAAATAATATTGTCGATCCCAAGAACGATCTCCAGCAGCGTCAGCGTACCGAGCGCAAGCCAGGCGTTAGGATCGGTTATCCATGCAAATAACATCGAACAAAGTCCTGCCAAAAAAAAGAAGCGGTAATTATAGGCCCGTAACGCGGCGGGTGAAAGGCCGGACGGTGCCTATTGCGCCTGGAACAAGAAATGTCGCTCAAGCAATGCGCGGGTGAAGTTCTTTTTCAGGTAAAAGCCGCGTGGCAGGGTCAGGATGGGGTCGCCGTTGGCGCCAATGGCCTCGGTAAGCGCGCGGGCGTTGGCGGCTTTAGGACGCAGTTGCAGTACTTCCCCATGGCGAGCGGTGATGCGTTCGACATGACCTAACACAATCATGTCCATTAACTCTTCCCAGTCCAGACGCAATTGCCGGTCTTCTTCCTCATTCGGGCTCCACAGCAGGGGAGAGCCGACGCGGCGCTCAGCCAGAGGAATGCTGCGTTCGCCTTCTACCGGGATCCACAGAACACGTTTGAGTTTGTGCCGTACATGGCTGGTTTCCCAGGTGACGCCGGTATTGCCGGTTAACGGCGCCACACACACAAAGGTGGTTTCCAGCGGTCTGCCAAGACTGTCCACAGGGATCGTTTTCAGCTCCACGCCCAGCGCCGCAAAATCCTGCTCTGGTTTACTGCCCGCGCTGGCACCGAGCCAGATTTCCAGCAGGACGCCAATCCAGCCTTTATCGCGCTTAAGATCCTTCGGCGTAATGATTCCCGCCATTGCCGCTAATTCTCCTAACGCGTAGCCCGAAAGCTGCCGTGCCTGGCTCAGCAACTGGGCTTCAGATTCAGGGGGAGAAAGCAACGGACGGAGTTCTGGCATCGGGTTAACCCTTAGGTGAAAAAATGAGCAGTGATTTTATACCGTATGGACAGAGTTTATCTTTTTCCACATGCTTTATTCAATTCTATGATTTATATTGGTTTTTAGATTCACGTTCGCAGAGTTGCGCAACAGCGAAGCGGGTTTTCCAATTCTGGTCACTGACAATGAACAGGATCTTACACCATGTTATCCACAGAAAGATGGGATAACTGTGAAAAACCCCCACTACTGTTTCAATTTACAGCCTTGACGTGCGACGAAAATCGAATTTTCACACAAATTGTGCCTAACTTATTGGCATAATCTGTGGATAAAACCAACGCTGGTCGATCTTTCATCAGCGTGAAGATCGTATGCGTGATGCACATCACATTTCTGTGTGTTTATCTGCGTGGATCGGTTTTAACTTTATGAATGTATAAGAGTATTTTTGATATGTGACGAATGTCTTATTCGGACTGTTCTGGGTTTTCCCATAGTAATTCCGTACTTCTTCACAACTATATCCACAGAAAAGGTGAATAAAATCGCCTTGCTTGCCCTTCTTCTGTTTATAACTCGGCCTTTAACTGTGAGTTATTCAATTGTTATTAGAATATCGCACCCTTAACAGAGTGGTTTACCGCCCCTCAGGAGTGTGAAACAATCGTTTGTATATAAGGTTTATGTTGAGGTAGTCCGGTGATTGATGACGATGGCTACCGCCCGAATGTAGGGATAGTAATTTGTAACCGCCAGGGGCAGGTCATGTGGGCCCGGCGATTTGGTCAGCACTCCTGGCAATTCCCACAAGGTGGGATCAATGCAGGAGAGACAGCAGAGCAGGCGATGTACCGGGAACTCTTTGAAGAAGTGGGTCTCAGTCGTAAAGATGTACGGATCCTTGCTTCTACTCGTAACTGGTTGCGTTACAAGTTACCGAAACGTTTGGTGCGTTGGGACACGAAGCCGGTTTGTATCGGCCAGAAACAAAAATGGTTTCTTCTGCAATTGGTCAGTAGCGATGCTGAAATCAATATGCAAACCAGCAGTACACCTGAGTTCGACGGCTGGCGCTGGGTGAGTTACTGGTATCCGGTTCGACAGGTGGTGTCATTTAAACGCGATGTCTATCGCAGGGTGATGAAAGAATTCGCAAGTGTTGTCATGACGCTTCAGGAGAGCACTCCTAAACCGCAAAGCGCACCTGCGTACAGACGTAAAAGAGGTTAAGCTACGCAAATTATGCTCACCCGCCTGCGCGAAATAGTCGAAAAGGTGGCCAGTGCTCCGCGTCTGAACGAAGCGCTGAATATACTGGTTACCGACATCTGTCTTGCGATGGATACCGAGGTCTGCTCGGTCTATCTGGCCGATCACGATCGACGTTGTTATTACCTCATGGCGACCCGGGGACTAAAAAAACCACGTGGTCGCACTGTCGCACTCGCGTTTGATGAAGGTATCGTTGGCCTGGTTGGCAGGCTGGCGGAACCTATCAACCTCGCCGATGCGCAAAAACATCCCAGCTTTAAATACATTCCTTCGGTAAAAGAAGAGCGTTTTCGTGCATTCTTAGGCGTACCGATCATTCAGCGTCGCCAGCTTTTAGGTGTGCTGGTGGTGCAGCAGCGTGAGCTGCGTCAGTACGATGAAAGTGAAGAGTCTTTCCTCGTCACGCTCGCCACGCAAATGGCGGCCATACTTTCGCAGTCGCAGCTAAACGCGCTGTTCGGTCAATACCGTCAAACACGTATCCGTGCGCTGCCTGCCGCTCCCGGTGTGGCAATAGCCGAAGGTTGGCAGGATGCGACGCTGCCGCTGATGGAACAGGTCTACCAGGCTTCAACGCTGGATCCAGTGCTTGAACGCGAGCGACTGACTGGTGCGCTGGAAGAGGCGGCGAACGAATTCCGCCGCTACAGCAAGCGTTTTACCGCTGGGGCGCAGAAAGAAACGGCGGCGATCTTTGATCTTTACTCGCACTTGCTTTCCGATACCCGTCTGCGCCGCGAGCTGTTTGCGGAAGTGGATAACGGTTCGGTGGCCGAGTGGGCGGTTAAAACGATCATCGAAAAGTTTGCCGAACAGTTCGCCGCGCTGAGCGATAACTACCTCAAAGAGCGGGCCGGAGATTTACGCGCGCTGGGCCAGCGTCTGCTGTTCCACCTTGATGACTCTATCCAGGGGCCGAATGCCTGGCCGGAACGCTTTGTGCTGGTGGCGGATGAACTTTCAGCAACCACGCTGGCGGAGCTTCCTCAGGACCGGTTAGTTGGCGTGGTTGTCCGGGACGGCGCAGCCAACTCTCATGCGGCAATTATGGTGCGTGCGCTGGGTATCCCTACCGTTATGGGGGCCGATATCCAGCCGTCGGTGCTGCATCGCCGTACGCTGGTGGTGGACGGTTATCGCGGTGAACTGCTGGTCGATCCGGAACCGGTATTGATCCAGGAATACCAGCGTCTTATCAGTGAAGAAATTGAGCTGAGCCGCCTGGCGGAAGACGACGTCAACCAGCCAGCACAGCTGAAAAGCGGCGAGCGCGTGAAGGTGATGCTCAATGCGGGTCTCAGCCCGGAACATGAAGAAAAGCTGGGTAGCCGAATCGACGGCATTGGCCTCTATCGCACCGAAATCCCGTTCATGCTGCAAAGCGGATTTCCTTCGGAAGAAGAACAGGTTGCGCAGTATCAGGGGATGCTGCAAATGTTTAACGACAAGCCGGTGACCCTGCGTACGCTGGATGTCGGCGCCGATAAACAGCTGCCCTATATGCCGATCAGTGAAGAGAACCCGTGCCTTGGCTGGCGAGGGATCCGCATAACGCTCGATCAGCCGGAGATCTTTTTGATCCAGGTTCGCGCTATGCTGCGTGCGAATGCGGCAACCGGAAACCTGAGCATTTTGCTGCCGATGGTAACCAGCATCGATGAAGTGGACGAAGCGCGACGTTTGATTGAACGCGCCGGACGCGAAGTGGAGGAGATGATCGGTTACGAGATCCCGAAACCGCGCATTGGCATCATGTTGGAAGTTCCGTCGATGGTGTTCATGCTGCCGCATCTGACAAACCGGATAGACTTTATATCGGTCGGAACCAACGACCTTACCCAGTACATACTGGCCGTCGATCGTAACAACACACGGGTAGCCAGCATTTATGACAGCCTGCATCCGGGGATGTTGCGTGCGCTGGCGATGATTGCGCAGGAAGCCGAAAGAAGCGGTATCGATTTGCGCCTGTGTGGTGAAATGGCGGGCGACCCGATGTGCGTGGCTATTCTGATCGGTCTCGGTTTCCGTCATTTGTCGATGAACGGTCGTTCTGTCGCTCGCGTAAAATATCTGCTGCGTCATATCGATTTTGATGAGGCGCAAACGCTGGCGCAGCGCAGCCTGGAGGCACAGATGGCAACAGAAGTACGCCATCAGGTAGCGGCCTTCATGGAGCGTCGTGGCATGGGGGGCTTGATTCGCGGGGGATTGTAGGTCTGACAAGCGTAGCGCTATCAGGTATTACGGGGGATAGAGATTACCTATACAGATCTTTTACATCTTCCCGGCATCCGCTTCTAACCCCTTGTGCTATCATTCGCACCTTTGGAGCGCCTGCATTATGCAGGCGCGCTTATCAATTGCTGTCTGACTTCAGCGAAATAACAAGAACTTGTGGTGACAGATGACCAGTAGCTATCTGCATTTTCCGGATTTCGATCCGGTCATTTTCTCAATCGGACCCGTCGCGCTTCACTGGTACGGCTTAATGTATTTGGTGGGGTTTATTTTCGCGATGTGGCTGGCGACGCGCCGCGCGAATCGTCCGGGCAGTGGCTGGACCAAAAATGAAGTAGAAAACTTACTGTATGCGGGCTTCCTCGGGGTTTTCCTCGGTGGGCGTATTGGTTACGTACTGTTCTATAACTTCCCGTTATTCCTCGATAATCCCCTGTATCTGTTCCGCGTCTGGGACGGCGGTATGTCCTTCCACGGTGGACTTATCGGTGTGATCCTGGTGATGATTATCTTCGCCAAACGCACTAAGCGTTCGTTCTTCCAGGTTTCTGATTTCATTGCCCCGCTGATTCCGTTTGGCCTGGGTGCTGGGCGTCTGGGCAACTTTATCAACGGTGAGCTGTGGGGACGCGTTGACCCGAACTTCAAGTACGCCATGCTGTTCCCGGGCTCCCGTACCGAAGATATTTTACTGCTGCAAACTAACCCGCAATGGCAGTCTATTTTTGATACCTACGGCTCGCTGCCACGCCACGCCTCACAGCTTTATGAGATGGCGCTGGAAGGCGTTGTGCTGTTTATCATTCTGAACTTGTACATTCGCAAACCACGCCCGATGGGTTCGGTATCCGGTCTGTTCCTGATTGGTTATGGCGCGTTTCGTATTATTGTTGAATTCTTCCGCCAGCCGGATGCGCAGTTTACCGGCACCTGGGTACAGTACATCAGCATGGGGCAGATCCTCTCTATCCCGATGATTGTCGCAGGCATTATTATGATGGTTTGGGCGTACCGCCGCAGCCCACAGCAACACGTTTCCTGAGGAACCATGAAACAGTATTTAGAACTGATGCAAAAAGTGCTGGATGAAGGCACACAGAAAAACGACCGCACCGGAACCGGAACGCTTTCCATTTTTGGTCATCAGATGCGTTTTAATCTGCAGGAAGGGTTCCCGCTGGTTACGACTAAACGCTGCCATTTACGCTCGATCATTCATGAGTTGCTGTGGTTCTTGCAGGGCGATACTAACGTTGCCTACCTGCATGAAAACAACGTCTCAATCTGGGACGAATGGGCGGATGAAAATGGTAATTTAGGCCCGGTTTATGGCAAACAATGGCGCGCGTGGCCTACGCCAGATGGTCGCCATATCGACCAGATCACCACCGTGCTAAACCAGCTGAAAAATGATCCGGACTCTCGTCGCATCATCGTTTCCGCATGGAACGTCGGTGAGCTGGATAAAATGGCGCTGGCACCGTGCCATGCGTTCTTCCAGTTCTACGTGGCGGATGGCAAGCTCTCCTGCCAGCTGTATCAGCGTTCGTGCGATGTGTTCCTCGGCCTGCCGTTTAACATTGCCAGCTACGCTTTGCTGGTACACATGATGGCGCAGCAGTGCGATCTGGAAGTGGGTGATTTTGTCTGGACCGGCGGCGACACGCACCTGTACAGCAACCATATGGATCAAACGCATCTGCAGCTTAGCCGTGAACCTCGCGCGCTGCCGAAACTGGTTATCAAACGTAAGCCTGAATCAATCTTTGACTATCGCTTCGAAGACTTCGAAATTGAAGGCTACGATCCGCACCCGGGTATTAAAGCGCCGGTAGCTATCTAACCTGTTTCAGGCTGTCACAACCGACGCCCATGAGCGTCGGTTTTTTTTGTCTCAAATCGCGTTTTTCGGCGTGGATTCCTGAAATATTGCAACGGCCTGTAACGCGCTAAATATTCCCCATAGCTCGCCGTAGAAACCGAATTTCCCGCTCGTTATTCATTTTCCTCACGCCATACTGGCGACATGAAAAAACAACAAGGTTACACGCTTCTCGAAACTCTGATTGCGATGCTGATTGTCGCGGCGCTTGGTGCATCTGGGCTGTATGGTTGGCAGCGCTGGCAGCAACAGCAGCGGCTGTGGCAGACAGCCTGCCAGGTGCGGGACTACCTGCTGCAACTGCGTGAAGATGCTAACTGGCGTAACCGCGATCACGTGATAAGCGTGATTCGGGATGGCACATCATGGTGTTTTGTCAGCTCTGCGGCTTCGCAAACCACGTGTCGACCCGTTTCGTCTTTGGTTTTTACACCGCCCTGGGATGACGTCGAAATGGCAGAGATAACACCTTCACTGGCCTTTTTTGGACTGCGCAATACGGCATGGGCCGGACATATACGCCTGAAAAATACGGCAGGGGAATGGCGCGTGGTGGTGTCTGGCTGGGGACGAATCAGGCTTTGCGAGCGCGATGAGGCCAGATTATGTCAGTAAACGAACGGGGATTTTCACTGCTGGAGATGCTCATTGCCATGGCGATTAGCAGTATTTTATTGCTTAGCTCAGCGCGATTTTTACCGGCGCTACAGCGAGAGATTCTGCGTAACACCCGCCAGTTAGTACTGGAAGATGAAATATGGCAGCGGGTCTACACCGTGGCGAAGCATCTTCAGCGGGCGGGGTATTGCCGGGGAAACTGTGTCGGAGAGGGACTGGTGATATCGGCTAAGGGAGACTGTGTTATTGCCCGCTGGGATGCCAACAGCAATGGCGTTTGGGAAAGCAGTCCCGTGAAAGAGGCTGATTCTATTGGGTTTCGTTTACAGGACAAGGTGTTGGAAACCGTGCGTGGAGCCACCGGCTGCACTGGCAAAGGATGGGAGAAAATGACCGATCCGGCCACGATGAAGATTGAGGCATTCCAGGTTGAAAGGCTGAATTTCAGCGGATATTCCCCGCTTCTTACGCTGCGTTTGCGTGGAGTGAGCAATGACCAACCACAAAAAGTTGTTGAAGCGATCTACAGCGTTACGGGATTCAACCTATGAACCGTGAGAGAGGCGTATCCTCTCTGACAATGGTCCTGTTGCTGCTGGTGCTCGGTAGTCTGCTGCTGCAAGGCGTTAGCAGACAGGAGGCCAGTTTTGCTGCGCGTGTGGTCACACAAAGTCAGGCGCTGCAGCGTCAGGCGGTAGTGCAATCCGCGATGGAATGGGGGCGTACGCAGCCCTGGCGCTTACAACCCGCCGTACAGTGTCGGCGCGTTCCTACGCAGGATGCCGCGGTTTGCCTGCGTCTGCTTACCAATAATTTTGTGCTGCTTATTGCCCACTATGAAGAGATATCGTTATGGCGTCAGGGGGCGGTTATTGATGGCAACATAGAATTCTCGGCGCGTGGCTGGAGCGATTTTTGTCCGCTAAAGGAGCAGACGTTATGCCAGATCCCCTGAACAGACAGCGTGGCTTTAGTCTGCCGGAAGTGATGCTGGCAATGGTACTAATGGTAATGATTGTGACCGCGTTGTCAGGATATCAGCGGGTGCTAATGAACAGCTTTATCATCAGAAACCAGTATCAGCAACTCTGGCGCCACGCCTGGCAGCAAACCCAGCTGTACCCGTTTTCATCGCCTGTGAACTGGCAGGTTAACCGAATGCAGACAACGAGAGCGGGATGTGTCAGCATCAACGTTATAATTTCTTCACCCCTCGGCAGGCAGGGTCAGATGACGCGTCTGCATTGCCCGAATCGTCAGTAGTCAGGAGTCGCTATGTTAAGGGTCTACCACTCCAACCGTCTGGATGTGCTGGAAGCGTTAATGGAATTTATCGTTGAGCGCGAGCGGCTGGACGACCCCTTTGAGCCTGAGATGATCCTGGTTCAAAGTACCGGTATGGCGCAGTGGCTACAAATGACTCTTGCACAGAAGTTTAGTATTGCCGCCAATATCGATTTTCCGCTGCCCGCGAGTTTTATCTGGGATATGTTTGTGCGCGTGCTGCCGGATATCCCGAAAGAGAGTGCGTTCAGCAAACAGAGCATGAGCTGGAAGTTGATGACGCTGTTGCCACAATTGCTGGATAGCGATGACTTCGCATTGCTACGCCACTATCTGACGGACGACACTGATAAACGTAAGCTTTTTCAGCTTTCCTCGCGCGCGGCTGACCTTTTCGACCAGTATTTAGTCTACCGCCCTGACTGGTTGACCCAGTGGGAAGCGGGGCGACAGGTTGAGGGACTTGGCGAGTCTCAGGCCTGGCAGGCACCGTTGTGGAAAGCGCTGGTGGAATACACCGCGGAATTGGGCCAGCCGCGCTGGCATCGTGCCAATTTATACCAACGATTTATTCAGACGTTGGAAAACGCGTCCGAGTGCCCGCAGGGACTGCCTTCTCGCGTCTTTATTTGCGGTATTTCGGCGCTGCCGCCGGTTTATTTGCAGGCATTGCAGGCACTGGGTAAGCACATTGATATTCATCTGCTGTTTACCAACCCTTGTCGCTACTACTGGGGGGATATTAAAGATCCTGCCTGGCTGGCGAAGCTGATGGCACGTCAGCGTCGGCACAGCTTTGAAGAACGGCATCTGCCGCTGTTTCGTGATAATCAGAAAGCCGAAGGATTATTTAACAGCGATGGCGAACAGGATGTGGGTAACCCGATGCTGGCCTCGTGGGGCAAGCTGGGGCGTGATTACATTTATTTGCTTTCGGAGCTGGAAAACAGTCAGGAACTGGATGCGTTTGTCGACATTACACCTGACAACCTTTTGCATAATATTCAATCAGATATTCTGGAACTCGAAAGTCATGCCGTAGCGGGCGTTACGCTGGAAGAATATTCCCGTAGCGACAATAAACGACGGCTTGAGCTGAACGACACCAGCGTGACTTTCCATGTCTGCCATAGCCCACAGCGCGAGGTGGAAATTCTTCATGACCGGCTGTTGGCCATGCTGGAAGCGGACCCAACGCTGACGCCGCGCGATATTATCGTGATGGTGGCGGACATCGACAGCTACAGCCCATTCATTCAGTCGGTCTTTGGTAGCGCGCCAGCCGAGCGTTACATACCTTATGCAATATCTGACCGTCGGGCACGCCAGTCTCATCCCGTCTTACAGGCCTTTATCAGCCTGCTGTCGCTGCCGGATAGCCGTTTTGTCTCAGAGGATGTCCTGGCGTTACTGGATGTTCCCGTGCTGGCGGCGCGTTTCAACATTGATGAAGAAGGGTTGCGCTATCTTCGCTTATGGGTCAATGAATCCGGGATTCGTTGGGGAATTGACGACGATAACGTGCGTGAACTGGAACTTCCACCTACAGGTCAGCATACCTGGCAATTTGGTTTAACGCGTATGCTGCTCGGCTACGCGATGGAAAGCTCGCAGGGCGAGTGGCAATCGGTATTGCCTTACGATGAGTCCAGCGGCCTGATTGCCGAGCTGGTAGGGCATCTGGCCTCGCTGCTGATGCAGCTTAATCTCTGGCGTAGGGGGCTAGCGCAGGAACGACCGCTGGAAGAGTGGCTACCCGTTTGTCGGGAAATGCTTAATGATTTCTTCCTACCGGACGCGGACACCGAAGCGGCGATGACGCTGATTGAACAGCAGTGGCAGGCCATTATTACCGAAGGTTTAGGGGCTGAGTACGGCGATGCTATACCGCTCTCTCTGTTGCGTGATGAGCTAGCCCAGCGCCTTGACCAGGAACGCATCAGCCAGCGCTTCCTGGCGGGGCCCGTTAACATTTGTACGCTGATGCCGATGCGCTCCATTCCGTTCAAAGTGGTGTGCCTGCTGGGTATGAACGATGGGGTTTATCCGCGTCAACTTGCGCCGCTGGGCTTTGATTTAATGAGCCAAAAACCGATGCGAGGTGACCGCAGTCGTCGCGATGATGACCGCTATTTGTTCCTCGAAGCATTAATCTCAGCACAGCAGACGCTCTACATCAGCTACATTGGCCGCTCTATTCAGGATAACAGCGAGCGCTTCCCGTCGGTGCTGGTGCAAGAACTGATGGACTACATTGGACAAAGCCATTATCTGCCGGGCGATGAATCGTTGACCTGCGATCAAAGCGAGGCAAGGGTAAAAGCGCACATTACCCGTTTGCATACCCGTATGCCCTTTGATGCACAAAACTATTTGCCGGGCGAACAGCAAAGCTATGCCCGGGAATGGCTGCCTGCGGCGAGTCTGTCAGGAAAAGCGCACACGGATTTTGTGCAGCCTCTTCCCTTTGAAATGCCAGAAACGCTAACGCTGGAAACGCTGCAGCGGTTTTGGGCACATCCGGTACGCGCCTTTTTCCAGATGCGTTTAAGGGTCAACTTCCGCTCTGAAGAGAGTGAGATCCCGGATACGGAACCTTTCATTCTTGAAGGGTTGACCCGCTACCAGCTTAATCAGCAATTGCTTAATACGCTGGTTGAAGAGAACGATGCTGAACGACTGTTCCGCCGTTTTCGTGCGGCGGGCGCGCTACCCTATGGGCCGTTTGGCGAAATTCTGTGGGATACGCAACGTCAGGAAATGCAGTCGCTGGCTGAACGCATTATCGCCTGTCGTCAGTCCTGTCAGAGCATGGAAATCGATCTTAACTGTCACGGCGTGCAAATCACCGGCTGGCTGCCGCAGGTGCAAGAGGATGGTTTGTTGCGCTGGCGCCCATCTTTGATAAGCATTGCGCAGGGTGTGCAACTTTGGCTGGAACATCTTGTCTATTGTGCCAGTGGCGGTAGGGGAGAGAGCCGATTGTTCCTGCGTAAAGACGGAGAATGGCGTTTTCCGCCGCTGGATGCAGAACAGGCGTTGCTGTACCTGTCGCAACTCATTGAGGGGTATCGGGAAGGCATGTCGTCACCGTTGATGGTATTACCCGAAAGCGGTGGTGCATGGATAAAAACCTGTTATGACGCCGCAAATGATGCAATGTTAGATGACGATGCAACGTTGCAAAAAGCGCGCAGTAAGTTTCTGCAAGCCTATGAAGGCAACATGATGGTACGTGGCGAAGGTGATGATATCTGGTATCAGCGTCTTTGGCGTCAACTGGATGCTGATACTCAGGAGGCTATTGTTTTACAGTCTCAGCGCTACCTGTTACCGATTTTTCGCTTTAATCAGTCATGATGATTGTATAAAAATTGCGCAATTTGATGGCTTCCACTATGATGCGCATTCTGTCACGGACTGATTCTTACAAAGAGAAGATGCTGGCTCGTTCAGCACAGAGTCTTGCCCTGTTCAGACCACGTATTCATACGTGCTTTGCAGTGAACAGGTGAATACGTTAATGATGAGGTTTGTGAATGCCCCGCAGCACCTGGTTCAGCGCATTACTGTTGTTCGTCGCCCTTTGGGTTCCCGTAAGTCAGGCAGATACCGGTTGGCAGCCTTTAGCTGAAACCATCCGTAAAAGCGATAAAGACACCCGTCAGTATCAGGCCGTGCGCCTTGATAACGGCATGGTTGTGCTGCTGGTATCCGATCCTCAGGCCGTGAAATCCCTTTCTGCACTGGTAGTCCCCGTGGGCTCGCTGGAAGATCCGGACGATCATCAGGGGCTGGCGCACTATCTCGAACACATGTGTCTGATGGGCTCGAAAAAATACCCACAGCCGGACAGCCTGGCTGAATTCCTGAAAATGCACGGCGGTAGCCACAATGCCAGTACTGCGCCTTATCGTACGGCCTTCTATCTTGAAGTCGAAAACGACGCGCTGGTGGGGGCGGTAGATCGCCTGGCGGATGCTATTGCCGATCCATTGCTGGATAAAAAATATGCCGACCGCGAGCGTAACGCGGTTAACTCCGAGCTGACGCTGGCGCGTACCCGAGACGGGATGCGTATGGCGCAGGTGAGCGCTGAGACCATCAACCCGGCGCACCCTGGCTCGCGTTTCTCTGGCGGGAATCTCGAGACATTAAGCGATAAACCGGGCAACCCGGTGGTGCAGGCATTACAAAAATTTCATGAAAAGTACTACTCTGCTAACCTGATGAAGGCGGTGATTTATAGCAATAAACCGCTGCCAGAGCTGGCGCGGATAGCGGCTGACACCTTTGGGCGCGTACCGAACAGGAATATCGCAAAGCCTGAAATTACCGTACCGGTCGTCACTGATGCGCAAAAGGGCATCATCATCCACTATGTTCCGGCAATGCCGCGTAAAGTATTGCGCGTCGAGTTTCGTATCGATAACAACAGCGCGCAGTTCCGCAGTAAAACCGATGAACTGGTGACCTACCTGATTGGCAATCGTAGCCAGGGCACGTTGTCTGACTGGCTGCAAAAGCAGGGCCTGGTTGAGGGTATTCGCGCGGACTCCGATCCGGTGGTCAACGGGAACAGCGGCGTATTAGCCATTTCCGCGACGTTAACCGACAAGGGGCTGGCGAACCGCGATGAAGTTGTCGCGGCAATCTTTAGCTACCTCAATTTGTTACGCGAGAAAGGTGTCGATAAACGCTATTTTGACGAGCTGGCGCACGTGCTGGATCTCGATTTCCGTTATCCCTCCATCACCCGTGATATGGACTACGTGGAATGGCTGGCTGATACTATGATCCGCGTTCCCGTCGAGCATACGCTGGATGCGGTGAATATTGCTGACCAGTACGATGCGAAAGCCGTTGAGCAACGTCTGGCAATGATGACGCCGCAGAATGCGCGTATCTGGTATATCAGCGCGAAAGAGCCGCATAATAAAACCGCTTATTTTGTCGATGCGCCTTACCAGGTGGATAAAATCAGCGACAAAACCTTTGACGACTGGCAGCAAAAAGCGCAGGGCATTGCGCTGTCGTTACCGGAGTTGAACCCCTACATTCCGGATGATTTCACGCTGATTAAGACGGATAAAAAATACGCTCATCCTGAGCTGATCGTTGATGAGCCGGATTTACGTGTGGTGTATGCCCCGAGCCAGTATTTTGCCAGCGAGCCAAAGGCTGACGTCAGCGTGATCCTGCGTAATCCGAAAGCCATGGACAGCGCCCGCAACCAGGTCTTATTCGCACTTAACGATTACCTGGCAGGGATTGCGCTCGATCAGTTAAGTAACCAGGCATCGGTAGGTGGAATTGGTTTCTCTACCAACGCTAACAATGGGTTGATGCTTAACGCCAACGGCTACACCCAACGTTTGCCGCAGCTTTTTCAGGCGCTGTTGAGCGGCTATTTCAGCTACACCTCAACGGACGAACAGCTGGAACAGGCGAAATCCTGGTATGCCCAGATGATGGATTCCGCAGAAAAGGGTAAAGCTTACGATCAGGCTATTATGCCGGTGCAGATGCTTTCTCAGGTGCGGTACTTCTCCCGCGACGAGCGCCGTAAACTGCTGCCTTCCATCACCCTGAAAGAGGTGATGACCTACCGCGACGCCTTAAAAACCGGTGCGCGACCTGAATTCCTGGTCATTGGCAATATGAGCGAAGCTCAGACGACGAGCATGGCGCGGGATATCCAAAAACAGCTAGGTGCGAACGGGTCACAGTGGTGTCGCAACAAAGATGTGGTTGTGGACAAGAAGCAGTCCGTCATCTTTGAAAAAGCAGGCAGCAGCACGGATTCAGCGCTGGCCGCGGTATTTGTGCCAACCGGATACGATGAATACGCCAGTTCAGCCTACAGCGCTATGTTAGGTCAGATTGTTCAGCCGTGGTTCTATAATCAGCTGCGTACTGAAGAACAGTTAGGCTACGCCGTATTTGCATTCCCAATGAGCGTTGGCCGTCAGTGGGGAATGGGGTTCCTGCTGCAAAGCAGTGATAAGCAGCCGTCTTACCTCTGGGAGCGTTATAAAGCGTTCTTCCCGACGGCGGAAGCGAAGCTGCGGGCGATGAAACCTGAAGAGTTTGCGCAAATTCAGCAGGCGATTATTGCGCAAATGCTGCAGGCGCCGCAAACGCTGGGGGCAGAAGCCTCACAGTTAAGCAAAGATTTTGATCGCGGCAATATGCGCTTCGATTCACGTGATAAAATAGTGGCTCAGATTAAACTGCTGACGCCGCAAAAACTTGCCGACTTCTTCCATCAGGCGGTGGTTGAGCCGCAAGGCATGGCGATATTGTCACAGGTTTCCGGCAGTCAGAATGGGAAAGCAGAATATGTGCACCCGGAAGGCTGGAAAGTGTGGCAGACCGTCAGCGCGTTGCAGCAAACCTTACCCCTGATGAGTGATAAGAATGAATGATGCCGCTGAGTCCCTTGATCCACTGTGCTTGCCCCTGACGGGCGAGCGTCTGATTGAAGCCTCTGCGGGCACCGGTAAAACCTTTACCATCGCCGCCCTGTATTTACGTTTACTGCTTGGACTGGGCGGCTCTGCCGCCTTTCCTCGTCCTCTGACCGTCGAAGAACTGCTGGTGGTCACCTTCACCGAGGCGGCTACCGAAGAGTTGCGTGGTCGAATTCGTAGCAATATTCATGAACTGCGAATTGCCTGCCTGCGTGAAACCACCGACAACCCGCTATATGCCCGTTTGTTAGATGAAATTGCCGATAAAAAACAGGCCGCGCAGTGGCTGCTATTGGCTGAAAGACAGATGGATGAAGCGGCGGTGTTTACCATCCACGGCTTTTGTCAGCGTATGCTCAGTCTCAACGCCTTTGAGTCAGGCATGCTGTTCGAACAGCAGCTGATAGAAGATGAATCGCTGCTGCGCTATCAGGCTTGCGCGGACTTCTGGCGTCGGCACTGCTACCCGCTGCCCCGCGACATTGCGCAGGTGGTTTTTGAAACGTGGAAAGGACCGCAAGCGCTGTTGAGAGATATCGATCGCTATCTGCAGGGGGAAGCGCCGGTTATCAAGGCCCCACCGTCTGATGATGAAACGCTGGCCTCCCGGCATGAACAAATTCTCGCACGCATTAACCAGATCAAGCAGCAATGGCGTGATTCTGTTGATGAGCTGGATGGCCTGATGGAAGCCTCCGGAATTGACCGGCGTAAATTTAATCGCGGTAATCAGGGCAAGTGGATCGAAAAGATCAGCGCGTGGGCGCAGGAAGAAACACAAAGTTACCAGCTTCCTGACGCGCTGGAGAAATTCTCACAGCGTTTTCTGGAAGAGCGCACCAAAGCGGGTGGGATAACCCCTCAGCACCCGCTGTTTGTCGCTATTGATGAACTGCTTAGCGAACCGTTAACTCTCCGCGATCTGGTGATCACCCGGGCGCTGGCGGAGATCCGCTCGGCAGTTGCCGAGGAAAAACGTCGCCGCGGCGAGCTGGGTTTTGACGATATGCTCAGCCGTCTGGATGCGGCGTTGCGCAGTGAAAGCGGCGATGCGCTGGCGACGGCTATTCGTACTCGTTTTCCAGTCGCCATGATCGATGAATTCCAGGATACCGATCCACAGCAGTACCGTATTTTTCGTCGGATCTGGCAGCATCAGCCGGATACCGCACTGCTGCTAATTGGTGATCCGAAACAGGCAATTTACGCGTTTCGCGGCGCGGATATCTTCACCTATATGAAGGCGCGCAGCGAAGTCAGCGCACACTATACGCTCGATACCAACTGGCGTTCGGCCCCCGGCATGGTCAATAGCGTGAATACGCTTTTCAGCCAGATGGACGACGCCTTTATGTTCCGCGAAATCCCTTTCAGCCCGGTAAAATCCGCAGAAAAAAACCAGGGGTTACGGTTTGTTTTACGCGGCGAAACGCAGCCCGCTATGAGTATGTGGCTGATGGAAGGAGAAAGTTGCGGCGTAGGCGATTATCAGAGCTACATGGCGCAGGTGTGCGCCACGCAAATTCGCGACTGGCTTAAGGCCGGGCATTCTGGCGCAGCGCAACTGGTAAGTGGCAAAGCATCCAGCCCGGTACGCGCGTCGGACATTAGCGTATTGGTTCGTAGCCGCCAGGAGGCGGCGCTGGTCCGTGATGCACTGACGCAACTGGCCATTCCCTCTGTCTACCTCTCCAACCGTGACAGCGTATTTGAAACGCTGGAAGCACAGGAGTTGCTGTGGGTACTGCAGGCGGTGATGACGCCGGAGCGTGAGAACACGCTGCGTAGCGCGCTGGCAACGTCAATGATGGGGCTGAATGCGCAGGATCTTGAAGCGTTAAATAACGACGAAAATGCCTGGGATGCGGTGGTCGAAGAGTTCGATGGCTATCGTCAGATCTGGCATAAACGCGGCGTGATGCCGATGCTGCGTGCGCTGATGACAGCTCGCCAGATTGCGGAGAACCTGCTGGCGACGGCGGGAGGCGAACGTCGACTGACCGACATTTTACATATCAGCGAACTGTTGCAGGAAGCGGGCTCGCAGCTGGAAAGCGAGCATGCGCTGGTGCGCTGGTTGTCCCAGCATATTCTTGAACCCGACAGCAACGCGTCAAGCCAGCAGCTCAGGCTGGAAAGCGACAAGCATCTGGTCAAAATCGTCACCATCCATAAATCGAAAGGGCTGGAATATCCGCTGGTCTGGCTGCCGTTTATCACCAATTTCCGCGTCCAGGATCAAGCTTTCTATCACGATCGCAGCTCTTTTGAAGCGGTGCTGGATCTCAGCGATGCCGAGGAGAGCGTTGAGCTAGCCGAAGCAGAGCGTCTGGCGGAAGACCTGCGTTTGCTGTATGTCGCGCTAACCCGTTCGGTATGGCACTGCAGCCTTGGCGTTGCGCCGTTGGTACGACGTCGGGGCGATAAAAAAGGGGATACCGATGTGCATCAGAGCGCCCTTGGTCGCCTGTTGCAAAAAGGCGAGCCGATGGATGCCGTGGGTCTGCGTAGCGCGATTGAAGCGCTTTGCAGCAACGATATTGCTTGCCAGACCCCCGCGCAGCCTGACGGTGAACCCTGGCAGGTTGCGCAGGCTGTTAGCAGCGAACTGAGTGCAAAAATACTGCAGCGTAAGCCCGGTGATAGCTGGCGCGTGACCAGTTATTCCGGTCTGCAACAGCGTGGACAGGGTATCGCGCAGGATCTGATCCCACGACTGGATATCGATGCCGCAGGCGTCGGTGAGGTTATTGAAGAATCAGGACTTACACCGCATCAGTTCCCGCGCGGCGCTTCGCCAGGTACGTTCTTGCATAGCCTGTTTGAAGATCTCGATTTTACGCAACCGGTGGATCCGCATTGGGTCGAGGAGCAACTGGCGTTGGGCGGTTATGACGCACACTGGACGCCGGTTTTGACCGAATGGCTGGACGCCATTTTGCAGGCGCCTCTCAACGAGACGGGCGTGAGTTTGAGCCAGCTATCCGCGCGTGAAAAACAGGTGGAGATGGAGTTTTATCTGCCGATTTCGCAGCCGTTAATGGCCAACCAGCTTGATGCGTTAATTTGCCAATACGATCCGCTCTCGGCGGGGTGCCCTGCGTTGGACTTTATGCAGGTTCGCGGCATGCTGAAAGGCTTTATTGACCTGGTATTCCGCCACCAGGGGCGTTATTACCTGCTCGATTACAAATCGAACTGGCTGGGCGAAGACAGCTCTGCCTATACGCAGCAGGCGATGGCCTCTGCCATGCAGGCGCATCGCTACGACCTTCAATACCAACTTTATACCCTCGCGCTGCATCGCTACTTACGCCATCGTATTGCTGATTACGATTATGAACGCCATTTTGGCGGCGTTATCTATCTCTTCCTGCGCGGCGTTGACAGTGAAAATCCGCAGCAGGGAATTTACGCGACCCGACCTGACGGAGAGTTGATTGCATTGATGGACGAGATGTTTGCCGGTGCGGTGCAGGAGACGATGTTATGACAATCCAGAAACGATTTCTGGAGGCTGTTGAGCAAAAACAGCTCCGGCCTCTGGATGCTCAGTTCGCGCTGGCGGTTGCCGGAAGTGACAACCCAGCTGTTGCGCTGGCTGCGGCGTTGCTCAGCCGTGAAGCGGGAGAAGGGCACGTCTGCTTACCGCTATCACGGTTATCTCTGAGCGAGGACGCGCATCCTCTGTTAAGCGCCTGGCTCGCTGAAACGGGCGAGCCTGAAGACTGGGCGGAATGTCTGCTGGCTTCCAGTGCGGTAAGCCGTGGCGAGCAACCTACGCCGCTAGTGCTGTACGGCGATCGCCTGTATCTGAACCGGATGTGGCATAACGAACGTACGGTAGCTCGCTTTTTTAGTGAAGTGAACCACGCCATTGAAGTGGATGAACAACGGCTGACCCACACGCTGGCATCGCTGTTCCCATCCTCTGAGGAGGTTAACTGGCAAAAAGTGGCCGCTGCTGTCGCGCTGACCCGCCGGATATCGGTGATCTCCGGCGGACCGGGGACGGGAAAAACGACAACGGTTGCAAGGCTGCTGGCGGCGTTGATTCAAATGGCAGACGGTGAGCGCTGTCGTATTCGACTGGCGGCGCCAACGGGAAAAGCGGCTGCGCGCCTGACCTCCTCACTAGGAGCGGCGCTACGAGAGCTACCGCTAACCGACGAGCAAAAGAAACGCATCCCCGATGACGCCAGTACGCTGCATCGATTATTAGGCGCTCAGCCTGGCAGTCAGCGTCTGCGTCACCACGCGGGAAACCCGCTGCATCTGGATGTGCTGGTGGTGGATGAAGCCTCGATGATCGATTTGCCGATGATGTCGCGCCTTATCGATGCGCTGCCGCCGCACGGGCGGGTGATTTTTCTGGGCGATCGCGACCAGCTCGCTTCCGTCGAAGCGGGGGCGGTGCTGGGGGATATCTGTGCTTTCGTCGGTGACGGGTTTACCCCGGAACGCGCCCGCCAGCTCAGTCGCCTGACCGGAAGCGCTATTCCGGCAGGTACGGGAACTCAGGCTGCTGCTCTGCGCGACAGTCTGTGCCTGCTGCAAAAGAGCTACCGTTTCGGCAGCGATTCCGGAATCGGTCAGTTGGCCGCTGCGATTAATTGCGGCGATAAATCTGCGATAAAAACGATTTTCCAGCAGGGATTTAGCGACATCGAAAAACGCACTCTACACAGCAGCGAGGATTACGCCGCGATGCTGGATGAGGCGCTGGCGGGTTATGGGCATTACCTGGATTTGCTGCGCGAGGCCGCAGAGCCGGGAGCTGTCATTCAGGCCTTCAATGAGTATCAACTGCTATGCGCCCTGCGGGAAGGTCCGTTTGGCGTTAGTGGTTTGAATGAACGCATTGAGCAGGTGATGGCGCAAAAACGTAAAATACATCGTTCGATGCATAGCCGCTGGTATGAGGGAAGGCCGGTGATGATCGCGCGCAATGACAGTTCGCTGGGATTATTTAACGGTGATATCGGCATTGCCCTCGACCGTGGACAGGGCCTGAGAGTGTGGTTTGCGTTGCCGGATGGTTCTATCAAATCGGTGCAGCCCAGCCGCTTGCCTGAACATGAAACCACCTGGGCGATGACGGTGCACAAATCGCAGGGATCTGAGTTTGACCACGCGGCGTTGATTTTACCCAGCCAGCATTCACCCGTGGTTACCCGCGAGCTGGTCTATACCGCCGTTACCCGCGCGCGTCGCCGCCTGTCGCTGTATGCCGATGAGCAGATATTGAGCCGCGCCATTGCCACCCGCACTGAACGTCGCAGCGGACTGTCAGCATTATTTAATGACGGCATGATGTAGATGTAGGCCGGATAAGGCTGTTATGCCGCATCCGGCAACCACTCCTATGCCAAATCCGCCATCAGCACTTTTGACCGCCGCTGATAGTTGTACATCTCTTTCTTGCTTTCCGGCAGCAGGTCGATATCCACCGGCGTGAAGCCGCGCTCCTGGAACCAGTGGATGCTGCGTGTGGTTAACACAAACAGCTTGCTCAACCCCATTTGCCGGGCCTGCGCGGCGATTCGTTCCAGCAACACTTCCCCGCGTGACGAGCTACGGTAGTCCGGATGCACTGCCACGCACGCCATTTCGCCAATTCTCTCTTCCGGGAAAGGGTACAGAGCGGCACAGGCGATGGTCAGGTTATCACGCTGAATAATCGTGAATTTGTCGATCTCCATTTCCAACTGCTCGCGCGAGCGGCGAACCAGAATACCTTGCTGCTCCAGCGGGCGGATAAGCTCCAGAATCCCGCCGATATCGTTAATGGTAGCGCGACGGATCTGCTCGGCGCTTTCCATCACGATCTGCGTACCGATCCCGTCGCGGGAGAACAGTTCCTGCAGCAATGCACCATCTTCCTGATAGCTGATCAGATGGCAGCGGCGTACGCCACTGCGACAGGCCTTCACTGCCCCACGCAGGAAGCGCACCGTGCCGGAGCTGTAATCGCCTTTCTCTTCCTGCAACTCAACGCGAGCCTGAGCTTCGTTAGGAAACAGCTCGGAAATAATATCGCCGTCATCGTTGGTGACACCCTGAGAGGAGCAAAAGCCGATCATTTTCTCGGCCTTCAGTTTGATAGCCAACTGCGTGGCGACCTCTTCTGACGTCAGGTTAAAGCTCTCACCGGTGACGGAAACGGCAACCGGGCCCATCAGCACAATTGCGCCGCTGTCTAACTGGCGGTGAATGGCATCTTCATCAATACGACGAATACGCCCGCTATGGCAGTAATCTACGCCGTCATCAACGCCCAGCGGCTGAGAGATAATAAAATTACCGCTGACCACATTGATGTGAGCACCCTGCAATGGCGTATTATTTAGGCTCATCGACAGGCGGGCGGTAATATCAAGCTGAAGTAAACCCGCAGCCTGTTTGACCAGCTCCAGCGTTTTAGCGTCGGTAACGCGCGTATTTTTGTGGTACACCGGCTCATGATGATGCGCCGCAAGATTGGCATCAATCTGCGGTCGTGCGCCATAGACCACGACCAGGCGGATGCCGAGGCTATGAAGAAGACCAATGTCATTGACGATACTGGAAAAGTTTTCATGCTCGATGGCTTCGCCGCCCAGCATAATGACAAACGTTTTTCCCCGATGGGTATTGATATAGGGAACAGAATGGCGGAATCCCTGTACCAGTTCGGTTCTACGCTCCTTCACCACGGCACACCCTCATTGCATGATTATTCGTAATTTGTGTATTTTTATTCTGTTTTTGCGCTGTGCGCAAGCGTAATTTTTACCCATGCCGAAGATTTTTCTCAGTAATGCCGTGAATATAAAAAGAATGTTTACCCTTTTATAGATGACAGATTATGCGTCATTCGCTAAAGTTTCCGGTCAATTCGGACGTTTTACGTATTACCTCTAAAAAAGATTTCTTTGCTCGGGAGAAGCATGTCGGGATCCAATTCAGCAATCAGTCGCCGCCGTTTATTGAAAGGTGCGGGTGCTATGTGGCTTTTGAGCGTCAGCCAGGTGGGTCTGGCGGCCGTGAGTCAGGTCGTTGCCGTCCGTATCTGGCCTGCGTCCAGCTACACTCGCGTCACGGTAGAATCTAACCGTCTGCTGAAATACAAACAGTTTGCCCTGAGTAATCCTGAGCGTGTGGTTGTGGATATTGAAGACGTTAATTTGAACTCGGTGCTCAAGGGCATTGGGACGCAGATTCGTCCTGACGATCCGTATATTAAGTCTGCGCGCGTTGGCCAGTTTGATCCAAAGACCGTGCGGATGGTGTTCGAGCTGAAACAGAATGTGAAGCCGCAACTTTTCGCGCTGGCTCCGGTGGCAGGCTTTAAAGAACGTCTGGTGATGGATCTCTATCCCGCGAATGCCCAGGACGTTCAGGACCCGCTGCTGGCATTGCTGGAAGATTACAACAAGGGCGATCTGGATAAACAGGTGCCACCTGCACAAAGTGGCCCACAGCCGGGTAAAGCGGGGCGCGATCGTCCCATTGTCATTATGCTGGATCCGGGCCACGGCGGAGAAGACTCCGGTGCGGTGGGGAAATACAAGACGCGTGAAAAGGATGTGGTGCTGCAGATTGCCCGCCGCCTGCGAGCCCTCATAGAGAAAGAGGGCAACATGAAGGTCTTTATGACACGAAATGAAGATATCTTCATTCCGCTTAAAGTCCGCGTGGCGAAAGCGCAGAAGCAGCGTGCTGACCTGTTTGTCTCTATTCACGCCGATGCCTTTACCAGTCGACAACCCAGCGGTTCGTCGGTGTTTGCGCTCTCGACCAAAGGCGCGACAAGTACCGCCGCTAAATATCTGGCGCAGACCCAGAACGCTTCGGATCTCATTGGTGGCGTCAGTAAGAGCGGTGACCGCTACGTCGACCACACCATGTTCGATATGGTGCAGTCGCTGACCATCGCCGACAGCCTGAAGTTTGGTAAAGCGGTATTGAACAAGCTTGGCAAAATCAACAATCTGCACAAGAATCAGGTTGAACAGGCCGGGTTTGCGGTACTAAAAGCGCCAGATATCCCGTCTATTCTGGTCGAAACGGCATTTATCAGTAACGTTGAGGAAGAGCGTAAACTCAAAACGGCGACCTTCCAGCAGGAAGTTGCAGAGTCGATTCTGGCAGGGATTAAAGCCTACTTTGCCGATGGGGCGACGCTGGCGAGAAGGGGATAACAAAAAAGCGCTGAAAAGCGCTTTTTTTATGGGCAACAGAAACAAAAAAACACCCGTTAAGGTGTTTAATGTGTTGGTTGCGGGGGCCGGATTTGAACCGACGACCTTCGGGTTATGAGCCCGACGAGCTACCAGGCTGCTCCACCCCGCGTCACCGTACTGCTTATATTTTATCAAATTTGATTGGTTGCGGGGGCCGGATTTGAACCGACGACCTTCGGGTTATGAGCCCGACGAGCTACCAGGCTGCTCCACCCCGCGTCACCGTACTGCTTATACTTCATCAAATTTTAATTGGTTGCGGGGGCCAGATTTGAACTGACGACCTTCGGGTTATGAGCCCGACGAGCTACCAGGCTGCTCCACCCCGCGTCCGTGGATGCGCACTATACTCTGCTCGCATTTTCATGCAACCCTTTTTTCACCTTGATCACGTTTTTAGGGTGAAAATGAACAAAAACAACGCATTCTGGATTATTTTTTGCTCAAAATTTGCGTTCGGGTATGTATACGCATTTCATTAGGTTCGGGGGTTTGTTATCTTCGTCTCGCATTCAGGCAACATAAGACGAGAACAATGAAAGGACGTTGGGCAAAATATCTTCTGGCGGGAGCTGTAGTCGCGATGCTCGCCGCGTGTTCCTCAAAACCCACCGATCGTGGGCAGCAGTATAAAGACGGGAAATTTACCCAGCCTTTCTCACTGGTGAACCAGCCTGATGCGGTTGGCGCGCCAATCAATGCCGGTGATTTCGCCGAGCAGGTTAATCAAATTCGCAGCGCTTCGCCACGTTTGTACGGCAACCAGAGCGACGTCTACAACGCTATCCAGCAATGGTTACGTGCGGGCGGTGATACGCGCAGTATGCGCCAGTTTGGTATTGATGCCTGGCAAATGGAAGGGGCGGACAATTACGGTAACGTCCAGTTTACCGGTTACTACACACCGGTTATCCAGGCGCGCCATACGCGCCAGGGCGAGTTTCAGTATCCTATCTATCGCATGCCGCCAAAACGTGGGCGCTTACCCTCTCGTGCCGAGATCTACGCGGGCGCGCTAAGCGACAATTATATTCTGGCATACAGCAACTCCCTGATGGATAACTTCATTATGGATGTTCAGGGCAGTGGCTACATCGATTTTGGCGATGGCAGCCCGCTCAACTTCTTTAGCTATGCCGGGAAAAATGGCCACGCCTATCGCAGTATCGGTAAAGTGCTTATCGACCGTGGCGAAGTGAAAAAAGAAGATATGTCGATGCAGGCTATTCGCCACTGGGGTGAGACGCACAGCGAAGCCGAAGTGCGTGAGCTGCTGGAGCAGAACCCATCGTTTGTCTTCTTTAAACCGCAATCTTTTGCTCCGGTGAAAGGGGCCAGCGCGGTGCCGCTGATTGGCCGCGCGTCCGTAGCTTCTGACCGTAGTATCATTCCTGCGGGCACAACGTTACTGGCGGAAGTCCCGTTACTGGACAATAACGGCAAGTTTACCGGCCAGTACGAACTGCGCCTGATGGTGGCGTTAGATGTGGGTGGGGCTATTAAAGGGCAACACTTCGACATCTATCAGGGTATTGGCGCTGACGCCGGACACCGTGCCGGGTGGTATAATCACTACGGTCGCGTATGGGTACTAAAAACAGCGCCGGGTGCGGGTAACGTGTTCAGCGGTTAATTGCCGGATGGTTCTTCGCTTATCAAGCCTACATTATTGAGTAGGCCTGATAAGGCGTAGCCGACATCAGGTAGTCAGACTGCTCGGTATTAATGAATTTGAGGTTCTATGTCTGTGGTTATTAGCGATGCCTGGCGCCAACGTTTTGGTGGTACGGCACGTCTGTATGGCGAAAATGCGTTGCAGCTGTTTGCCCAATCGCACGTTTGCGTGGTTGGGATTGGCGGAGTAGGGTCATGGGCGGCGGAAGCGCTGGCGCGAACCGGTATTGGCGCTATCACACTCATTGATATGGATGATGTGTGCGTCACCAATACAAACCGCCAGATCCATGCGCTGCGTGATAACGTCGGTCTGGCAAAAGCTGAAGTGATGGCGGAGCGTATCCGACAAATTAACCCGGAGTGCCGGGTGAACGTGGTCGATGATTTTGTTACGCCAGATAACGTTGCTGAATATATGAATGCAGGATTTTCGTACGTCATCGATGCGATTGATAGCGTGCGCCCAAAAGCGGCACTGATCGCGTACTGTCGGCGTAACAAAATTCCGCTGGTGACCACCGGTGGTGCGGGCGGACAGATCGATCCTACGCAGATTCAGGTCGTTGATTTGGCAAAAACCATCCAGGATCCGCTGGCGGCCAAGCTGCGTGAGCGGCTGAAAAGCGATTTTGGCGTGGTGAAAAACAGCAAAGGCAAGCTGGGCGTGGACTGCGTGTTCTCGACCGAAGCGCTGGTTTACCCGCAGGCGGATGGCTCGGTATGTGCTATGAAAGCGACGGCGGAAGGGCCGAAGCGTATGGATTGCGCGTCCGGGTTTGGCGCGGCTACCATGGTGACAGCCACCTTTGGCTTTGTTGCTGTCTCCCATGCGCTGAAGAAGATGATGGCGAAGGCCGCGCGTCAGGCCTGATTGTGTCGGATGGCGCTATGCTTATCCGACCTACGGTTCGTGCAGTGTTGTAGGCCGGATAAGACGTATCTGCGTCGTCATCCGACTTTCTGGGCCGCCTCGAGAATCGCCTCGTTTAGAGCATGCAGCCCCTGGCTACGCGAGGCGCTGAGCTGCGCGCGTAAACCCAGTTCGTCAAATAACGCCATCGGCGAACGCGCCAGTAACTCGGCTGCGGTTTTACCTTCGACCGCCGTGAGTAATACCGCCAACAGCCCGCGTACTATTCGACCTTCGCTGTCGCCGAAGAAATGCAGAGTGCCATTCTCATGAAGAGTATGCCCCAGCCAGACGCGGTTTTCGCAGCCCGAAATTTCTTTGGCCTGCGCCTTTAGCGTATCCGGAAGCGCCGGCAACTGCTTACCCAGCAGAATCAGCTGGCGATATTTATCTTCCCACTGAGTAAGCGGGATAAAGGTATTGCGTAACGTCTCTTCGGTTACGGTTGTGCCAAACGGGTGTCCGGCGAACAGAGGGCTTGTCATTAATCCACCAATATTTCCAGCGCGCGGTCGACGGCTGCGACCAACGCATCCACATCGCTTTGGGTATTATAAGGGGCAAATGAGGCGCGTAGTGTTCCGGATACGCCAAGTTCCGCCAGCAGAGGCTGTGCACAGTGTTGCCCCGCGCGCAGCGCAATGCCATATTCGGCCAGCAGAGTGACCATATCGCTGTGATGAACACCCGCGAAATCAAAGGCTAACAGACTGGAGTCCTGGCAGCGGAAGGAACGAAAGCCAGGGCGTTTCGCCAGGGCATCTTCTGCCAGCGTCGCCAGACCCCGGCTCCAGTTTTCGGCCTGTGCAACGTCGACGTCCGCCAGCCATTCGAGCGCCGCGCTTAGCCCGATAACGCCTGCAACGTTAGGCGTACCGGCTTCCAGCTTCCATGGTGCGGGCTGAGTGGTGAAACCGTCAAAACTGACTTCGCTAATCATCTTACCGCCCCCAAGCCAGGGAGACATGGCTTCCAGCAGTTCCGGCTTACCGTACAGCACGCCAATACCGGTGGGGCCATATAGCTTGTGGCCTGAAAACGCATAGAAATCAATATCCAACTGCTGTACATCGGCAGGGTAATGCACAATTCCCTGGGCACCATCAACCATCACCACCATGCCAGCCGCATGGGCGAGCGTAATGGCGCGGGCCAGATCCGGGCAGCCACCAGTGACGTTCGACATTTGCCCGAGCGCCAGAATGCGGCTGCGCGGGGTAATGAGCTGCGTGAGGCGCTCAACGTCTGGCAATAAATGGGGGTTGAGTGGGAGTTTGACGACCTTAGCCCCCGTTTGCTCCGCGACCATCAGCCAGGGAACGAGGTTGGCGTGATGTTCCGCTGCGCTAACGATAATCTCATCACCCGGTTGTAGGCGTGGGCGCGCATAGCTTTGGGCAACCATGTTGATCGCTTCCGTTGTGCCGCGGGTCCAGACGATGGTTTTGTCATCCGACGCATTAATCAGGTGTGCGACTTTTTCCCGCGCGGCTTCATAGCGTGCGGTCAGGCGCTGGGCTTCAGCAAACTGGCTGCGATGGACGTTCCCGGCACTCAGGCTATAAAACTGATGGGTTGCCTCAATGACCGCCTGCGGCTTCAGTGCCGTAGCAGCGCTGTCGAGATAAACGCCAGCATCGTTGAGTGCGGGAAATTGTGCGCGAAACTGCGCGGGGTTAAAAGCGTTCATGGTATTCCTCAGTTCAGTAAACCGATCGTGGCGCAAAAAGGGCATTGATACAAGGGTTGTGCTAACCATCGGAATACTCTGGATATCCTGGCAAAGCCCGTTCAGTGTCTTATGCTAAATAGCGTTAGGCGAACAATTTTGCCTGTTACGGAGTATGTTTTTAATAGCATAAATCGCTTTAAGGAGAAGAAGATGAAAAAGACTGCCGCCATAATTTCTGCCTGTATGCTGACTTTTGCCCTGAGCGCCTGTTCTGGTTCGAATTACGTGATGCACACCAATGATGGCCGATCAATCGTAGCTGATGGTAAACCACAGACCGATAATGAGACGGGGATGATTTCGTATAAAGACGCTAACGGCAACAAACAGCAGATTAACCGTACTGACGTGAAAGAGATGGTAGAACTGGAGCAATAATAGCAGGTCGGCCATCGACGAAACGTGGACAAAAAAAAGCACCGCAATTTGGCGGTGCTACATTAATCACTATGGACAGACAGGGTAAATGTACAGGAAGTGAAAAAGGGTAGCTTTGCTACCATGGTCTGAATCGCAGACCAATTGCAAACACAACAACACAACATCACAACCGTAAGCCAAAAGCCCACCAGAACACGCATTCCGATAAAACTTTTCGTTCCGGCTTCAGGAAGTGCCGCCACTATAGGTATTTGCTGGTAGAACCTCAACGGACAATTTATAATGGCTCAGATAAAAAAAACTAATAGGTTACAGCCTGTTAGCTAATTGTTAAATTCATTTAACATCAAAGCCTAAAAGTCATGTCAAAACGATTACCACCCTTAAATGCGTTACGTGTTTTTGATGCTGCCGCGCGTCATTTAAGCTTTACTCGCGCAGCAGAAGAGCTTTTTGTGACGCAGGCCGCAGTAAGTCACCAAATCAAGTCACTTGAGGATTTTTTGGGGCTAAAACTGTTTCGTCGACGCAATCGATCTTTGCTGTTAACGGAAGAAGGTCAAAGCTACTTTCTCGACATTAAAGAGATTTTTTCGCAATTAACCGACGCGACGCGTAAACTTCAGGCACGCAGTGCAAAAGGTGCGCTTACCGTGAGTTTATTGCCCAGTTTTGCGATCCAATGGCTGGTGCCCAGACTCTCTAGCTTTAACTCAGCTTATCCGGGAATCGATGTCAGGATCCAGGCGGTGGACCGTCAGGAAGACAAACTGGCTGATGATGTTGATGTGGCGATTTTCTACGGACGCGGCAACTGGCCGGGTCTGCGCGTGGAAAAATTGTACGCAGAATATTTATTGCCGGTCTGCTCTCCGCTGTTGCTTACCGGTGATAAACCGCTAAAGACACCGGACGACCTGGCAAAACACACTTTATTGCATGATGCGTCGCGACGAGACTGGCAAGCCTATACGCGCCAGCTTGGCCTGAATCATATCAACGTACAGCAAGGACCTATCTTCAGCCATAGCGCCATGGTGCTACAGGCTGCAATCCATGGACAGGGGATCGCGCTGGCTAACAATGTCATGGCGCAGTCCGAAATTGAAGCCGGACGTCTGGTCTGTCCGTTTAACGATGTTCTGGTCAGCAAAAACGCATTTTATCTGGTTTGTCATGACAGTCAGGCAGAACTGGGTAAAATAGCCGCCTTCCGTCAGTGGATTCTGGCGAAAGCGGCCACGGAACAAGAAAAATTCCGCTTTCGTTATGAACAATAATTTACGTAGGGTATTCAAATGACCAGCCGTTTTATGCTGATTTTTGCCGCCGTAAGTGGCTTTATTTTTGTGGCGTTGGGCGCCTTTGGGGCACATGTTCTGAGTAAAACCCTCGGTGTTGTTGAAATGGGGTGGATTCAGACCGGCCTTGAGTATCAGGCGTTTCATACGCTGGCTATCTTTGGCCTGGCCGTCGCCATGCAACGGCGCATTAGTATTTGGTTTTACTGGAGTAGCGTGTTTCTGGCATTAGGTACAGTGCTGTTTAGCGGCAGCCTGTATTGTCTCGCGCTCTCTCATTTACGCCTGTGGGCGTTTGTTACCCCTGTTGGCGGCTTCAGCTTCCTCGTAGGCTGGGCGCTGATGTTAGTGGGCGCTATTCGATTGAAACGTAAGGGCGTTAGCCATGAATAAGGTTGTATTGTTGTGTCGCCCGGGTTTTGAAAAAGAGTGCGCCGCAGAAATTACGGATAAAGCAGGACGCCGGGAAATCTTCGGTTTTGCCCGCGTGAAAGACAATGCGGGTTACGTCATCTTCGAATGCTATCAGCAGGACGATGCTGAAAAGTTAGTGAAAGAGCTGCCGTTTAGTTCGCTGATTTTTGCTCGTCAAATGTTTGTGGTGGGCGAGTTGCTGCAATACTTACCGCCGGAAGATCGCATTACGCCGATCGTTGGCATGTTGCAGGGCGTGGTGGAAAAGGGTGGCGATCTGCGAGTAGAAGTTGCCGACACCAATGAAAGCAAAGAGCTGGTTAAATTTTGCCGTAAATTTACCGTACCGTTGCGTGCAGCGCTGCGCGAAGCGGGCGTACTGGCAAAGTATGAAACGCCAAAGCGTCCGGTGGTTCACGTCTTCTTTATTGCCCCTGGCTGTTGTTATACCGGCTATTCCTGGCCTGACAATAACTCACCGTTTTACATGGGGATTCCGCGTCTGAAGTTTCCAGCCGATGCGCCGAGCCGTTCAACGCTCAAGCTGGAAGAAGCGCTGCACGTGTTTATCCCTGCCGATGAATGGGATGAGCGTCTGGCGAACGGGATGTATGCGGTGGATTTAGGCGCCTGCCCGGGCGGATGGACCTATCAGCTGGTTAAACGCAACATGTGGGTTTACTCCGTGGATAACGGCCCGATGGCGCAAAGCCTGATGGATACCGGACAGGTCACCTGGCTGCGTGAAGACGGATTTAAGTACCGTCCGAATCGCAACAACATTTCGTGGATGGTCTGTGACATGGTGGAGAAGCCGGCGAAGGTTGCCGCGCTGATGGCACAATGGCTGGTCAACGGCTGGTGTCGTGAGACGATCTTCAACCTCAAACTGCCGATGAAAAAACGCTACGAAGAGGTGTCACAGAACCTGGCTTACATTCAGGCCCAGCTTGATGAACATGGTGTAAATGCCCAGATTCAGGCGCGTCAGTTGTATCATGACCGTGAAGAAGTAACCGTTCACGTACGTCGTCTGTGGGCTGCCGTCGGCGGTCGTCGCGACGAGCGATAAGGCTACAACCCAGGTCGGATGGCGGCGTAATCGCCCTATTCGGCCTGGATTGCTTCAATCAGCTGTGTATCTGAAACAATATGCGTCACATCATCCAGATGCCCAATTCTGGCCTCTCCCGAACGATTAAATTTACTTTTATCGATCAGTAATAAAGACTGCGATGCACGCTTAAGCAGAATGGATTTGAAGTCTGCGTTGGTTGCATTTGAGTCCCAGAGCGCACCGTCGCTGTCGATCCCTTCGCAGGAAAAAATAAACAGGTCAATCTCGAGTGGTTTTAGCTGCGAGATAAGCGAGGGATTAACGTAGCAACCGTATTTGCGCTCAAGACGACCGCCGGAGCTGATAAGCTGAATGTGTTCACGTTTAGCCAATTCCTGGCAGATGGGCTGGCTGTTGGTAAAAACGTGAATGTTGATGTCCGGTAACTGTCGCGCCAGATACCAGCAGGTAGAGCTGGCGTCTAAGGCAATTACCATACCTTCTTCGATCCATGCCAACGCTTCACGGGCGATATCCGCTTTGTGTGCATAGTGGCTTTTGAGTCGAATATGAAATGGGTCACCGCTGTCCTGATTTTCCCGGTGAATAACTTTGGCCCGACCGTGGTTGCGTAACACTTTTCCCTGGGTCTGTAACTCGCTGAGATCGCGGCGGATGGTCTCTTTGCTGACGTTAAGCTGCAAAGCCAGGGCTTCGGTTGTCAGGCTTTTGTGGTTAGTAAGCAGATCTACGATTGCCTGCTGGCGCGCCGCTTTCATGTTCTGATCCTCATCTAATGATGAATGCCCGTACCTGACGGGCATTCTGACCAGAGATTACGGCGTTACCCCTTTTTTTAAAAGAATATTCCCGTACTTTGCCCGCTCTCCTGTGATAACGATCGCAAACGCCTTTTGTGCTCGTTCGTAAAAGGCATAGCGGTCAATACGCGTGATGTCCGGGCAGGGGGTCTGTAATGAAAGTGCCTGACGATAGCGAGCCTCAACGTCAGGATCGAGAGTGTCACCTTCAACCGCAGCCATCATCACCAGCGGTGGGGCGTAGCTGTCCAGTTCAAATAGCGGAATAAGCGCCCGCAGCAGATCGCTGACCAGCAGACCGTCAGCGCGGATGACCTGCGGCCCCATGCTGTTGGCCGGGAAGTGGGCATCGGAAAAGATAATCTCATCGCCGTGTCCCATTTCGGCCAGCACTTTCAGTAAGTCGGGGGAAATTAAGGGAGATATCGTTTTAAGCATGTTACTCGACTCCTGTGAGTTCGGATTCGGTTTGCGGATAGAAGTAACGGTACTGATAGCGCACCTGTTCGCGCGCCTGCTCCGGGGAGGTAAATTCCCCGATGCCTGACCAGGCAAACATTGCGGCGCCTGCCACGGTAGTTTCGGCATCATCCAGCACTTTGACTGGGATCCCGAGTACGTTCGCTTTGATTTGGTTCCACAAGATGTTGCGGCTGCCCCCGCCAACTAATAGCAGTTCAGTGGCCTGGAAATGGCCGATTTTTTCCAGCGTTTGCAGATTCCGCTGCAGCTGTTCTGTCAGTCCTTCCAGCGCGGCGCGATAAAAGTGTCCACGGGTAGTATTGAGGGTAACCCCTTGCCAGCCCGCATTCTGACAGGCCAGCAGGTCGCAGTGCATCTTCACCCCTTCGGCACCAGCGGGAATATCCCGAGCTTCATCAATCAACGTTTGCCAGGGCGTGTCCTCGGTCCATAACAGCTTTCGAACCCATTCAAGCACGCCGGAGGCCAGCCACTGCATTCCGGGATTGTTAAGCCCAGCCTGACTATCCAGCTCACAGGTGGAGCCCGCATAATGGCTGAGCAGGGAGGTATTTACCTGCGCACTGCGCACCATCAGAATTTCCCATGTGCCGGAAGAGAGTACCGGTTCATCCTGTTGGGCTCCTGCGCCAAATAGCGCAAACTGTGTGTCGTGTCCGGCAGAGATGACCGGAATACCCTCTGGAAGTCCGAGCTGGCTGGCGGCCTCGCGTTGCAGTACCCCAATTTGTTCGCCTGCTTCAACCAGGCGCGGAAACAGGCGACGCGGTATGCCTGTTGCCTGCAAAATGTCCTGGCTGAAATCACGTTGCTGGATATCCAGCATCTGGCTGGTTCCCGCCATGGTGATGTCAGTTGTGAACTCGCCGGTTAAACGTTGGTTGATAAGCGACGAGATAAACAGCCAGGCGTGCGCCTGTTCCAGTAATTGCGGGTGGTTCTCTTTCAGCCATACCAGTTTGTACAGCGTATTGAAGCTAAACGCCCCAACGCCGGAGATTTCCTGCAGTTGCTGCGGTGACATGTAGCGATGGATATTCTCCATAACCGCTGCGGTACGTGGGCATTTCCAGCTGATCACCGGATACAGTTGTTTTCCGTTCTTATCCACCAGCGCGCCATCCACGCCGAAGGTGGTGACGGCGATCCCGCGAATTTGGCAGGCGGCCAGTTGTAAGGAAAGCCGCTGACAGCAGTCGGCAAAGCGTTGCAGAATGGCCTCCAGCGACCATTGGTGCCAGGCACTGTTTTCTGCGGCGATGTCACTGGCGTTCGGGGTCGCTGCGCGGGCGACAATCTTTCCCTGTCGGTCAACGGCAATGGCCCGCACGTTGGTCGCGCCACAGTCGAGAACCAGAATAACCTCTTGTTTCATAATTGCTCCTGGGAGATTACCTATTTCCGGATGGCGGCTTCGCCTTATCCGGCCTACAAAACCGTGTGCTTCGTAGGCCGCGCCGCCATCAGGCAATCGCTCGATGTTTAACGCTTATACAGCGGACCGTAGTTCTGACAAGCGCGGTAATCCTGACCTTCCGTATCCATACCGTGGGCGGCCCAGGAGGAAGGACGATAAATTTTCTCGTCTTCCACGTTGTGCATGCACACCGGGATACGCAGCATGGCAGCCAGAGTGATAAAGTCCGCACCTACGTGACCAATCGTCAGCACCCCGTGGTTAGCGCCCCAGTTAGCCATGACGGAATAGACGTCGCTGAACGGGCCCTTGCCGGTTAAGCGCGGAGCAAACCAGGTGGTTGGCCATGTGGAGTTGGTACGCGCATCAAGCTGGTCGTGCATATCTTTCGGCAGCTCCACGCTCCAGCCTTCCGCGATTTGCAGCACCGGCCCCAACCCTTTGATGATGTTGATACGGCTCATGGTGAACGGCACACCGCCTTCAGTCAGGAAGCGAGATGAGTAACCGCCCCCACGGAAGTATTCGTGAATAGCCGGGCACCATTCGGTTGCCGCCAGGCATTCATCCGCCTCTTTCTGCGAGATTTCCCAGTGTGGTTTCATGGTCGGTTTACCTTCGCTGTCGCGCTGTTTGCAGGAACCGTCCAGTGCCGCAGAACCGGAGTTAATCAAGTGAATAATGCCGTGCTCAGCAAGACCGGTCAGTGGTTTACCCGTGACGCGTTCAACCGCCTCTGGCGACCAGTAGGTGCGCACATCGGCAAAGACCTGGGCCGTGCCGGTGAGTTGATGGCCGAACAGCATCGCCACGCCGTTCAGGCTGTCGTTTTCTGTCGCGACAACGAACGGTTCACGAACGCCATTCCAGTCAAAGGAGCTGTTGAGCAACGCTTCGGCGGTATCGCCATTTGGGTATTGATCGGTCCAGTGACGCTGGCCCTGGAAGCCTGCGGCGATCGCGTTATAGCCCAGGGATTCTTCGACCAGACCTTTGTCTGCCAGCTTTTTGTTACCCTGCATCATGTCGCGAATGCACATAGCCATCAGCAGACTTTCTTTCAGCACCGCGCGGCTTTGTTCTGCGTTACGCTTATATTGTTGTGCGTTCTGATCTTCGCCGTAGCGGAAGTTTTTGTCCGCCCACGCCAGCGCCATTTCCAGCTCGGTTTCATCATAGATTTTCTGGTCAATGCGACGACGCAGCTCGGTCATATCAACCGCCTGCACCTTCATACCCAGCCAGGATTCAAAGAAGTTATGGTCGACGATAGAACCGGCGATGCCCATTGATACTCCACCGACAGACAGGTAGCTTTTCCCTTTCATACTGGCAACCGCTAAACCGGCACGGGCAAAACGCAGCAGTTTTTCTTCAACATCGGCAGGGATAGAAGTGTCGTCTGCATCCTGTACGTCATGACCATAGATGGAGAAGGCAGGAAGGCCTTTTTGGCTGTGAGCTGCCAGTGCGGCGGCCAGGTAAACCGCCCCCGGACGTTCCGTACCGTTGAAGCCCCAGATCGCTTTCGGGCGCATCGGATCCATGTCGATGGTTTCACTGCCGTAGCACCAACATGGGGTAACTGTAATCGTCACGCCAACATTCTGGCTGCTGAATTTTTCTTCACAGGCCGCGGATTCTGCCATGCCGGCGATACAGGTATCGGCAATCACACATTCAATTTGTGCGCCGCAGGCATGACGAAGTTTTTCAGTGATAAGCGCTGCGATAGCTTTAGCCATATTCATGGTTTGCTCTTCGAGCGACTCACGTACACCCATACGACGTCCGTCAATAACCGGGCGAATACCAATTTTTGGTAAGCTGATTTTTTTCATCACAGATTCCTCACGTTATTCGGATAAATATTCAGTTGGCTGCCGTTTGTGAACGGAAGCGGGCAAAAATAAAGATGATGGCGAAGCAAAGCGCCGGGACCAGTTCAGCGGTCGGGATATTGCCAGCGGCATCGCTGACAAAGCCCATCACCGGGGTCACAATGCCGCCGCCAATGATGGTCATGACGATAAAAGACGAGCCATATTTGGTGTCTTGTCCCAGATTTTTGATCCCCAGAGAAAAAATGGTTGGGTACTGAATCGACATAAATGCGCTGCACAACGTCAGGGCCAGCAGGCCGATCTGGCCACCGGTGAAGGCGGAAATCAGGCACAGGATCATGGCAAGCAGGGCATATGCGGCCAGCACTTTATGCGGCGCAAAGCGACTGATAAGCCAGGTGCCGGAGAAACGACCGATAAAGAAGCACACCATGGTGCCGGTCAGGTAGTTGGCGGCGAAACCTGGCGTCATGCCTGGGATCTCTTCGATTGCGTAGCGAATCAGGTAGCTCCAGCAGGCAGTTTGTGCACCGACGTAGCAGAACTGCGCCAGTACCGCCCAACGCCAGTGGCGAATGCGCACCAGGCGGGAAAGGGACGCGGAGAATGAACTCTGAGCGTTGTCACTGTGATCGTCACTTTGCAGGGTCGGAAACTTGGTAAACATGATCAGCAGGGCGACCAGCAAAACGACCGCGACGATGATCATATAAGGGGTTTGAACCGATAACACCAGGCTGTGCTTGTAGGCGCTTAGCTGTTCTGGCGCCATCTTATCGAGTACGTCTTGAGATTGATGTGGCACATTAGACAAAATAAGACTTTGCCCAAAAACAACCGCAATAATGGCACCAAATGAGTTAAAAGTTTGCGCGAGATTTAATCGGAAGTGACCACCGCTTTCCGGGCCCAGTACGGTTACAAAAGGGTTGGCAGCCGTTTCCAGACAACCTAAGCCCGCCGCAATAATAAATAGGCCAATCAGGAATAAGGTGTAATTCATTACCTCAGCCGCTGGCCAGAATAATGCTGCACCGATGGCATATAAGAATAATCCGGTAATAATGCCTGCTTTATAACTTAGTTTTTTCATCAGGATCCCGGCTGGGATTGGAATGACGAAATAACCAAAATAAAAAGCAGATTGAATCAGACCAGCCTGAAAGTTTGTTAATGTAAATGCTTGCTGAAATTGTGGTAATAAAATGTCATTAAGATTATTGGCAACCGCCCAAAGAAAAAACAGTGAACAGAGTAACGCGAAGGGAATGACATAATTTTTTGTCTGCCCCCGCTCTACCGCATGAAAACTTTGTGTTTGTATTGATGTGTTTCCCATAGCATCCTCATCAGTTCATAAGCATGTTCAACAGCTTAAGAGTACGATTGGTGATTTTTACCAACCTGCTAATCCAGGTGAGTTCCGGTAACCTGCCAGATAAAATTGGCCTTCATGAATGAACTCATGAATTCATTTTCAAATAAAAACCGGCCATTAATATGATGGTGGTCACATTTATGCTCAGGGTGTGGGTTTATGTGATTATCATCACTTTAATTTCTTTAAAACAATGACCGTTTGAGGAAAATAAATTAAAAAGCCACAGGGATAATGCCCGAATTAATTAGTTAAGTGGAAAACGGGCAATGGTAACAATTTATTCGCAAATGACCGTTTTACAATGGTTTTATTAAGAACGGACATTTTGCAATTGTAATATTATGCTTGCATGTTTTTATTCATCGTTATTAGTTGATGAACATCACAAAATCCAGTGCTAAAAATTCCCTTCTCTTTATTCAGCATGATGATAGTTAGCAAATACCCGCTTAAATCAACAGAGCGTCGAGGTATTAGCAATGTTCTGTTGTCGAATTTTGACTCACTGAGAGAGGTAAGTAATGGAACGAAATACGCTGGCACGGCAGATTATCAATACCTGCCTGGAAATGACCCGTCTGGGGCTGAATCAGGGGACTGCGGGTAATGTAAGTGTGCGTTACCAGGACGGGATGTTAATTACCCCGACGGGTATTCCCTATGACAAACTCACCGAATCCCACATAGTGTACATCAATGCTGAGGGGCAGCACGAAGAAGGGAAATTACCTTCCAGCGAGTGGCGGTTCCATATGGCCGCTTATCAGACGCGTCCCGATGCTCAGGCGGTGGTCCATAATCATGCCGTGCATTGTACTGCTGTTTCTATTCTCAACCGGCCAATCCCGGCAATCCATTACATGATTGCGGCGGCTGGCGGTAACTCAATTCCCTGTGCGCCATATGCGACGTTTGGCACGCGTGAGCTTTCCGAGCACGTTGCGGTAGCGCTGAAAAACCGAAAAGCAACGCTGTTGCAGCATCATGGGCTGATCGCCTGCGAAGAAAATCTGGAAAAAGCCCTGTGGTTAGCGCATGAAGTGGAAGTGCTGGCGCAGCTTTATCTCAGCACGCTGGCGATTACCGATCCGGTTCCGGTACTGGATGATGAGGCTATCGCTATTGTGCTGGAAAAATTCAAAACATACGGATTGCGTATTGAGGAATAGGAGATAAAACGATGGCGAACAGAATGATTCTGAACGAAACGGCATGGTTTGGCCGGGGCGCTGTTGGCGCATTAACCGATGAAGTTATTCGTCGTGGTTATCGCAAAGCGTTGATTGTGACTGATAAAAATCTGGTGCAGTGCGGCGTTGTTGAGAAGGTGACTTCCCGAATGGATGCTGCAGGTCTGGCATGGGAAATCTATTCAGGCGTTATTCCTAATCCAACCATTGCGGTAGTGCAGGAAGGATTGAGTGTCTTTCAGCAAAGCGGCGCAGACTATCTGGTCGCCATTGGTGGAGGCTCCCCGCAGGATACCTGTAAAGCGATTGGCATTATTAACAATAACCCAGAGTTTGCGGATGTACGCAGCCTTGAAGGGTTATCGCCGACACGCTTCCCGAGCGTGCCAGTTATGGCTATCCCAACCACTGCGGGAACGGCGGCGGAAGTGACCATTAACTACGTGATCACTGACGAAGAGAATCGGCGTAAGTTTGTTTGTGTCGATCCACATGACATCCCGCAGGTGGCGTTCATTGATGCTGACATGATGGACGGCATGCCTGCTGCATTAAAAGCGGCTACTGGCGTAGATGCACTGACTCATGCCATTGAAGGCTACATCACGCGGGCTGCGTGGGCGCTTACCGATGCGCTGCACATTAAAGCCATCGAAATTATTGCCGGGTCATTACGCGGTTCCGTTGCGGGCGACAGCCAGGCGGGGGAAGCGATGGCTCTGGGCCAGTACGTTGCCGGGATGGGTTTCTCCAACGTAGGTCTGGGATTAGTGCATGGTATGGCGCACCCGTTAGGCGCGTTCTACAACACGCCGCACGGCGTCGCGAATGCCATTTTGCTGCCGCACGTGATGCACTATAACGCCGAATTCACCGGGGAAAAATTCCGCGATATTGCCCGGGTAATGGGGGTTAAGGTTGAAGGACTGACGCTGGCAGATGCACGCAAAGCGGCGGTGGATGCCGTCTTCACCCTTAATCGCGATGTAGGTATCCCACTGCATCTACGCGATGTTGGCGTCCGTAAAGAGGATATTCCTGCGCTGGCGCAAGCCGCATTTGACGATGTTTGTACCGGGGGAAATCCGCGTGAAGCGAGCCTTGGGGATATCGTTGAGCTGTACCATACTGCCTGGTAATCACCTGGCGCTTATCCGGCCTACAGGGTTGTACGATAAGTAGGCCGGATAAGCGCAGCGCCATCCGGAAATAAGACTACCGCGCCAGCCGTAACTGCTGTAGGTTTCCGTCGATATGTAAGTCCGTTTGCAGCCGCGCGATATCGCGGCACAAAAACGCCATCTCCCGATGTTCTTCGAGTTTCTTGCGCCATTTCTCCGGTACGTCATCCAGATGTTCATACAGCGCCTCCAGCGTTGGAAACTGTGCCAGCAGTTGTGTGGCGCTTTTAGGACCAATACCGGCAACCCCCGGTATTTTAGAACTGCTGATCCCGGCCAGTCCCCAATAATCTGGCAGCTGTTGCGGCAGTACGCCGAACTCTTTCTCGATAAACGGCGCATCCAGCCAGCGTTTCTGGAAATAATCGCGAATCCGCAGCGTTGGGGAGAGTAGCTGACAGTAGCCTTTATCGGTTGAGACGATAGTCGCCTGGTGTCCCGCCTGGCTAACTTTCACCGCCAGAGTGGCGGCTAAATCATCGGCTTCATTCCCGCTGGATACCCAGCAGCAGACGCCGCGCTGTTCAAAAGCGGCGCGTAAGGCGGACATTTCCTGGTGTAAATCGTCAGGCATCGGCGGGCGACCGGCTTTGTAGTCAGGTAACCGTTGGTGACGCCAGCCGCTGTTACGCGCTTCGTCATCAAATACCGCCACGGCGTGCGTGGGTTGACTGTGCACAATCAGCTGATCGAGCGCGTGCTGGCATGTCTCCACGCAGGGGGAGCCCTGTACGGCGTGAATACGGCGGATGAGATTCAGTGCATCAACAATGAGCAGGTGGACGGCCAAGGTGTTCTCCCTAACAAATTAGTCTGTAGGGTAACATTCACGACGAGTGGAGACGAGCATTGCGAAAGAGCGCTATCCGAAAGCCTGATAAGCGAAGCGCCAGCAGGCAATAAAAGCCGGATGCGGCGAGCGCCTTATCCGGCCTACAGATACGAAAATGTGCTGAGAATTAATCGCAGGTGACAATCTTCATCGCCAGACCACCACGAGAGGTTTCGCGGTATTTGGCATTCATGTCTTTACCGGTTTCGTACATGGTCTCGATAACTTTATCGAGGCACACGCGTGGTTCACTGGTACGGCGCAGCGCCATACGTGCAGCGTTCACCGCTTTAACCGAAGCAATGGCATTACGCTCAATGCACGGTACCTGAACCTGGCCGGCAACCGGGTCGCAGGTCAGACCCAGGTTGTGTTCCATACCGATTTCTGCCGCGATGCACACCTGCATTGGGCTACCGCCCAGCAGTTCAGCCAGACCAGCCGCTGCCATGGAGCAGGCGACGCCAACTTCACCCTGACAGCCGACTTCGGCACCAGAGATAGAGGCGTTCATCTTGTACAGTGAACCAATGGCGCTCGCGACCAGCATGTAGCGTGCCAGCGAGTTAGCGTTCACTTCACGGATAAACTTGTCGTAATACGCCAGTACGGCAGGAACAATCCCGCATGCACCGTTGGTTGGTGCAGTCACCACGCGTCCACCGGCTGCGTTTTCTTCGTTCACGGCCAGCGCGAACATGTTGATCCAGTCAACAACCGCCATCGGGTCGGTGGTGGTTTTGTCGCTGCTGACCAGCATGCGACGCAGCGCAGCAGCACGACGCGGAACGCGCAGTTTGCCCGGCAATACACCTTCGGTGGTGATGCCGCGTTCAATCCCGCTACGCATCACTTCCCAGACGTTAGCAAAGTGCTGTTCCAGCTCTTCTTTGCTGTGCAGCGCCAGTTCGTTTTGCATCATCAGACCGGAAAGCGACAGGCCGGTTTCCTGGCAATGACGTTGCAAATCAGCTGCGGATTTATACGGATATGGCACGTTTACCGGAGAGTTGTTCGGTAAACCAAAATGTTCTTCATCAACGATGAACCCACCGCCAATGGAATAGTAAGTCTGGCTGTAAATGGCCTTTTCGCCCGCCAGTGCGGTAATGCGCATCCCGTTTTCGTGCAGGGACAGATTGTCCGCATGGAAATTCATGCACTTATCGACCGGGAACTCGACCTCATGTTGACCGTCTGCCAGCAGCAAACGCCCATGAGTATTCACATCCTGGATAAAGGACGGAATGGCATCAATGTCTACGGTATCCGGCAGATTACCCGCCAGGCCCATAATAATCGCGATGTCGGTATGGTGACCTTTCCCCGTCAGAGATAAAGAGCCATAGACATCAACCACTACGCGGGTTACGTCAGTGAGAATTCCGCGTGCAATCAGGTCATCCGTGAATTGTTTGCCTGCTTTCATCGGGCCAACAGTGTGGGAGCTGGAAGGGCCAATGCCGATTTTGAAAATATCGAATACGCTAATCATGAGGCGTCCATTGTGTATCGAGGTGCGCCGCCCCGAGGAGCGGCGCAGGGGAATTAACTGAACAGAGAGTAGAAAATAGCGGAGATAGCGATCAGGCCCATAATCACAACGAAGACGTTGCTGATATGGCCGCTGTACTTACGCATTGCCGGTACTTTCTGAATGGCATACATCGGCATCAGGAACAGAATCATCGCGATGATTGGGCCACCCAGGGTCTCAATCATGCCGAGGATGCTTGGGTTCAGCGTCGCCACAATCCAGGTGGTTACCAGCATGAACAGCGCAGTGATTTTGTTCAGTTTGTTGATTTCGATGGATTTGCCTTTGCCGCGCAGAGACTTAATCACCATACCATTGAAGCCTTCACGTGCGCCCAGGTAGTGGCCCAGGAAGGATTTGGTGATAGCGATAATCGCGATGATCGGTGCCATCCAGGCAATAATCGGCGCGTTAAAGTGGTTCGCCAGGTAAGACAGAATCGAGATGTTCTGCTCTTTCGCTGCTGCCAGGTCTGCCGGAGTCAGGCTGAATACACAGCTGAAGACGAAGAACATAACGGTCAGTACCATCATGATGTGAGCGAATGCCAGAATCTTGGAGCATTTTTTCTCTGCTTCATCACCGTACTCTTCACGCTTCGCCACGGCGAAGGAGGAGATGATCGGGGAGTGGTTGAAGGAGAACACCATTACCGGAATTGCCAGCCACAGGGTCAACAGCAGGCCGTTGCCGGTGGTTGCCGCAGAGTCAAAAGACATGGTTTCCAGAATCGCACCGCTCCACTGAGGGATCAGGTACAGCGCCAGCAGCATCAGCGCCGCAACGAACGGGAATACCAGGATGCTCATCGCCTTAACGATCATCTGCTCACCGAAGCGCACGATGGTCATCATGCCGACAATCAGGATCAGTGACAGGATTGCGCGCGGCGGCGGCGTAATCGCCAGCTGGTGGGTCAGGAAGCTTTCAACCGTGTTGGTGATGGCTACGCTGTAAACCAACAGAATCGGGTAGATAGCGAAGAAGTAGAGCAGGGTAATCAGTTTACCTGCACCAACACCAAAGTGTTCTTCTACAACTTCGGTGATGTCTTCACCCGGATTTTTACCGGACAGCACAAAGCGAGTCAGGCCACGGTGTGCAAAGAAGGTCATTGGGAAGGCAAGGATCGCCATGATGATCAGCGGGATCATACCGCCTACGCCTGCGTTAATCGGCAGGAACAATACACCCGCCCCAATCGCCGTGCCGTAAAGGCCCAGCATCCACATGGTGTCTGTTTTGCGCCATGCGCTGCGGGTCTGGCCCGTAACGATAGTGCTGGTTTGAGTGTTTTCCATCTATTTCTCCTGGAGGAAGCTTAAAAAGTCGGGTTTGGGGTCAATCCAATGAGAAAGTACCCGACTGTAAATCGAAATTCGTTGAGCGATTTTTATATAATTTTTCGCCGTAATAATTTTCGGGCGGAAAGATACATTTTAGTAATGAATGTATCAGTGATCGGGATCCCAAATGCAATAATCCACCTTTTATGTGGATAAATTTGGGCCATTAATCTGTTAAAAAATAGTCAAAGCGAATTTACGGGCGCGAAGGCTAACATTAACGACATATCTCATGAAAGCGAAGGCGCGAAGATAGGCGTGTTCAGCTGTAAAAACTGTTGTTTTTAGATGATTTCGGCGACTAATAATAATTTTCTAAGATAAATCACGGTTGGTTTTTCAAGGTAATCGTTTGCGTAGCTCGCTGTTTTTTATGAATCATCACTGACATTTATATGATTGTCGGAGTTATGTGACTGGTATCACTAAAAAAAGCCGGGAGGCAAGTGCGCCAAACCCGGCTTTGATATGGACAAAACTGTCACCGCTATAGCGCTGCTAGCGGGTGTTGAAGGTTAGGCGCAGATCTCGTAACAAGGGATATACGCAGTGCCCGGTAACTTCATACGATGTTGTGCAACAAAGCCCTGCAGGAGATCGTCCATGCGGCGCATCATTTCGCGGTCACCGTGGATTTTGTACGGGCCAAACTCTTCAATAGCGCGGATCCCGACTTCCTTCACGTTACCTGCCACAATACCGGAGAATGCACGCCGTAAATCGGCGGCCAATACTTCAACGGGTTGATCCGGGTACAGCTTCAGGTTGGCCATGTTTTCATGGGACGGCTCGAACGGCATCTGCAGATCGGGCGCGATACGAATCGACCAGTTAAAGCTGTAAGCATCTCCTGTGTCGCGACGGTTTTCTTTCACCAGCGGCATCGCTTTTTTCATCAGACGCGCCACTTCTGCCGCATCGTCAATGATGATGCGATAGTGGCGACGCGCATCTTCCCCCAGCGTGTGCACGATAAATTCGTCCAGCACGCGGAAGTAATCCGCACTCTCTTTTGGTCCGGTCAGGATCAGCGGTAGAACCTGATCTTTGTTGGCAGGATTCATCAGGATCCCCAGCAGATACAGCAGCTCTTCTGCTGTCCCTACGCCACCCGGGAAGATGATAATACCGTGGGCGATACGCACGAACGCTTCCAGACGTTTTTCAATGTCCGGCATGATGATCAGTTCGTTTACCAGCGGGTTAGGCGGTTCAGCGGCGATGATTGACGGTTCGGTCATGCCAATAAAGCGGCTGTCTTTGTATCGCTGCTGGGCGTGGCCGACCGCAGCGCCTTTCATTGGCGCTTCCATCGCCCCCGGACCGCAGCCGGTACAGATGTTCAGTTCGCGCAGGCCCAGTTGGGTGCCGACGCGACGGGCGTACAGGTATTCATTCTCGTTGATTGAGTGACCGCCCCAGCAGACGACCATGTTCGGCGCTTCACCAACGTGCAGCGCCCGTGCATTACGCAGGATCGAGAATACGAGGTTGGTAATATGCACCGAGCTTTCGAGATCCAAATGCTGAAAACGACCAGCGTTATGGATCTGGCCATTGACGAACAGAATGTCACGCAGCACGGCAAACAGGTTTGCCTGTAGTGCACGAATAATGCGTCCGTCAACAAACGCATCTTCAGGTGGGTTGATCAGTTCCAGCTTCACGCCCCGTTCGCGGCGCAGTACGTTAATATCGAAACTTTCAAAGCGTGACAGCAGTTCTTTGCTGTTGTCGGTCAAACTGCCGGAGTTCAGAACGGCAAGCGAACAGTTACGAAACAGTTGATACAGGTCGCTGCTGGCCGTGCGTTTAAGCATATCGACTTCCAGCTGCGACAACATGTCCATTGAGCCAAGCGGGCTAATATGTGTAATCAAGTAAACTCCTTATGGGACGCAACACGTCATTCCCTATTGATTACAATAGCCCTGGCTTATGACCTTTCACAACCTTGCGCGCGGAATCCGACACGCAAAATTGAGAAAAAAGATTACTGACGTACCAGACGACCGGTTGCCGGAGTGAAATCGGTGTTGGTGCGCCATGGGTTAATGTCCAGGCCGCCACGTCGCGTGTAGCGTGCGTAGACGCTCAGTTTCTCTGGCTGGCAGAAGCGCAGAATGTCATTGAAAATACGTTCCACGCACTGCTCATGAAATTCATTATGGTGGCGGAAGGAGACCAGATAACGCAGCAGCTTCTCTCTGTCGATTTTCCGTCCACGATACTGAATTTGTATGGAGCCCCAGTCGGGTTGATGGGTAATCAGACAGTTGGATTTCAGCAGGTGGCTGACCAGCGTCTCTTCCACTGCTTTTTCACCGCTCACGGCATTTTCCAGATACGCAGTGCTGAACTGGTAGTTGTCGATGACGATATCCTGATTGTCGATACAGGTCCCATTAAAGTGGGCTATCGGCTGCCCTTCCAGTTCGTCAAGGCGGTACAGCGCCACGCTGACATCACCTTGAGCGCAGGCGCGAAGATCGTTTTCCAGTGTCTGGCGTACCGCGTCCCAGGAATCAAAACGCGTCTGGTTAAAACTGTTCAGGTAAAGCTTAAAGCTTTTCGACTCAATCAGATTTACGCTGGTGTAATCCAGTTCCACGTGACCGACCGCGACTTGCGGTAAGCCGTTGGCATTCAGCCACGACAGTTCATATAGCGTCCAGATATCCGCACCGTGAAAAGGCAAGTTATCGGCCTTTAAATCCAGCGGGTCGCGATTCAGGCTGCGCGGAACGCCCTGCAACAGACTTGCATCGTAATTGTCTCGGTAATCCGTTGATTTACCAAGAGTCAGGCCGTTAAGCGCCTGATGATTTTCATAAGAGGACATGTTTCACCGTCATAAACCAGATACACTATGCGACAAGTGTATCCTGGCTTTTGTGAAGAGAGAAATCAGTGGACGAATTGACAGCGCAGGCGTTGATAGCCTTTACGACGCGTTATTGCGACGCATGGCATGAAAAAAACAACAGTTGGCCGCTCAGCGAAGAGCTGTATGGCGTACCTTCTCCGTGTATCATTTCTTCCACAGACGATGCCGTATTTTGGCGGCCTCAACCTTTTGTCGGCGAAAATAACCTCAATGCGGTTGAACGGGCCTTTGATATTGTGGTACAACCTGCCGCTCACGCTTTTTACACCACCCAGTTTGCTGGTGATATGCACGCGCAGTTTGCGGATGAAAAGCTCACGCTGCTGCAAACCTGGAGTGAAGATGACTTCAGGCGCGTTCAGGAAAACCTGATTGGTCATCTGGTTACGCAAAAGCGCCTCAAGCTATCACCTACGCTTTTTATTGCCACACAAGATAATGAGCTTGACGTCATTTCGGTGTGCAATCTGTCCGGTGAAGTGTGCAAAGAAACGCTGGGAACCCGTAAACGAACGGTGCTGGCGGCTTCACTTGCGGAATTCCTCACTCAACTTAAGCCAGTTCTGTAATCCAGTTTGCCCTGAATCTTGTGAGAGATCTCTTACAAACCCTGTAGGACATTGCCAGGTGATAAGTAAAGACTTAATGAATTGATAAAATAATAATTTATTATTATTCAATTGGTTAGTGTCTTATTGTCAACTTTCATACGAAAATAATCGTAAGGGTAAGCCTGTAAGCATCTTGTAAGACAAAGCGAAACAGGCGATTCTATATCTGTCGACAAGGAGTCGCACAACGAAGAGAACATCAGGATGATGGCTCTTCGACAGGACACACCAGGACGGTGTTGCAAGGACAGGCTTCAGGACGAAGCAAAGAGGAAGACGCTGGATGCGTTAAAGGACACCTCCAGGATGGAGAATGAGAGCCGGTCAGGATGTTCGGCGGGTCTGGATGGCCAGGATACTTCAGGATGAAGTTTTCACATCGGGGTGATGTGAGCAGGATGCAAAAGTTCAGGATGAACACGGTCGTAAGACCACAGGAAAAGTTGTCACGGATGAGCAGGGAGCACTAAAAGTAGCTGGAATGCTGCGAAACGAACCGGGAGCACTGTTTTTACAGTGCTCCCTTTTTTTATTTCCCTTCACTAGTGCTATTCTTCGCGCCAGATTTTTTCATCATTGAGGTTAATTTCATGACGACTCATGACCGTGTGCGCCAGCAGTTACACGCACTTGAAGCGCTACTGCGTGAACATCATCACTGGCGGATGGATGAGCCAGCAGAGCATCTGTTTACCAGTACGCAGCCTTTTTGTATGGATACCATGGAGCCGGTCGAGTGGCTGCAGTGGGTGTTGATTCCCCGCATGCATACGTTGATTGATAACGCGCAGCCGCTTCCGCAGGCTTTTGCCGTCGCACCGTATTACGAAATGGCGCTGGCAGCCGATCACCCGCAGCGCGACATTCTCCTGGCTGCATTGCAGGAGCTGGATGCGCTGTTTACAAGTGATAACGCCTGATGCTGGAAATTCTTTATCAGGACGAATGGCTGGTCGCCGTCAATAAACCTTCGGGCTGGTTGGTTCACCGCAGTTGGCTCGACCGGGATGAGAAAGTGGTGGTGATGCAAACGGTGCGCGACCAAATTGGTCAGCACGTATTTACCGCCCATCGACTCGACAGACCAACCTCCGGCGTGCTGCTGATGGGACTGTCCAGCGAAGCCGGGCGTTTACTGTCCCAGCAGTTTGAACATCATCAAATTCAGAAACGCTATCATGCGATTGTGCGTGGCTGGCTGATGGATGATGCCGTGCTGGATTACCCGCTGGTCGAAGAGCTGGATAAGATTGCCGATAAGTTTGCCCGCGATGATAAAGGCCCGCAGCCTGCTGTCACCCATTATCGTGGCCTGGCAACGGTAGAAATGCCGGTAGCGACCGGGCGTTATCCGACTACCCGTTACGGGCTGGTGGAGCTGGACCCTAAAACCGGTCGCAAGCACCAGCTCAGACGCCATCTGGCGCACTTGCGCCATCCGATTATCGGCGACAGCAAGCATGGTGATTTGCGGCAAAACCGCAGCGCCGCGGAGCATTTCGGTTGCCAGAGATTGATGCTGCATGCCAGCCAGCTTGCGCTGACCCATCCTTTCACCGGCGAACCGCTGGTTATTCGCGCCGGGCTGGATGACGTCTGGATGCAGGCGTTATCACAGTTTGGCTGGCGTGGACTTCTCTCTGAGAATGAAAGGGTTGAGTTCAGCGGGCTGTCAGGTCAGGATGAGCAGATAGATTCTTAAGTCCCAGGAGATTACGGTTATGGCGGAAATTGGAATTTTTGTCGGCACGATGTACGGAAACGCGCTGCTGGTTGCCGAAGAGGCCGAAGCTATTTTGACGGCGCAGGGTCATAAAGCTACGGTGTTCGAAGATCCGGAGCTTAGCGACTGGCAGGCATATCAGGATAAATATGTACTGGTGGTGACTTCCACGACCGGGCAGGGCGATCTGCCGGATAGCATCGTGCCGCTGTTTCAAGGGATCAAAGATAATCTCGGTTTCCAGCCAAATCTGCATTACGGGGTAATTGGGCTGGGCGACAGTAGCTACGTTAATTTCTGCAATGGCGGCAAACAGTTCGATGCCTTGTTGCAGGAACAAAGCGCCCACCGTGTAGGAGAAATGCTGCTGATTGATGCCAGCGAGCATCCTGAACCGGAAAGCGAATCCAATCCCTGGGTAGAAAACTGGGGAACCTTGCTTAAGTAACTCCCTCGCCCGTACGGGCTGCAACCCCCATTTGAACCGCAAGCCGGGCCAGGCGAAGCCGCCACCCGGCAATAAAACCCCAATTACGTGAACTAACTTCCACTACTTTGGGCTTATGCCCCAAACAACTTCTCACTGCCTCCCTAATGTTGTGTTCATGCACGGTGAGGGCAAGTGGCACTCCTTCATATACTTTTCCCGTCAGTTCCCGGAATGGCAGCGAGTCAGAATAAAACGGCCCTGAGCTGTACCAACACTGCCACACACTAACCTCTCATTCTGATCACCCTACAGGTGCTGTACAGAATGAACTGGCGAAAGCCAGGATTCAGGAGTGCAACAATGAGTTCATTAAGTCAGGCGTCGAGCAGCGCGGAAAAACGCACTAACGCTCGCTACTGGATAGTGGTGATGCTGTTTATCGTCACATCCTTCAACTACGGCGATCGCGCCACCTTATCCATTGCCGGTTCGGAGATGGCCAAAGACATTGGTCTGGATGCGGTAGGGATGGGGTATGTATTCTCCGCTTTCTCATGGGCCTATGTTATCGGCCAGATTCCTGGCGGCTGGTTGCTCGACCGCTTTGGTTCAAAACGCGTTTATTTCTGGTCCATCTTTATTTGGTCCATGTTTACCCTGTTGCAGGGTTTTGTCGATATCTTCAGTGGTTTCGGCATTATCGTTGCGCTGTTTACTCTGCGTTTCCTCGTCGGTTTAGCTGAAGCGCCCTCCTTCCCCGGCAACAGTCGTATTGTGGCGGCGTGGTTCCCGGCACAGGAAAGGGGCACGGCGGTCGCTATCTTTAACTCTGCGCAATACTTTGCCACCGTTATCTTCGCGCCAATCATGGGTTGGCTGACCCATGAAGTGGGCTGGTCGCATGTGTTCTTTTTTATGGGCGGCCTCGGGATCATTATAAGCTTCGTCTGGCTGAAGGTGATTCATGAACCGAACCAGCACCCGGGCGTAAACCAAAAAGAGCTGGAGTACATTGCCGAAGGTGGGGCGCTGATCAACATGGATCAGGCGGCAGCCAAAACTAAAGTGCCGTTTAGCGTGAAGTGGGGGCAAATCAAACAGCTGCTGGGTTCACGGATGATGATCGGGATTTACATCGGCCAGTACTGCATTAACGCGCTGACCTACTTCTTTATCACCTGGTTCCCGGTTTATCTGGTGCAGGCTCGCGGTATGTCGATTTTGAAAGCTGGCTTTGTTGCTTCGGTTCCGGCCATTTGCGGATTCGCCGGCGGCGTGCTCGGCGGCATTATTTCCGACTGGTTGATGCGCCGTACCGGTTCGCTGAATATCGCCCGTAAAACGCCAATCGTACTCGGTATGCTGCTGTCGATGGTGATGGTGTTCTGTAACTACGTCAATGTGGAGTGGATGATCATCGGCTTTATGGCGCTGGCCTTCTTCGGCAAAGGTATCGGTGCGCTGGGCTGGGCGGTGATGGCTGATACCGCACCTAAAGAAATCAGCGGTCTGAGCGGCGGTTTGTTCAACATGTTTGGCAACATCTCCGGCATCGTCACGCCAATTGCTATCGGCTATATCGTAGGGACCACCGGCTCATTTAACGGCGCGTTGATTTACGTCGGGGTACATGCGCTGATTGCGGTGGTGAGCTATCTGGTGCTGGTGGGCGATATTAAACGTATCGAACTGAAACCTGTCGCAGGACAATGATGATGACAACACAATCAAGTCCCGTTATTACCGATATGAAGGTCATCCCGGTGGCCGGTCATGACAGCATGCTGCTCAATATTGGCGGCGCGCATAACGCATACTTTACTCGTAATATCGTGGTGCTCACCGATAATGCCGGAAACACCGGTGTCGGTGAAGCGCCAGGTGGCGAAGTGATTTATCAGACGCTGGTGGATGCGATTCCGCAGGTGTTGGGCCAGGGAGTCGCGCGCCTGAATAAGGTGGTGCAGCAGGTGCATAAAGGCAACCAGGCCGCTGATTTTGACACCTTTGGCAAAGGCGCCTGGACCTTTGAACTACGGGTCAATGCGGTAGCGGCGCTGGAAGCCGCATTGCTCGACCTGCTGGGTAAGGCGCTGAACGTGCCGGTTTGTGAACTGTTAGGGCCGGGCAAGCAGCGCGATGCGGTCACCGTACTCGGCTATCTGTTCTACGTGGGCGATCGCACAAAGACCGATTTACCGTATCTGGAAAGCACGCCGGGAAACCATGAGTGGTATCACCTGCGTCATCAGCAAGCGATGAATAGTGAGGCTGTGGTACGTCTGGCTCAGGCTTCGCAGGATCGCTACGGCTTTAAAGATTTCAAACTCAAGGGTGGTGTACTGCCTGGCGAGCAGGAAATCGACACCGCTCGTGCGCTGAAAAAATGCTTCCCGGATGCACGTATTACGGTTGATCCCAACGGTGCCTGGCTGCTGGATGAAGCCATCTCCCTGTGTAAAGGGCTGAACGATGTTCTGACCTACGCCGAAGATCCATGCGGCGCCGAACAGGGTTTTTCTGGCCGCGAAGTGATGGCCGAGTTCCGCCGTGCAACCGGTCTGCCGGTAGCAACGAACATGATAGCCACCAACTGGCGTGAAATGGGCCATGCTGTGATGCTGAATTCAGTAGATATTCCGCTGGCCGATCCGCACTTCTGGACCCTTTCTGGCGCGGTACGCGTGGCACAGTTATGCGACGACTGGGGCCTGACCTGGGGCTGCCATTCTAACAATCATTTTGATATTTCCCTGGCGATGTTCACCCACGTTGGTGCGGCTGCACCGGGTAATCCAACGGCTATTGATACCCACTGGATCTGGCAGGAGGGCGATTGCCGCCTGACCAAAAATCCGCTGGAGATTAAAAACGGAAAAATTTCGGTACCCGATGCGCCCGGTCTGGGCGTGGAACTGGACTGGGATCAGGTACAGAAAGCGCATGAAGCCTATAAGGCGCTGCCCGGTGGCGCGCGTAATGACGCAGGCCCAATGCAGTATCTGATCCCCGGATGGACTTTTGACCGTAAACGTCCCGTTTTCGGCCGCCACTAATTTTGAATAAGGACTTAATTATGAGCGCACAATTTTCTACCCCATTGGTTACCTCTATGCAGGTTATTCCGGTTGCGGGTCATGACAGCATGCTGATGAACCTGAGCGGCGCACATGCTCCGTTCTTCACGCGCAATATTGTGATTATTAAAGATAACTCCGGTCATACCGGCGTGGGTGAAATTCCCGGCGGCGAAAAAATCCGCAAAACGCTGGAAGATGCGATCCCGTTGGTGGTAGGTAAAACGTTAGGTGAATACAAAAACGTGCTGAATGCGGTACGCAATACTTTTGCCGATCGTGATGCGGGCGGTCGCGGTTTGCAGACCTTCGATTTACGTACCACTATTCATGTGGTTACTGGGATCGAAGCGGCCATGTTGGATCTGTTAGGTCAGCATTTGGGCGTAAACGTCGCCTCTTTGCTGGGGGATGGCCAGCAGCGTAGCGAAGTTGAAATGTTGGGTTACCTGTTCTTTGTGGGTAACCGTAAGGCAACGCCGCTGCCGTACCAGAGTCAGCCGGATGAGAAATGCGACTGGTATCGTCTGCGTCATGAAGAAGCGATGACCCCGGATGCGGTAGTGCGCCTGGCGGAAGCCGCATATGAGAAGTATGGTTTTAATGATTTTAAACTGAAAGGCGGCGTGCTGGCCGGGGAAGAGGAAGCAGAATCTATCGTTGCGCTGGCGAAGCGCTTCCCGCAGGCCCGCGTCACGCTGGATCCGAACGGCGCGTGGTCGCTAAATGAAGCGATTAAGATCGGCAAATATCTGAAGGGTTCTCTGGCCTATGCGGAAGATCCGTGCGGTGCCGAGCAGGGCTTCTCTGGTCGTGAAGTGATGGCGGAGTTCCGCCGCGCCACCGGTCTGCCGACCGCCACCAACATGATCGCCACCGACTGGCGTCAGATGGGGCATACGCTGTCGTTGCAGTCTGTTGATATCCCACTGGCGGACCCGCACTTCTGGACCATGCAGGGTTCTGTCCGTGTGGCGCAGATGTGCCATGAGTTCGGGCTGACCTGGGGATCGCACTCTAACAACCACTTTGATATTTCGCTGGCGATGTTTACGCATGTTGCGGCGGCGGCTCCGGGTAAAATAACCGCTATCGATACCCACTGGATCTGGCAGGAAGGCAATCAGCGCTTGACCAAAGAGCCGTTTGAAATCAAAGGCGGCATGGTGCAGGTTCCGGCAAAACCGGGTCTGGGCGTGGAGCTGGATATGGATCAGGTCATGAAAGCGCATGAACTGTACCAGCAACATGGACTGGGTGCGCGTGATGATGCGATGGGTATGCAGTATCTTATCCCGAACTGGACGTTTGATAATAAGCGTCCGTGCATGGTTCGCTAAGTGATCCAGGACCGCTCCTATAGAGTGAGCGGTTTTGCTCCTGGTGTATGCTTAACATAGTCAACATGCGTAAGGATGCTTTATGAAAATAGTAATCGCACCAGATTCCTATAAGGAAAGTTTGAGTGCGCTTGAGGTGGCAACGGCTATAGAGCAGGGGTTTCGTGAGATCTGGCCCGATGCGGATTACGTGAAGATTCCGGTTGCAGATGGCGGTGAAGGAACGGTCGAAGCGATGGTTGCCGCAACGCAAGGTCACCTTGTGCATGTTGATGTTACCGGCCCTTTGGGCAACACAATTCAGGCATTTTATGGTTTATCTGGTGATGAGCGCTCGGCGTTTATCGAAATGGCGGCCGCCAGCGGACTGGAACAGGTTCCTGTGGGGTTACGCGATCCGCTGAAAACGACATCCTGGGGAACCGGGGAGTTAATCCGTCATGCGCTGGACGCTGGCGTTGAACATATCATCATTGGGATTGGCGGTAGCGCCACCAATGATGGCGGTGCCGGGATGGCGCAAGCGCTGGGAGCAAAACTGCTGGATGCGCAAAATAACGAAATTGCGCAAGGCGGAATCGGTCTGGAATCTCTGTCCCGGATTGATATTTCTCAGTTAGACAGCCGTCTTGCCGGGTGCCGTATTGAAGTTGCTTGCGATGTGACCAACCCGTTGACTGGAAAAAAGGGCGCATCTGCGGTTTTTGGTCCGCAAAAAGGGGCGACGCCGGAGATGATTACCCGCCTGGATCGGGCGCTCACGCACTATGCGCAACTCATTGCCCGCGATCTGGGCGTCAACGTGCTGGATCTGGCCGGTGGTGGTGCGGCTGGTGGTATGGGGGCGGCGCTGTATGCGTTTTGCGGCGCACAGTTACGCTGCGGTATTGAGATAGTGACCGATGCGTTACACCTTGATGCCTGCGTTGCGGATGCGGATTTAGTGGTCACGGGTGAAGGGCGCATTGATAGTCAGACTATTCACGGTAAGGTTCCGGTTGGCGTGGCGAAGGTCGCAAAACGTTACAACAAGCCGGTTATCGGTATCGCAGGTAGCCTGACGGCCGATGTCGGTGTGGTCCATGAGCATGGGCTGGATGCGGTTTTCAGCGTCATCTACTCCATTTGTACCCTGGATGAGGCGCTGAAGAACGCGAGCGACAACGTACGAATAACGGCGCGAAACGTAGCCGCAACGCTTAAAGCAGGGCAGCAATTACGCTGAGTTGTAGGGCGTTTACGCCGCATTCGGCGATGTGCCCGATGCGCGACGCTTATCGTGCCTACGGTAAACAGCGAAACCTGTAGACCGGATAAGGCGGTCACGCCGCCTTCCGGCAAATATTACCCCAACAGCTTCTTTGCTTCGCGTGCAACGTTGTCCATCTCATCCAGAAGCTCTAAAAACTCAGGTTCCAGCTCTTCTTCTTTGGTTCCACTGCGTAGCTGTTGTTCAATGAGCTGACACAGGTTTTTCATGCGGGGGACACCACTATAACCGCAACTGCCGTGCAGCTTGTGAATCATATCCACTAGCCCTTCGGGGTTCTCTCCGACCAGTTGCTCTTCGATTTTGTTACGCACCTCAGGCAGAAAATCGATCAGCATTTGCAGCATATCCCGCGCCAAATCGTTCTTACCCGCGGCTTGCCTTAATGCCAGTTGCCAGTCGAGCGTCGTGTTCGGATTGACGACTGGCTCAAGAGGTTCTGCGGTGAGTGCCCGCAGCGATGTGCTTGCACCCGGTTTGTAACGTAACAGCAGATTATGCAGCTTATCTTCTTCGATAGGCTTCGCCAGGTAATCGTTCATCCCGGCGCTGAGCAGCTTCTCTTTCTGCCCGGCCATGGCGTGTGCGGTGACCGCAATGACAGGTGTCTGCTGTTGATGAGGAAGCTGGTGGATAAGTTCACAAGCGCGAATGCCGTCCATATCAGGCATCTGAATATCCATCAGGATAAGATCAAATTGCATTTGTCTGGCGCGATCCACCGCCTGATGCCCGCTGTCGCAGAGCACGACGTGCTGTACCTTATCTTCCAGCAATGCGCCAATCAGCTTGAGGTTCGCCGGGTTGTCGTCCACCGCCATGACGGTCATCGCGATTTTGCTCTCGTCTACCAGCAGCGGATCCGCGCTGTGGTTCAGCTGACAATACTCTGTCAGCGCAGGCAGTAAGCGGGTTGAGGTGAGCGGTTTCAACAGACACGCCGCCGCGCCGCCCTGTTTTAACTTCTCGGCGTTAATCTGCGCATGGCAAGGGAGGGCCAGTAACAAAAAGTCGGTCATCGCCGCTGCGCTTGCCAGCCGCTCATGCTGCATGGTGAGCGGTTCGCGTAAAGTGACCGGAATGCCGAGCAGCAGAATATCGTAGTGATCCTTCGGCAGCCCGGAGAATGAAGGGCTGTAAATCACCTCCAGCGGTGTTTCACTCAATATATCTAACGTGCATTGTGCGGCGGTGGCGTTAGGTTCGACGTAGGCCAGTCGTTTACCGGCCAGGCAGAGCGTGGTTGAGCGGTCAACGAGAACATTAGGGTTAAGATCGAGGCTGATATGGAACCAGAACGTGGAGCCCCGGTTCGGCTGGCTGTGGAAGGAGATATCCCCACCCATTTCGTTGACCAGTTTTTGCGTAATGACCAGGCCTAGCCCGGTTCCGCCATGACGCCGGGAAATACTGGCATCCGCCTGGCGGAAGGCCTGGAACAGACGGGATTGATCGCGCTCAGGAATACCGATCCCGGTATCGCGGATTTGTACTTCAATTTGCACTTTCGTGTTACTAAGGGCTCGCTTCTCGACCAGGATGTCGATGTTGCCGCCTTCGGTAAATTTGATGGCATTGCCGACCAGATTGGTGATCACCTGCTGTAAACGCAACGGGTCACCGATGACGTTGTCCGGTACGTCATTCTTAATATTCAGCGTCAGCTCAAGCCCTTTATCATGGGATGAATGTGCTAACAGTGTGACGACATCATCCAGCGTGCTGCGCAGCGGGAACGGAATGCTTTCCAGAATCAGCTTGCCCGCCTCAAGTTTGGAGAAGTCGAGTACATCATTGATGATGGCCAGCAGATTGTTAGCTGAGCGTTCAATGGTATTCAGGTGATCGCGCTGTGTGGTGTTGAGTTCGGTTTTTAGCGTCAGACGGGTGAAGCCAATCACGCCATTCAGCGGTGTTCGCAGCTCGTGGGACATGTTTGCCAGAAACTCAGACTTAATACGTGCCGCTTCCTGGGCGCGTTTCTTCGCCAGATCCAGCTCGACGTTCTGGATTTCCATCTGCTCCAGCGTTTCGCGCAGGTCAGAGGTGGCCTGATCGATGTTGTGCTGCATCTCTTCATGGTAAGCCGCGAGAGACATTGCCATCGAGTTGATGCCATTTTTAAGCATATCCAGCTCGCCCAGCATGAAACCTTCCACGCGGCTGTCGAGCTGTCCTCTACGTATTCGGTCAACGGTATTCACCATATTGCGAATCGGGCCGGTCACGTCGCGCATAAGACGCCAGCCGAAAATTAACGCGATACCAATACAAAACAGCATCATTACGCTGGAGATAAAGATCTCTTTGTACTGCTGCAATCGTACGGACTTAAGGTCCAGCTCAAGCGCCACATACCCCAGCATATTTTTGGTGTTTTTGGCGTCGCTTACGGCGGATTCATCCGGTGAATAGCTTTCCGATATAATAGGGGTTCGCAGGATCATGATATCCCCGTGCCGGGTGACGCTCAGCTTACGGGGAAACGGTGAACCGGTCGCCAACTGCATTTCAGACGGATCGAGATGAAAATTAGAGGTGACGAACAGTCGGTTATTTTCGTCATAAACAGAAATTGCCCGCACGATATCGGAATGGCGACGATGCAGCACGCTGATAAGCTGGCCGATGGATTCCCTGTTTTGCAGGTTCATGCCATATTCGCTGGAGACCGCGAGTGGTTCAATGATGCTGGCACCAGCATCTTCCAGTTGACGCTGCAAGTCGTTATAGCGATGCACAACAAAAAAGATACTGAGCAACAAACCTATCAGGACGGTCGGGGCCAGGATCAGAATCATCATGCGTGCGCGCAGGCTGTAGTTGGTCATGGAGTTCCGTTATGGGACAATTAGGGTCACACTGTTAAATAGAGAAATATCTCGTCGATGGCGCAATTCTACTCTGCAAAACGACGCGTGACGACGCGTCAGATCATAACCGTTACCGTCAATGACCTCGATCCTTTTGGTCAGGGCGTCGCTCGCCATAACGGAAAGGCGTTGTTTATACCGGAATTGCTACCCCAGGAAAGCGCCGAGGTGGTGATTACCGAAGATAAAAAACAGTTTGCCCGCGCGCAAGTAAAACGACGTTTAAACGACAGCCCACAGCGTGAAGTGCCACGTTGCCCGCATTTTGGCGTGTGCGGCGGTTGCCAGCAGCAGCATGCCAGCATCTCATTGCAGCAGCGTAGCAAAAGCGCGGCGTTGTCGCGTTTAATGAAATGTGAGGTGTCGGATGTTATAGCTGATGCCCCGTGGGGCTATCGTCGTCGCGCACGTTTGAGCCTGAACTATCGGCCAAAAGAACAAAAATTGCAGATGGGGTTTCGCAAATCCGGTTCCAGCGACATTATCGATGTCAAACAATGCCCTATTTTGGTGCCCCAGCTTGAGGCGTTATTGCCCCATCTCAGAGCGTGTCTGGAAAGTCTGCAAGGGTTACGCCATCTAGGCCATGTTGAGCTGGTACAGGCGGGAAGCGGAACCCTGATGATTTTGCGCCACACGGCGCCATTGAGTGCTGCGGATAAAGAAAAACTGGAATGCTTTTCGCATTCTCAGGGTCTGTCTTTGTTTCTGGCCCCGCAAAGCGAGATACTGGAATCAATATCAGAAGAATCGCCCTGGTATGACTCAAATGGACTACGGTTAACCTTCAGCCCGCGCGATTTTATTCAGGTCAATGAAGGGGTAAACCAACAAATGGTCGCCCGTGCGCTGGAATGGCTCGATGTACAACCTGAAGATCGTGTACTCGATTTGTTCTGTGGCATGGGCAATTTTACCCTACCGCTGGCAACTCGGGCAGCAAGCGTGGTTGGTGTGGAAGGTGTTCCTGCGTTGGTGGAAAAAGGCCGAGAAAACGCGCTGAATAACGGATTACACAATGTGACATTCTTTCATGAAAACCTTGAGGAAGATGTTACCCGACAGCCGTGGGCGAAAAACGGATTCGACAAAGTATTGCTCGATCCTGCGCGTGCGGGGGCTGCAGGTGTGATGCAACATATTATAAAATTAGAACCTATACGCGTTGTTTATGTATCCTGTAACCCAGCAACGCTGGCTCGTGACAGCGATGCTTTGCTCAACGCTGGATACGCCATACGGCGACTGGCGATGCTCGATATGTTTCCGCACACTGGACACCTGGAATCAATGGTCCTGTTTGAGCGTTTGTAATGAATTTTGTACCCATTGGATTTCGGGTTGTAATGCAGCATGAAAGACAATGGGTAGGGCTTGTCGACTTCGACAGGCCTGGCCCCTTAAGGAGAGGACAATGGTTGCGGTAAGAAGTGCACATATAAATAAAGCTGGTGAGTTTGATCCAAAGAAATGGATCGCGAGTCTGGGGATCTCCAGCCAGCAGTCGTGTGAACGCTTAGCCGAAACCTGGGCGTACTGCCTCCAGCAGACACAGGGGCATCCGGATGCGGATCTGCTGCTGTGGCGTGGCGTGGAGATGGTAGAAATTCTCTCTATGTTGAGCATGGATATCGACACGCTGCGTGCAGCAATGCTGTTCCCTCTGGCTGATGCCAACGTGGTCAGTGAAGACATCCTGCGCGAGAGCGTGGGCAAATCTATTGTTCATCTTATCCACGGTGTGCGTGATATGGCGGCGATACGCCAGCTTAAAGCCACGCATACCGATTCAGTTTCTTCCGAGCAGGTCGATAACGTCCGCCGCATGCTGCTGGCAATGGTAGATGACTTCCGCTGTGTGGTCATCAAGTTGGCAGAGCGGATTGCCCATCTGCGTGAAGTGAAAGACGCGCCGGAAGATGAACGCGTTCTGGCGGCAAAAGAGTGCACCAATATTTATGCGCCGCTGGCCAACCGTTTGGGAATCGGGCAATTAAAATGGGAGCTGGAAGATTATTGCTTCCGTTATCTGCACCCGGCTGAATACAAACGCATAGCCAAGCTGCTGCATGAACGACGTATCGACAGGGAACATTATATTGATGAGTTCGTCGGTCATTTGCGCTCAGAGATGAAAACGGAAGGCGTCAAAGCTGAGGTGTACGGACGTCCGAAGCATATCTACAGTATCTGGCGCAAAATGCAGAAAAAGCAGTTAGCCTTCGATGAACTGTTCGATGTACGCGCAGTGCGTATCGTGGCAGAGCGTTTACAGGATTGCTATGCCGCACTCGGGATAGTACATACTCACTATCGCCATCTGCCGGATGAGTTCGATGATTACGTTGCTAATCCGAAACCCAATGGCTACCAGTCAATCCATACGGTTGTGCTGGGGCCGGGCGGGAAAACCATCGAAATTCAGATCCGTACCAAACAGATGCACGAAGATGCCGAACTGGGCGTCGCGGCGCACTGGAAGTACAAAGAGGGTACCGCTTCAGGCGCGGCGCGTTCTGGTCATGAAGATCGCATTGCGTGGCTGCGTAAGCTGATTGCCTGGCAGGAAGAGATGGCGGATTCCGGTGAAATGCTGGATGAAGTCCGTAGCCAGGTCTTTGATGACCGCGTGTACGTCTTTACGCCAAAAGGCGACGTTGTAGACTTACCTGCGGGCTCCACGCCGCTCGATTTTGCTTACCACATTCATAGCGATGTGGGGCATCGATGCATTGGCGCGAAAATTGGTGGGCGCATTGTACCGTTTACCTACCAGCTGCAGATGGGCGATCAAATTGAAATTATCACCCAGAAACAGCCAAACCCAAGCCGCGACTGGTTGAACCCTAACCTTGGCTACGTAACCACCAGTCGTGGGCGTTCGAAGATCCACGCCTGGTTCCGTAAACAGGACCGTGATAAGAACATCCTTGCAGGTCGCCAGATCCTCGACGATGAGCTGGCGCATTTAGGCATCAGCCTGAAAGAGGCGGAAAAACACCTGCTACCGCGCTACAGCTTCAATGAGCTGGACGAGTTGCTGGCGGCGATTGGTGGGGGAGACATCCGCCTCAACCAAATGGTGAACTTCCTGCAGGCGCAGTTTAATAAGCCAAGCGCTGCCGAACAGGATGCCGCCGCACTGAAACAGCTTCAGCAGAAAACGCAGGCACCGCAGAGTCGTCGTAAAGACGACGGTCGTGTGGTGGTGGAAGGGGTAGGTAACCTGATGCACCACATCGCCCGCTGCTGCCAGCCGATTCCAGGCGATGAGATTGTCGGGTTTATTACCCAGGGACGCGGTATTTCCGTGCACCGGGCGGATTGTGAACAGCTGGCTGAGCTGCGCTCCCATGCGCCGGAACGTATTGTTGATGCGGTCTGGGGCGAAAGCTACTCGGCAGGGTATTCGCTGGTGGTTCGCGTCCAGGCCAACGATCGCAGCGGCTTGTTACGTGATATCACCACGATCCTCGCCAACGAGAAGGTGAACGTGCTGGGAGTTGCCAGCCGAAGTGATACCAAACAACAGCTGGCCACCATCGATATGACCATCGAAATTTATAACCTGCAGGTGCTCGGGCGCGTGCTCGGCAAGCTGAACCAGGTACCGGATGTGATCGACGCACGTCGCTTGCACGGTAATTAATGATTTTGTAGGTCGGATAACCTTGTAGGCCTGATAAGACGCGTTAGCGTTGCCATCAGGCATTGCTATGTTGCTGGATGTAGGTTGTCGCGTTATCCGGTCTACTATATTGAAATTTCAGGACATTCCAATGAATCAAATCGACCGACTGCTCGGTATTATGCAGCGCCTGCGCGACCCGGAAAACGGCTGTCCGTGGGACAAAGAGCAGACATTCTCCACTATTGCTCCTTACACTCTCGAAGAAACCTATGAAGTGCTGGACGCGATTGCGCGTGAAGACTTTGACGACCTGCGCGGAGAGCTGGGCGACCTGCTGTTCCAGGTGGTGTTTTACGCCCAGATGGCGCAGGAAGAAGGACGCTTCAACTTTGATGATATTTGTGCTGCGATAAGCGATAAGCTTGAACGCCGTCATCCACATGTTTTTGCTGATGTTTCTGCCAGTAACAGTACTGAGGTTTTGACCCGCTGGGAAAAAATCAAAAGTGAAGAACGCGCCCAGAAGGCACAGCATTCCGCACTCGACGATATTCCCCGCAGTTTACCGGCATTAATGCGCGCCCAAAAAATCCAGAAACGCTGCTCAAATGTTGGCTTCGACTGGAAAACATTAGGACCGGTTGTCGACAAGGTTTACGAAGAGATCGACGAAGTCATGTTTGAGGCTAAGCAGGCTGTTGTCGACCAGGCTAAACTGGAGGAGGAAATGGGCGATCTGCTGTTTGCTACGGTCAATATGGCCCGGCATTTAGGCACTAAAGCAGAGACCGCATTGCAGAAAGCGAACGAGAAGTTTGAGCGGCGTTTTCGTGAAGTTGAGCGAATTGTGGCTTCGCGCGGTCTGGAAATGACTGGTGTTGATCTGGAAACTATGGAAGAAGTCTGGCAACAGGTAAAACGGCAGGAAATTGATCTCTAAGGGATTTCGTCGGTCAAGGGCGATTTGTGTGATTTTTTAAATAACAAGCGCTTGATTTACGTCAAAAACATTTACCCCAAAGGGGCTATTTTCTCACTCCCGATGTTAATGTGAGCCTGGTGAAGAGGAGGAATAATGAAAGTTTGTGGCGCTCGTCATGTTCGGGTATACTACTTTCCCGTCTTGGTAATTCCATCGTTTCACCCTAACTTCTCAGGTCCAGCATGACAACGAACTATATTTTTGTGACCGGCGGGGTCGTATCCTCTCTGGGAAAAGGCATTGCCGCAGCCTCCCTGGCAGCCATTCTTGAAGCCCGTGGCCTCAATGTAACCATGATGAAACTGGATCCGTACATCAACGTCGATCCAGGTACTATGAGCCCAATCCAACACGGGGAAGTGTTCGTTACCGAAGACGGCGCTGAAACCGACCTGGACCTGGGTCACTATGAGCGTTTCATTCGTACCAAAATGAGCCGCCGCAACAACTTCACTACGGGTCGTATCTACTCCGACGTTCTGCGTAAAGAACGCCGTGGCGACTACCTGGGCGCAACAGTTCAGGTTATCCCGCACATCACGAATGCCATTAAAGAGCGCGTTCTGGAAGGCGGTGAAGGTCATGATGTTGTTCTGGTCGAAATCGGCGGAACCGTTGGGGATATCGAATCTCTGCCGTTCCTTGAAGCGATTCGCCAGATGGCCGTAGAAATTGGCCGTGAGCACACGCTGTTTATGCATCTGACGCTGGTTCCGTACATGGCGGCGGCAGGTGAAGTCAAAACTAAACCGACTCAGCACTCTGTAAAAGAGCTGCTTTCTATCGGTATTCAGCCAGATATCCTGATTTGCCGCTCCGATCGCGCAGTTCCGGCTAATGAACGTGCAAAAATTGCATTGTTCTGTAACGTTCCGGAAAAAGCGGTGATTTCTCTGAAAGATGTCGATTCCATCTATAAAATCCCGGGCCTGTTGAAATCTCAGGGCCTTGACGATTATATTTGTAAACGATTCAGCTTGAACTGTCCGGAAGCTAATCTGTCAGAATGGGAACAGGTTATCTACGAAGAAGCGAATCCGGCAGGCGAAGTGACTATCGGTATGGTCGGCAAGTACATTGAACTGCCGGATGCCTATAAGTCAGTTATCGAAGCGCTGAAGCACGGTGGTCTGAAGAATCGTGTCACCGTCAACATCAAGCTGATCGATTCGCAAGATGTCGAAACGCGTGGCGTTGAGATCCTGAAAGGTCTTGATGCAATCCTGATCCCTGGCGGCTTCGGCTACCGCGGTGTTGAAGGTAAAATCGCGACGGCGCGTTTTGCGCGTGAGAACAATATTCCTTATCTGGGCATTTGCCTGGGTATGCAGGTTGCGTTGATTGAGTTTGCACGTAACGTAGTGGGTATGGACAACGCCAACTCCACGGAATTTGTGCCAGACTGTAAGTACCCGGTGGTGGCCCTGATTACCGAATGGCGCGATGAAGACGGCAACGTCGAAGTCCGTACAGAGAAGAGCGATCTGGGCGGCACAATGCGCCTTGGCGCGCAGCAGTGTCAGTTGAGCGACGATAGCCTGGTTCGTCAACTGTACGGCGCGCCGACAATTGTTGAACGCCATCGCCACCGTTATGAAGTCAACAATATGCTGTTGAAACAGATTGAAGCTGCGGGTCTGCGTATTGCAGGCCGTTCCGGTGATGATCAGTTGGTCGAGATCATTGAGGTACCGAATCATCCGTGGTTCGTGGCCTGTCAGTTCCACCCGGAATTTACTTCCACGCCACGTGATGGGCACCCGCTGTTTGCCGGCTTTGTGAAAGCCGCCAGTGAACATCAGAAGCGTCAGGCGAAGTAAGAAGTAAATAAGTTAGAACGGCAATGCACCCATTAGGGTGCATTGTTTGTCTGGAGTTTTAGTTTAACTTGTACTGAGGAAAATCTAATGTCCAAAATCGTTAAAATCATCGGTCGTGAAATCATCGACTCCCGTGGTAACCCGACTGTTGAAGCCGAAGTACACCTGGAAGGTGGTTTCGTTGGTATGGCAGCAGCTCCGTCAGGTGCTTCTACTGGTTCCCGCGAAGCACTGGAACTGCGCGATGGCGACAAATCCCGTTTCATGGGTAAAGGCGTACTGAAAGCTGTTGCAGCTGTTAACGGCCCAATTGCTCAGGCTCTGCTGGGTAAAGATGCTAAAGATCAGGCTGGCATCGACAAGATCATGATCGATCTGGACGGTACTGAAAACAAATCCAACTTCGGTGCAAACGCCATCCTGGCTGTGTCCCTGGCGAACGCCAAAGCAGCAGCAGCTGCAAAAGGCCTGCCGCTGTATGCACACATCGCTGAACTGAACGGTACTCCGGGTAAATACTCCATGCCGGTTCCGATGATGAACATCATCAACGGTGGTGAGCACGCTGACAACAACGTCGACATCCAGGAATTCATGATTCAGCCGGTTGGCGCTAAGACTCTGAAAGAAGCCGTTCGTATGGGTTCTGAAGTGTTCCACAACCTGGCTAAAGTTCTGAAAGCTAAAGGTATGAACACTGCAGTTGGTGACGAAGGTGGCTACGCGCCGAACCTGGGTTCCAACGCTGAAGCTCTGGCTGTAATCGCTGAAGCGGTTAAAGCAGCTGGCTACGAGCTGGGCAAAGACATCACCCTGGCGATGGACTGTGCAGCTTCTGAATTCTACAAAGACGGTAAATACGTTCTGGCTGGCGAAGGCAACAAAGCATTCACCTCCGAAGAATTCACTCATTTCCTGGAAGAACTGACCAAACAGTACCCGATCGTGTCCATCGAAGATGGTCTGGACGAGTCTGACTGGGACGGTTTCGCATACCAGACTAAAGTACTGGGCGACAAAATCCAGCTGGTTGGTGACGATCTGTTCGTAACTAACACCAAGATCCTGAAAGAAGGCATCGAAAAAGGCATCGTTAACTCCATCCTGATCAAATTCAACCAGATCGGTTCTCTGACCGAAACTCTGGCTGCGATCAAAATGGCGAAAGACGCTGGCTACACCGCTGTCATCTCTCACCGTTCTGGCGAAACTGAAGACGCTACCATCGCTGACCTGGCTGTTGGTACCGCTGCAGGCCAGATCAAAACTGGTTCTATGAGCCGTTCTGACCGCGTTGCTAAGTACAACCAGCTGATTCGTATCGAAGAAGCTCTGGGTGAACAAGCACCGTACAACGGTCGTAAAGAGATCAAAGGTCAGGCGTAATCCAGTTCTTTAACTCTTAACGTAAAAACCCGCTGCGGCGGGTTTTTTTATGCCCTTAAAGCAGTAGAGGAAGGGTTGCGCTGGCGGTTTGCTGGCTCACATCACTGTACTTTTCATCCAGAGCAATCAGCGACGTAGTCAGTAGCTCTACCAACAGCATCACTCCCACCTTGGCGTTTAGCGCGCCAGCACTCAACGGACCTTCTGGTTTGGCTGCGACCAGTTGAATATCGCTCAGCGAAGCCAACGGGCTGCGCGGCGTATTACTTAACGCCAGTACGCGCACGCCTTGCTTACGCGCCAGTTTAACGACATGCAGTAGATCGCGCGTCGAACCTGAACTGGAAATCGCTACCACCAGCGTGTCTTTGTTAAGCGTTGTGGCGTTCATGGCTGCACGATGCATGTCACTGAACAATTGTGCAGGTTTGCCGAGGCGCAGGAGTTTGTAATGTAAATACTCCCCCAGAATAGCGCTGGCCGCTACGCCATAAATCTGTACCGACTGGGCCTGATGCAGTGCCAAAGCGGCGGATTCCAGTAATGTCCTGTCGAGTAATTTTGCTGTGTCCTGCAACGCTTGTACGGATTCATTGACCACATTGTCAATTTCATCCCCGCTGTGCTCTACCGGCTGTCCTTGCTGGAGATCGAGTGCCAGCGCCATTTTGAATTCGTTATAACCCTTACACCCAAGTGCGCGGCACAGACGTGTGACGCTCGCCTCGCTGGTGTCGCTTTCACGCGCCAGTTCGGTAATCGTCAGATAGACAACTTTTGCCGGATCGCTGAGCACAAACTCTCCCAGCTTCTGCTGTGTTCGGCTATATCCGTCAACGCCCTGGCGCAATCTCAGCAGCAGGTTTTCATTTTCTGACATGCAAAATCCTTAATGCGTTTCTCTGTTGATAGTGTGGCGGAAAGCAGGGGAGAGATGCCAGTCATTTTAAAAAAGTATGATCGGCTTCCTGGATTTTGATGATAATTTTCATTGTCTATATTAAATGTGATAAAAATTTTCATCATTAATCGGAGAGATGAAAAAATGATGCAAATGTTTAGCGGCGCTTCATCGGGCGCATGGTTCGAAAAGGCACAGCGGTTCGGCAAATCGTTCATGCTGCCGATTGCGGTACTGCCTGCTGCGGGGCTGTTGTTAGGGATTGGCGGCGCGCTGTCGAATCCAAACACATTGACTGCTTATCCATTTTTGGACGTTGACTGGTTACAGGCAATTTTCACGATCATGACCAGCGCAGGTTCTATTGTGTTTGCCAACCTGTCGGTGCTTTTTGCGGTAGGTGTCGCAGTAGGACTGGCGAAAACGGATAAAGGCACCGCCGGGCTTGCGGCATTGCTGGCATTTCTGGTGATGAACGCCACCATCAACGCTTTATTGACGCTCAACGGAACGCTGGCGCACGAGAATCCCGGTGCCGTAGGCCAGGGGATGACGCTGGGTATTCAGACACTGGAAACGGGTGTGTTCGGTGGGGTGGTGATTGGGCTTGTCACCTGCGCGCTGCATAGCCGTTTCAATAAAGTCTCATTACCTCAATTCCTTGGTTTCTTCAGCGGTTCGCGCTTTGTACCGATTATTAGCTCCCTTGCCGCGATTGTCGTGGGTGCGGTCATGACGGTGGTTTGGCCGCATTTCCAGAAACTCATTTTTGGACTGGGAGGTCTGGTGGATGCGACAGGCTATCTGGGGACGCTGTTGTACGGCTTCATCCTGCGTATGCTTGGCCCACTGGGGTTACACCATATCTTCTATTTGCCGTTCTGGACGACGGCGCTTGGCGGTAGTGAAATCGTCAACGGCCAGTTAGTTGAAGGTACGCAGCGTATTTTCTTCGCGCAACTTGCCGATCCGAATACGCAGCAGTTCTATGCGGGCACCTCGCGCTTTATGTCAGGGCGCTTCATTACCATGATGTTTGGCCTGCTTGGCGCATGTCTGGCGATGTACCACACCGCCAGGCCTGAGAACAGAAAACTTGTCGCCGGTCTGCTGTTGTCTGCGGCACTGACCTCTTTCCTGACAGGGATCACTGAGCCTATCGAGTTCTCCTTCCTGTTTGTCGCACCCGTGTTATACGTCATTCACGCCTTCTTCGATGGTCTGGCGTTTATGATCGCGCATATTTTACATATCACCATCGGGCAAACCTTTTCGGGTGGGCTTATCGATTTCCTCCTTTTCGGCGTGCTACAGGGGGAAGCTAAAACCAACTGGATGTACGTCCCCATGGTGGGGATCCCGTGGTTCTTCCTTTACTACTTCACCTTTCGCTATTTGATTAACCGCTTTAACTGGTTGACACCAGGTCGTGAAAACGCGGCGCCGACTGAATCCGGCCTGCCGCAGAGTGAGCGAGCAGCGGCAGTGATCGCCGGGCTGGGAGGCAAAGAGAATCTGGAAGAGGTGGATTGTTGTGCCACACGCCTGCGCGTGACGGTGAAAGAGAGCAGCAAGGTCGATGAAGCGGCGCTGAAAGCGACCGGGGCCCGTGGCGTAATTATTCGCGGCAACGGGGTTCAGGTGATTTATGGCCCGCATGTCACCATCATTAAAAACGAAGTCGAAGAGATCTTATCGTAATGAAAACTGTACTGGATTCCCTGAAAGGTAAATTAATTGTCTCCTGTCAGGCGCTGGAAAATGAGCCTCTGCACAGCCCGTTTATTATGTCACGTATGGCGCTGGCGGCAGCGCAGGGCGGTGCGGTAGGTATTCGTGCGAACAGCGTGGTGGACATTCGCGCGATCAAAGAGAGTGTCTCCCTGCCGGTGATTGGGATTATCAAGCGTGATTATCCGGGTAGCGATGTGTTTATCACGGCCACTTTGCAGGAAGTCGATGAACTGATGACCGTTGAGCCGGAAATTATTGCTCTGGATGCGACAGCGCGCCCGCGCCCCGGTGGGCAATCGCTGGAAGAACTGGTCACGCAAATCCGCGCTCGTTACCCGTCCGTACTGCTGATGGCGGATATCGCCACCGTAGACGAAGCGGTGACCGCTGAGCGCCTGGGTTTTGACTGTGTGGGCACTACGCTCTACGGTTATACCGCTGACACTGCCGGGCATGTGCTGGCGGAAAACGACTGCGGTTTTTTACGTGATGTGTTGGCTGCAGTTAGCGTACCGGTTGTGGCAGAAGGAAACGTCGATACTCCGGAACGTGCTGCACGATGCCTGGCATTAGGCGCCCATACCGTGGTGGTTGGTGGGGCTATCACCCGTCCGCAGCAGATAACGGCACGCTTTGTCGCAGCGATCGCCTCGTAAAGCATCGATGGGGCATGATACTTTGGCGGGGATCTGCGATAATTATCGTTTATCCCCATATTGAGAGCGCTATGCAGTACCCGATTAACGAGATGTTCCAGACCCTGCAAGGTGAGGGTTACTTTACCGGCGTCCCCGCCATTTTTATTCGTTTACAGGGATGCCCGGTTGGCTGTGCCTGGTGCGATACCAAACACACCTGGGATAAGCTTGAGGATCGGGAAGTCTCCCTGTACAGCATCCTGGCCAAGACCAAAGAAAGCGATAAATGGGGTGCTGCGAGCAGCGAAGATCTGCTGGCGGTCATTTCGCGTCAGGGCTATACCGCCCGTCACGTGGTGATCACCGGTGGTGAGCCCTGCATTCATGACCTGATGCCGCTGACTGACCTGCTGGAAAAGAACGGCTTTAGTTGCCAGATTGAGACCAGCGGCACGCACGAAGTACGCTGTACGCCGAATACCTGGGTGACCGTATCGCCGAAAGTGAATATGCGCGGTGGCTATGATGTGCTGTCACAGGCGCTGGAGCGCGCGAATGAAATCAAGCATCCGGTTGGCCGTGTCCGCGATATTGAAGCACTGGATGAACTGCTGGCGACGTTGAGTGACGACAAACCGCGAATCATCGCCTTACAGCCAATCAGCCAGAAAGAAGATGCGACGCGTTTGTGCATTGATACCTGTATTGCGCGTAACTGGCGTCTGTCGATGCAGACCCATAAGTATCTGAATATTGCCTGATAACTGTGCCGGGGGCGTTTCGCTTACCCGGCCATAGTTTATTGCTCAATGCAGGCCGGAGAAGATGCGTTGCCATCCGGCAAGCCTACAATCACTCGCCGCGATAAACGCAGCCCGCTGTGCAGGTCTCTTTCACCATTACAGCACTCAGCAGAGGGACCACAGGTTTAACCTGATCCCAAATCCATTTGGCCAGCACTTCGCTGGTTGGATTTTCTAAGCCAGGAATATCGTTCAAATAGTAGTGATCGAGTCTGTCGTAAGTCGGCTTAAACGCGGCTTTTAACTCAGCAAAATCCATGATCCAACCGGTATGCGGATCGACTTCACCGGTAATTTCAAGACGCACCATAAATGAGTGACCATGCAGGCGGCCACACTTATGCCCTTCCGGTACATGCGGCAGGTGGTGAGCGGCTTCGAAGGTGAAATCTTTAAACAAGGTGGTGGACATTATTTACTCTCAAGAATGCGAAAAACCGCGGTAGGGTACCGTAAAGAGGAAATTTTATCATTATTTAAAAGGGTGCTGAGTATCAGAACGATTCATTCATGACGTTAATATTTGGTAATTTTTTATATATCAAATGCTTATATAATCTGTTTTGCAGTTAATAACTATAACTAAAACAGGTTAGTCCATTTGGTTATTTGTTATTTCCATCCCTTCTTTAGTTGTTACTATCCCCGCCGTTAACCTTATCTTCAGTTTGGGTTTTATTGCTGAAATCCGCTTTGCTTACTGGAACATGACAACGCATGACGACACAGGCCCCACCTTCTGCTTTGCTACCGCTAAACCCGGAGCAACTGGCACGCCTTCAGGCGGCCACGACCGATTTCACTCCCGCACAGCTTGCGTGGGTTTCTGGCTATTTTTGGGGCGTGCTGAATCAGCAGCCAGGCAGCAACGCGGTGGCGCCTGCGCCTGTCGCTGAAATGCCAGGCATTACGCTTATCTCCGCCTCACAAACCGGTAATGCGCGCCGTGTGGCGGAAGCCCTGCGCGATGATCTGATCGCCGCGAAGCTCAACGTCACTCTCATCAACGCTGGCGACTATAAATTCAAACAAATCGCCAATGAAAAACTGCTGATCGTGGTGGCGTCAACGCAAGGGGAAGGTGAGCCGGCGGAAGAAGCCGTGGCGTTGCATAAATTCCTGTTCTCGAAAAAAGCGCCAAAGCTTGATAACACTGCTTTTGCCGTGTTTGGTCTTGGCGACACCTCTTATGAGTTTTTCTGCCAGGCAGGAAAAGACTTCGATACCAAATTGGCTGAGCTGGGCGGTGAACGTCTGCTCGATCGTGTAGATGCCGACGTCGAATACCAGGCCGCCGCTGCGCAGTGGCGTGCTCGCCTCGTTGATGTCCTGAAAGCGCGTGCGCCTGCGGCACCGTCTGTGCAAGTTGCCGCGAGCGGTGCAGTAAATGAAGTACACACCAGCCCATACACCAAAGAAGCGCCGCTGACGGCGTCGCTTGCGGTGAATCAGAAAATTACCGGCCGCGACTCTGAAAAAGACGTGCGCCATATTGAGATTGATTTAGGCGATTCCGGCCTGCGTTATCAACCGGGCGATGCGCTGGGCGTCTGGTATCAGAATGACCCGGCTCTGGTTAAAGAACTGGTTGAATTGCTGTGGCTGAAAGGTGATGAGCCGGTCACGGTTGAAGGCAAAACCCTGTCGCTTGCTGAAGCGTTGCAGTGGCATTTCGAGCTGACGGTTAACACCGGCAATATCGTAGAAAACTATGCCACCTTAACCCGCAGCGAAACTTTGCTGCCGTTAGTGGGTGACAAAGCACAGTTGCAGCATTACGCCGCAACCACGCCCATCGTCGATATGGTGCGCTTCTCTCCGGCGCAACTGGATGCTCAGGCGTTAGTTGATCTTCTGCGTCCGCTGACGCCGCGTTTGTACTCCATTGCTTCTTCCCAGGCGGAAGTGGAAAGCGAAGTGCACGTTACCGTGGGTGTGGTGCGTTATGAGATAGAAGGTCGCGCCCGTGCTGGTGGTGCTTCCAGTTTCCTTGCCGACCGCGTGGAAGAAGAAGGTGAAGTTCGTGTGTTCATTGAACACAACGACAACTTCCGTCTGCCGGCGAACCCGCAGACGCCGGTAATTATGATTGGACCGGGTACGGGGATTGCGCCGTTCCGTGCATTCATGCAGCAACGTGCGGCTGACGGAGCCGAAGGCAAAAACTGGCTGTTTTTTGGTAACCCACACTTTACCGAAGATTTCCTGTATCAGGTGGAATGGCAGCGTTACGTCAAAGAGGGCGTACTGAGCCGTATCGATCTCGCCTGGTCCCGCGATCAAAAAGAAAAAGTCTACGTACAAGATAAACTGCGCCAACAGGGCGCGGAACTGTGGCGCTGGATTAACGACGGTGCGCACATTTATGTCTGCGGCGACGCCAATCGCATGGCGAAAGACGTTGAGCAGGCGTTGTTGGAAGTGATTGCCGAATTCGGTGGTATGGATATCGAAGCGGCGGATGAATTTTTAAGTGAGCTGCGCATTGAGCGCCGTTATCAGCGAGATGTCTACTAATGAGCGAAAAACATCCAGGACCATTGGTGGTCGAAGGCAAACTGTCCGACGCTGAGCGTATGAAGCTGGAAAGCAACTATCTGCGCGGTACCATTGCCGAAGATTTAAACGACGGCCTGACCGGCGGGTTTAAAGGCGACAACTTCCTGCTGATCCGTTTTCACGGTATGTACCAGCAGGACGACCGTGATATCCGCGCCGAACGTGCCGAGCAAAAGCTGGAGCCGCGTCACGCGATGCTGCTGCGCTGTCGTCTGCCGGGGGGGGTGATCACCACCAAGCAGTGGCAGGCGATCGATAAGTTCGCCCATGACAACACCATTTACGGCAGCATTCGTCTGACCAACCGTCAGACTTTCCAGTTTCACGGCATTCTGAAGAAGAACGTTAAGCCGGTACACCAGATGCTGCATTCCGTCGGGCTTGACGCTTTGGCGACCGCCAACGACATGAACCGTAACGTGCTGTGCACCTCCAACCCGTATGAATCTGAGCTGCACGCGGAAGCCTACGAGTGGGCGAAAAAGATCTCCGAACATCTGCTGCCGCGAACCCGCGCCTATGCAGAGATCTGGCTGGATCAGGAAAAAGTCGCGACCACCGACGAAGAGCCGATCCTCGGTCAAACCTATCTGCCGCGTAAGTTTAAAACCACGGTCGTGATCCCACCGCAGAACGACATCGATCTGCACGCCAACGACATGAACTTCGTGGCGATTGCGGAAAACGGCAAGCTGGTGGGCTTTAATCTGCTGGTGGGCGGTGGTTTGTCGATTGAGCACGGCAATAAGAAAACCTATGCCCGTACGGCAAGCGAGTTTGGTTATCTGCCGCTTGAGCATACGCTGGCCGTGGCTGAGGCGGTGGTGACCACGCAGCGTGACTGGGGTAACCGTACCGATCGTAAAAACGCGAAAACCAAATACACGCTGGAACGCGTAGGCGTTGAGACCTTTAAAGCTGAAGTTGAGCGCCGCGCGGGGATCAAATTTGAGCCGATCCGCCCGTACGAGTTTACCGGTCGCGGCGATCGTATCGGCTGGGTGAAAGGGATCGACAATAAATGGCACCTGACGTTGTTTATTGAAAACGGCCGTATCCTCGATTATCCGGGCCGACCGCTGAAAACCGGTCTGCTTGAGATCGCGAAGATCCACAAAGGTGAGTTCCGCATTACCGCGAACCAGAACCTGATCATTGCCGGTGTTCCTGAGAGTGAAAAGGCGAAGATCGAAAAGATTGCGCAGAAGAGTGGCTTAATGAACGCAGTCACTCCGCAGCGTGAAAACTCGATGGCCTGCGTCTCGTTCCCGACCTGTCCGCTGGCGATGGCGGAAGCTGAGCGTTTCCTGCCAACGTTTATCGACAACATCGACACGCTGATGGCGAAGCACAGCCTGAGTGATGAAAACATTGTCATGCGCGTGACCGGCTGCCCGAACGGTTGTGGTCGTGCGATGCTGGCGGAAGTTGGTCTGGTGGGTAAAGCTCCCGGGCGTTATAACCTCCATTTAGGGGGCAACCGTATCGGAACCCGAATTCCCCGGATGTTTAAAGAGAATATCACCGAGCCGGAAATTCTGGCATCGCTGGATGAACTGATTGGGCGCTGGGCGAAAGAGCGCGAAGCGGGTGAAGGCTTCGGCGACTTTACGGTGCGTGCGGGCATTATTCGCCCGGTGCTCGATCCAGCGCGTGATTTCTGGGAATAACCTGAATTGCCGGATGGCGGCATAAATGCCTTATCCGGCCTACAGCCTGCGTAGGCCTGATAAGCGAAGCGCCATCAGGCAAGGCATACAGTGAGGAACTTATGTCCCAACTCGATCTAAACAAGCTAAACGAACTGCCAAAAGTGGATCGCGTATTAGCGCTGGCCGAAACCAACGCCCAGCTGGAAAAACTGAGCGCCGAGGATCGCGTAGCGTGGGCGCTGGAAAACCTGCCTGGTGAATATGTACTGTCATCAAGTTTTGGTATCCAGGCGGCAGTGAGCCTGCATCTGGTAAATCAGATTCGCCCGGATATCCCGGTGATCCTCACCGATACTGGCTACCTGTTCCCGGAAACCTATCAGTTTATTGATGAGTTAACGGACAAGCTTAAGCTTAATCTGCAAGTCTACCGGGCGAAGGAAAGTGCGGCCTGGCAGGAAGCGCGCTACGGCAAACTGTGGGAGCAGGGCGTTGAAGGTATTGAAAAATACAATGACATCAACAAAGTCGAGCCGATGAACCGGGCGCTGCAGGAGCTGAACGCGCAAACCTGGTTTGCCGGTCTGCGTCGAGAGCAATCGGGCAGTCGTGCGCATTTGCCGGTGCTGGCTATCCAGCGCGGTGTGTTTAAAGTTCTGCCGATCATCGACTGGGATAACCGTACGGTTTACCAGTATCTGCAAAAACACGGTTTGAAATACCATCCGTTGTGGGATCAGGGCTATCTGTCGGTAGGCGATACCCACACCACCCGCAAATGGGAGCCGGGTATGGCGGAAGAAGAGACGCGTTTCTTCGGATTGAAGCGTGAGTGCGGACTGCACGAAGGATAACAGGAAAGGGGGCCGGTAAGATTTACATCCTACCGGATCCCTTCTTCAGGATTTACCCGCTTTTGCCAGTTCTTTTACCAGTGGCAGCATAATGCGTACCACGTCGCGGCTACGGTGCTCTATCCGGCCCGGTAACGCTTTATCGATATGCTGCTGGTTATCCAGTCGCACATCGTGCCAGCTGTTGCCTGCCGGGAATGAGGCGCTTTTGGCGCGCTGCTGATAGCCATCTTTCTTGCCCAGGTTCCAGTTGGTCGCTTCAACGGAGAGAACGGCAATCCCCGCGTTGTCGAAGACCTCTGCATCGTTACAACATCCAGTGCCTTTCGGATAGTCTTTGTTCAGACCTGGATTGGTGCTGGCAACGATACCGCGGCTGTGCGCGATAGCCAGTGCCCGGTCGCGCGTCAGTTTTCGCACCGCTTCCGGGGTTTTCTTACCGCTATTGAAATAGAGCTTATCGCCGACGATCAGATTATCGAGGTTGATAACCAGCAGCGTGTTTTTCTTCTCGGCGGCGCTCATTCGCTTCAGGATGTTCTCCGCGCCCAGTTTGCCTTCTTCCTCGCCGCTGGTGGCGATAAATCGAATACCGTACTGCGTCGACACGTTTTTGAGTTTTTCTGCCAGTTCCAGCATTACGCCAACACCTGCGGCGTTGTCATCGATACCTTGCAGGGTTAATCCACCCAGATTGGCATCGGAATCGGCGTCGCTTTGTGCGGCGTAGGTGTCGAGGTGCGCCATAATAATAATCTGCTGCGGCGCTTTACCTTCATGTGCTGCAATAACGGTGCTTCCCGTTACGTTATGCCAGTTTTTACGGTTATCTTTGGCGGTATAAATATAACGGCTATTAAACGTCCGAATATCGCTGCTATAGCCCATCTGCTGAAATTGTTGACGTATATAATCAGCAGACAACATTTCAGCCGGAGATCCCGTCACGCGGCCAGGGAAAAACGTTGCGATATATCGAGCCTGGGTATTTGCGATATCTCCGGGCTGCGAAGATGTTGCCTGTGCGGGAAAGATGAAGCACGCGCCGAGCGCCAGGGCGGTAGTCAGGTGGCGCGATGCGAGAAACATAATGAGTCCTTAAGAGCCTATCCCATTTGGCTATTTTATTTGTCATTTTGAATCCGGGCAGTGCTCACAATCCTCACGTACTACATGTACGCTCCGGTTGTTCCGCGCTGTCCGTATCCAAACTGACAGCAACAATGTACGCCTAATGGGATAGGCTCTGAATACCAAGCAGAAATTTTTAGCCGCTAGTATGAAACCGTGATCGAGGTAAAACAATTTCATTTGCTCCTAAATGCCCGAATTCCGGTAGCTTAAGCACTTTTTGATATTTGCTTTTCCGGATCGTTATTCCTTTGAGGAACTACTCATTCCAATTCGTAATTTCATTCGCCCTCCAGCCCTCCCTATAGTCAGGTTATCTGAGCATCGTTAGCAAAATAACGGCATTACATAGGAACGGTTATGGATCAAAAACGACTTACCCACCTGCGGCAACTGGAAGCGGAAAGCATCCATATCATTCGTGAGGTGGCCGCCGAGTTTTCTAATCCGGTGATGATGTATTCCATCGGCAAAGATTCCAGCGTAATGCTGCATCTGGCGCGTAAAGCGTTTTATCCGGGCACGCTGCCGTTCCCATTGCTGCACGTTGATACCGGCTGGAAATTCAGCGAAATGTACGAGTTTCGTGACCGCACGGCGAAAGCCTACGGCTGCGAACTGCTGGTGCATAAAAACCCGGAAGGGGTGGCGATGGGCATCAACCCGTTTGTCCACGGTAGCGCCAAGCATACCGACATTATGAAAACTGAAGGGCTGAAGCAGGCACTGAATAAATACGGTTTCGATGCCGCGTTTGGCGGTGCTCGTCGTGACGAAGAGAAATCGCGTGCCAAAGAGCGTATTTACTCTTTCCGCGATCGTTTTCATCGCTGGGATCCGAAAAACCAGCGCCCGGAGCTGTGGCACAACTACAACGGGCAGATTAACAAAGGCGAAAGCATTCGCGTCTTCCCGCTCTCTAACTGGACTGAACAGGATATCTGGCAATACATCTGGCTGGAAAATATCGACATCGTGCCGCTGTATCTGGCGGCGGAGCGTCCGGTGCTGGAACGCGACGGCATGCTGATGATGATTGATGACGACAGAATCGATCTGCAGCCCGGGGAAGTGATTAAAAAACGCATGGTGCGTTTCCGTACGCTCGGCTGCTGGCCGCTGACAGGCGCGGTGGAGTCGAATGCGCAGACGCTGCCGGAAATTATCGAAGAGATGCTGGTTTCAACCACCAGTGAACGTCAGGGCCGCGTGATTGACCGCGACCAGGCGGGCTCCATGGAGCTGAAGAAACGTCAGGGGTATTTCTAAGGAGCCGCCATGAACACGACACTTGCACAACAAATTGCTAATGAAGGCGGCGTTGAAGCCTGGATGGTTGCCCAGCAACACAAAAGTCTGCTGCGTTTTTTAACCTGCGGTAGCGTGGATGACGGGAAAAGTACCCTGATTGGCCGTCTGCTGCACGACACGCGTCAGATTTATGAAGACCAGCTTTCATCGCTGCACAATGACAGTAAACGTCACGGCACTCAGGGCGAAAAGCTCGATCTGGCGTTATTGGTTGACGGCTTGCAGGCCGAGCGCGAGCAGGGCATCACCATCGACGTGGCGTACCGTTATTTCTCTACCGAGAAGCGTAAATTTATTATTGCGGACACTCCCGGACATGAGCAGTACACCCGTAACATGGCGACCGGTGCGTCGACCTGCGATCTGGCGATCCTATTGATCGATGCGCGTAAAGGCGTGCTGGATCAGACTCGTCGTCACAGCTTTATCTCCACGCTGCTTGGGATCAAACACCTGGTGGTGGCGATCAACAAAATGGATCTGGTGGACTTTAGCGAAGAGACATTTAACCGCATTCGCGAAGACTATCTTACTTTTGCTGAACAACTGCCGGGCAGTCTGGATATCCGGTTTGTGCCGCTCTCTGCGCTGGAAGGCGATAACGTGGCTTCGCAAAGCACCAGTATGCCGTGGTACAGCGGTCCGACGTTGCTGGAAGTGCTGGAAACCGTTGAGATCCAGCGCATTGTTGATACTCAGCCGATGCGCTTCCCGGTGCAGTATGTGAACCGACCGAATCTGGATTTCCGTGGTTATGCCGGAACGCTGGCCTCCGGTAGCGTGAAGGTCGGGCAGCGCGTCAAAGTGCTGCCGTCCGGCGTGGAGTCGAGCGTGGCGCGGATCGTAACCTTTGATGGCGATTTACAGGAAGCGCATGCGGGTGAAGCGATCACCCTGGTGCTGAAAGATGAGATCGATATCAGCCGGGGCGACCTGCTGCTTGATGCCAGTGAAACGCTGCCGACAGTACAAAGCGCAGCTGTTGATGTGGTGTGGATGGCGGAACAACCGTTGTCGCCCGGGCAGAGCTACGACATAAAAGTCGCAGGCAAGAAGACCCGCGCACGCGTAGATAGCATGCAGTATCAGGTCGATATAAACAACCTGACCCAACGTGACGTTGAAGCGCTGCCACTGAATGGCATCGGTCTGGTTAATCTGACTTTTGATGAGCCGCTGGTGCTGGATACCTATCAGCAGAATCCGGTTACGGGTGGGCTGATTTTCATTGATCGCCTGACTAACGTTACCGTTGGCGCGGGGCTGGTGCGTGAACCAATCGTCCAGGAGCTTGCCACAGCTTCTCAGTTCAGCGCGTTTGAGCTGGAGCTTAATGCACTGGTGCGTCGCCACTTCCCACACTGGGGTGCGCGCGATCTGCTGGGAGGAAAATAATGGCGCTGCATGACGAAAACGTCGTCTGGCATGCCCATCCTGTTACACCGCAACAGCGGGAACAACGCCACGGTCATCGTGGTGTTGTGCTGTGGTTTACCGGGCTGTCAGGTTCTGGTAAATCCACGGTAGCAGGAGCGCTGGAAGAGGCGCTGCATAAGCTAGGGGTGAGCACCTATCTGCTGGATGGCGATAACGTGCGTCACGGTCTGTGCAGCGATCTTGGGTTTAGCGATGCCGATCGCAAGGAGAATATTCGTCGGGTTGGTGAAGTGGCTAATCTAATGGTAGACGCCGGCCTGGTGGTGTTGACTGCGTTTATCTCTCCACATCGCGCCGAGCGAAAAATGGTTCGCGAGCGCGTGGGCGAAGGGCGTTTTATTGAGGTTTTTGTCGATACGCCATTAGCAACGTGTGAAGCACGCGATCCAAAAGGGCTGTATAAAAAAGCGCGAGCGGGGGAATTGCGTAATTTCACCGGAATTGACTCGGTTTACGAAGCGCCTGAATCGCCAGAGATTCATCTTGATGGTGAACAATTGGTAACAAATTTGGTTCCTCAATTATTAGACCTGCTGAGGCAGGAAGATATTATCAGATCCTGAGACACCCGAGCTTGCATGCCCGGTCAGTCACAGTCACAGGATTAGATATGCGTAACAGCCATAACATTACTATTACAGAGTCAGATACCTTCGCTGCCGACGACGAAACTACCTGGTCACTCCCAGGAGCCGTGGTCGGTTTTATCGCGTGGTTGCTGGCGCTGGGATTCCCGTGTCTGATGTATGGCCCTAACACACTGTTTTTCTTCCTCTATACCTGGCCTTTTTTCCTCGCGTTGTTGCCCGTGGCGATTGTCGCGGGTATTGCCCTGCATTCGCTATTGAAGGGGAGATTGCTGCTGAGTATTGCCTGTACCCTGCTGGTGGTTGGCGCAATGTTTGGCGCACTGTTTCTGTGGCTACTGGGTTAGGCATACGTCCTTTCACGCGATCGCCGCTGTTGTTCACTGTCTGGCCATAATTCAAACCGTAACCAACAATGAGATTATGTTCTCCTTACACGGGGTATACGTAACAACGAGCAAATGTGGTACATTTGCCCGCGTTGTCGCGGCATTCCCGTCCGTTGATGTAAAGTTGTCAGCGGAGTTTATGGGATGTTGATGCCGTTTTTCAGGGGGCAGGATGGGTAAACTTACGTTGCTGTTGCTGGCTTTATTAGTCTGGCTACAGTATTCGCTGTGGTTCGGTAAGAACGGCATACATGACTATAGTCGCGTCAACGATGATGTTGCGGCGCAGCAAGCTACAAACGCGAAACTGAAAGCGCGTAACGATCAGCTTTTTGCCGAAATTGACGATCTCAATGGCGGGCAAGAGGCTATCGAAGAGCGCGCGCGTAACGAACTCAGTATGACTAAGCCAGGCGAAACCTTTTATCGTCTGGTGCCTGACGCGTCTAAACGCGCTCAGACTGCAGGGCAAAACAATCGATAAACCGTCCAGGGATTTAACATGGCAGCCACTTTAATGGACGTTTGCGCCGTGGTGCCGGCTGCCGGGTTTGGCCGCCGAATGCAAACAGAGTGTCCTAAGCAGTACCTCTCTATTGGCAATAAAACCATTCTCGAACACTCGGTTGATGCGCTGCTGGCTCATCCCCGGGTGACGCGAGTCGTCATCGCTATTAGCCCAGGCGACAGTCGCTTTGCCCAACTTCCACTCGCAGCGCACCCGCAAATTACCGTGGTGGATGGTGGCAACGAGCGTGCCGATTCTGTCCTGGCCGGTTTGCAAGCCGCAGGTGAGGCCAGTTGGGTACTGGTGCATGATGCCGCGCGTCCGTGCCTGCATCAGGAAGATTTATCTCGTTTGCTGGCAATAAGTGAAACCAGCCGCATCGGCGGGATCCTTGCTGCGCCAGTGCGCGACACGATGAAACGCGCGGAGCCGGGCCGAACAGACATCGCCCATACGGTCGATCGCACCGATTTATGGCATGCGTTGACGCCGCAGTTTTTCCCTCGCGAGCTGTTGCATGACTGTCTGACCCGTGCGCTAAACGAAGGCGCAACCATTACGGACGAAGCCTCGGCGCTGGAATATTGCGGTTTTCATCCGCTGCTGGTCGAAGGACGCGCTGACAACATCAAAGTCACCCGCCCGGAAGACCTGGCGCTGGCGGAATTTTATCTGACCCGAACTATCTAGATACATCATTCTTCAGGCTGCCTGGAGGATGTTGTGTATATCAGGAGAAGGCATAATGCGAATTGGACACGGTTTCGACGTACACGCTTTTGGCGGAGTTGGCCCAATTATCATTGGTGGTGTGCGCATCCCGTATGAAAAAGGATTGCTGGCGCATTCTGATGGCGACGTGGCGTTACACGCGTTAACCGATGCTCTGCTGGGCGCGGCTGCGCTGGGGGATATCGGTAAACTCTTCCCGGACACCGACCCGGCCTTTAAAGGTGCAGATAGTCGTGAATTATTGCGTGAAGCCTGGCGGCGTATTCAGGCCAAAGGCTATACGCTTGGTAATGTGGATGTGACGATTATTGCTCAGGCGCCGAAGATGCTGCCGCACATTCCGCAAATGCGCGTGTTTATTGCCGAAGATCTCGGCTGCCATATGGATGATGTTAACGTGAAAGCGACCACCACGGAAAAACTCGGTTTTACCGGGCGTGGGGAAGGGATTGCCTGTGAAGCGGTGGCGTTACTCATTAAGGCAACGAAATGACTGCGTTTGAAGATCTGACGTATCTCCATGGCAAACCACAAGGCCATGGCGTTCTGAAAGCGAATCCGGAAGACTTTGTCGTCGTCGAAGATTTAGGCTTCGAACCGGATGGCGAAGGCGAGCACATTTTGGTGCGTATCCTGAAAAACGGTTGTAATACCCGTTTTGTGGCTGACGCGCTGGCGAAGTTCCTGAAAATTCACGCCCGTGAAGTGAGCTTTGCTGGCCAGAAAGACAAGCATGCAGTCACGGAACAGTGGCTGTGCGCGCGCGTGCCGGGCAATGCAATGCCTGATTTAAGCAAATTTGAACTCGAAGGCTGTAAAGTGCTGGAGTACGCGCGCCACAAGCGTAAGCTGCGTTTAGGGGCGTTGAAAGGTAACGAATTTACGCTGGTGCTGCGTGAAGTGAGCCAGCGAGAGGACGTTGAAGCGCGTTTGCAGGCGATTAGCGAGCGCGGCGTACCGAACTATTTTGGCGCTCAGCGTTTTGGTATTGGCGGCAGCAACCTGCAAGGGGCGCTGCGTTGGGCGCAAAGCGATGCGCCGGTGCGCGATCGCAATAAGCGCAGTTTTTGGTTGTCGGCGGCCCGTAGCGCGTTGTTTAATCAGATAGTCAGTGAACGCTTGAAAAAAACAGACTTTAATCAAGTTGTTGACGGCGATGCGCTACAATTGTCGGGACGCGGAAGTTGGTTTGTCGCCACGCAGGAAGAACAAACCGAATTACAGCGTCGCGTCGATGATAAAGAATTGATGATTACAGCGGCATTACCGGGCAGCGGTGAGTGGGGAACTCAGCGCGACGCGCTGGCGTTTGAAGAAGCCGCTATTGCTGATGAAACCGCGCTGCAGTCGCTGTTATTGCGCGAGAAAGTCGACGCATCGCGTCGTGCTATGTTGCTGTATCCACAACAATTAAGCTGGAACTGGTGGGATGACGTAACCGTTGAGTTACGTTTCTGGCTACCGGCAGGTAGCTTCGCCACCAGTGTTGTAAGGGAACTTATTAACACAATGGGTGATTATGCGTATATTGCTGAGTAACGATGATGGGGTCCACGCACCCGGTATACAAACGCTGGCGAAAGCGCTGCGTGAGTTTGCTGACGTACAGGTGGTTGCCCCGGATCGTAACCGCAGTGGTGCGTCTAACTCGCTGACGCTGGAATCCTCACTTCGCACGTTCACCTATGATAACGGTGATATCGCCGTACAAATGGGTACACCTACCGATTGCGTCTATCTGGGCGTGAACGCATTAATGCGTCCGCGTCCGGACATTGTCGTGTCTGGTATTAACGCAGGTCCTAATCTGGGCGATGATGTTATCTATTCCGGTACCGTTGCGGCGGCGATGGAAGGTCGTCACCTGGGCTTTCCTGCGTTGGCGGTCTCACTTGATGGGCATAAACACTACGATACTGCTGCCGCAGTAACCTGCCGTATCTTACGGGCGCTGAGTCGTGAACCGCTGCGCACCGGGCGAATTTTGAATATCAACGTGCCGGATTTACCGCTGGATCAGATTAAAGGTATCCGCGTCACCCGCTGCGGTAGCCGCCATCCTGCGGATCAGGTGATCCCACAGCAGGACCCGCGCGGTAATACGCTGTACTGGATCGGGCCGCCGGGCGAAAAGTGCGACGCCGGACCGGATACAGATTTTGCCGCCGTCGATGAAGGCTATGTTTCCATTACGCCGCTGCATGTCGATTTAACCGCCTACGGCGCGCATGAAGTTGTTTCTGACTGGTTAGACAGCGTGGGAGCCGACACGCAATGGTAAGCAGACGCGTACACACTCTTCTTGAACAATTACGTGCGCAGGGCATCAGAGATGAGCTTGTTCTCGATGCACTTGCCGCCGTGCCGCGTGAAAAATTCATTGATGAGGCGTTTGAACATAAGGCCTGGGACAATATTGCTCTGCCGATTGGTCAGGGGCAGACGATTTCGCAGCCCTATATGGTTGCGCGGATGACTGAGCTGCTTGAGTTAACGCCGCAGTCCCGGGTGCTGGAAATTGGTACCGGCTCTGGTTACCAAACGGCGATTCTGGCACACCTGGTGCACCATGTATGCTCTGTTGAGCGCATTAAAGGTTTGCAGTGGCAGGCGCGTCGTCGACTTAAACAGCTTGATTTACATAATGTTTCTACCCGTCATGGTGATGGATGGCAGGGCTGGCAAGCGCGAGCCCCGTTTGACGCTATCATTGTTACGGCAGCGCCGCCTGAGATCCCAACCGCATTGATGATGCAGTTGGATGAAGGCGGTATTCTCGTCTTACCCGTGGGCGACGAGCACCAGTTTCTGAAACGGGTGCGTCGTCGGGGAGGCGAATTTATTATCGATACCGTGGAGGCCGTACGTTTCGTTCCCTTAGTAAAAGGGGAGCTTGCGTAGATACAGGCTCTGAATACCTGGAGTTTTCCTGGATATTCTGGAATTAGTAAGCGTATCGTGGTCACGTTTCCAGTGCCCAGTCCGATGCCTTGCACGGTGATTACGTCACTGGTTTTAACCAAATTTTCCTGGGGGATAAATGAGCGCGGGAAGCCACAAATTTACCGTTCGCCGCATTGCGGCATTGTCACTGGTTTCATTATGGCTGGCAGGTTGTTCAAATACCTCGAATCCACCAGCGCCGGTCAACTCGGTTGGTGGCAGTGCATCAACGAACACCAATTCCGGCATGCTGATTACGCCTCCACCAAAAATGGGCTCGACGTCGACAGTACAGCAAACGCCACAGATCCAGCCGGTGCAGCGTCCGACCACACAGTCAACACAGATCCAGCCTGTCGCGGAACAGCCTGTGCAGATGGAAAACGGTCGTATTGTGTACAACCGTAAGTATGGGAACATTCCGAAAGGTAGCTATACGGGCGGCAGTACCTATACTGTTAAGAAAGGCGATACTCTTTTCTATATTGCCTGGATTACCGGGAACGATTTCCGTGATCTCGCACAACGCAATAACGTTCCGGCCCCGTATGGCCTGAATGTCGGTCAAACTCTGCAAGTGGGCAACGCGTCGGGTACACCGATTACTGGTGGTAATGCTATTACCCAGGCGGATGCAGCACAGCAAGGAGTTGTGACCAACCCTGCACAAAATTCCACCGTTGCTGTTGCTTCGAAACCAACAATTACGTATTCTGAGGATTCAGGTGAACAAAGTGCTAATAAAATGTTGCCGAACAACAAGCCTGCTGGGACCGTTGTCACAGCGCCTGTAACGGCTCCAGCAGTTAGCGCAACCGAATCAACTGCAAGCTCAACGTCAACCAGCTCGCCAATCTCTACCTGGCGCTGGCCGACTGACGGCAAAGTAATCGAAAACTTTGCGGCTACTGAAGGTGGCAATAAAGGGATCGATATTGCAGGCAGTAAAGGACAGGCTATTGTCGCGACCGCAGATGGACGCGTCGTATATGCCGGTAACGCACTGCGCGGTTACGGTAATCTTATTATCATCAAACATAACGATGATTACCTGAGTGCCTACGCCCATAACGATACAATGCTGGTCCGGGAACAACAAGAAATCAAGGCGGGGCAGAAAATAGCTACCATGGGTAGCACCGGAACCAGTTCAACACGCTTGCATTTTGAAATTCGTTACAAGGGGAAATCCGTAAACCCGCTGCGCTATTTACCGCAGCGATAATTCGGCGGAACCAGGCTTTCACGTGCTAGTTCCGTTAGGGATCACGGGTAGGAGCCACCTTTATGAGTCAGAATACGCTGAAAGTTCATGATTTAAATGAAGATGCGGAATTTGATGAGAACGGAGTAGAGGCTTTTGATGAAAAAGCCTTGAGTGAAGAGGAACCCAGTGATAACGACCTGGCTGAAGAAGAGCTGTTATCGCAGGGGGCCACACAGCGTGTGTTGGACGCGACTCAGCTTTACCTTGGTGAGATTGGTTATTCACCACTGTTAACAGCCGAAGAAGAAGTTTATTTTGCGCGTCGCGCACTGCGTGGGGATGTCGCATCCCGCCGTCGCATGATTGAAAGTAACCTGCGTCTGGTGGTGAAAATTGCTCGTCGTTATGGCAATCGTGGTCTGGCATTGCTGGACCTGATTGAAGAGGGCAATCTGGGACTGATCCGTGCAGTCGAGAAGTTTGACCCGGAACGCGGGTTCCGCTTCTCAACATACGCAACCTGGTGGATCCGCCAGACGATCGAACGGGCGATTATGAACCAAACCCGTACGATCCGACTGCCAATTCACATTGTAAAAGAGCTGAACGTCTATCTGCGTACCGCGCGTGAGTTGTCGCATAAACTGGACCACGAACCGAGCGCAGAAGAGATTGCTGAACAACTGGATAAACCGGTTGATGACGTCAGCCGTATGCTCCGACTCAACGAGCGTATTACCTCGGTAGACACCCCGCTGGGTGGCGATTCCGAAAAAGCGTTGCTGGATATTCTGGCCGATGAAAAGGAAAACGGCCCGGAAGACACCACGCAAGACGATGATATGAAACAGAGCATCGTCAAATGGCTGTTCGAACTGAACGCCAAACAGCGTGAAGTGCTGGCACGTCGTTTTGGTCTGCTGGGGTACGAAGCTGCGACACTGGAAGATGTGGGCCGTGAAATTGGTCTCACCCGTGAACGTGTTCGCCAGATTCAGGTTGAAGGTCTGCGTCGTCTGCGTGAAATTCTGCAGACTCAGGGACTGAATATCGAAGCGCTTTTCCGCGAGTAAGCACAAGTTCTATCAAGAAAGGCCAGTCTCATTGAGACTGGCCTTTTTCTATGTTTGTTGCCTGATGGCACTGCGTTTATCAGGCCTACGGGGAGCAGGACTTTGTAGGCCGGATAAGACATTTATGTCGCCATCCGGCAGATTAGTTCATCATCTTACGCACCAGACGTGTGAACTGCTCACGTTCTTCATCAGATAATCGCCCCAGAAACTCATCATCCACGCTATCGCCTAACGGAGTTGCGCTGGCCAGTAATTCTTCTCCTTGTGCGGTCAAATAAACAAACCGCCGACGCTTATCTGCCGGGTCATGTTCACGCCTGACCAGCTCCCGTTTTTCCATTCGGCTTAGAATTTCCGCAAGGGTTGCCTTGGTACAGACTGCGGCTTCGGTCAGGTCAACCTGCTCAATGCCGGGACGTTCAGCAATGGCACGCATTACCGCATACTGTGGTTTGGTCAGGTCCGGTAATTCATGTTGCCAGCGGGACGTATGCTGCTGGAAGAGCTGACGTAAAAGGTGAAATGCTTTATTTCGTAACGGCATGAGCGCTCCGGAATTCCTGTCAGTCTCTATCATAGCGGGTTACGCATCTTTTTTTAACAATTGCGGCTTTAGCGATCTGTGCGCGATGGCCTTGCCCGAAATGTTATGTGAGAGTATTTTAATCAAAATGTTCGTACACGAACAAAAATTGAGAAACTAAATGAGATTAATTGTCGGAATGACCGGGGCAACCGGCGCACCGCTTGGCGTGTCGCTATTGCAGGCGTTGCGGGAAATGCCCGAAGTGGAAACCCATCTGGTGCTGTCAAAGTGGGCCAAAACCACTATTGAACTGGAAACGCCGCACAGCGTCCGTGATGTGTCTGCGTTGGCCGATTATTGCCACAACCCGGCGGATCAGGCGGCGACCATCTCCTCTGGATCGTTTCGCACTGACGGCATGATCATTATCCCCTGCAGTATGAAAACCCTGGCCGGTATTCGTGCAGGCTACGCGGAAGGCCTGGTGGGTCGGGCTGCTGATGTGGTGCTGAAAGAAGGGCGCAAGCTGGTTCTGGTACCGCGTGAAATGCCGCTTAGCACGATTCATCTGGAAAACATGCTCGCGCTTTCCCGCATGGGCGTGGCGATGGTCCCGCCGATGCCCGCGTATTACAACCACCCGCAAACGGTCGATGACATTACGCAGCATATCGTTGCGCGTGTGCTCGATCAGTTTGGTCTGGAACACCCCAACGCCCGTCGCTGGCAGGGTTTACGGCAGGCGCAGAATTTTTCACAGGAGAATGAATAATGGCATTTGATGATTTGCGCAGCTTTTTACAAGCGCTGGATGACCAGGGGCAATTGCTGAAAATCAGTGAAGAAGTTAACGCCGAGCCGGATCTGGCTGCGGCAGCCAATGCGACCGGACGCATTGGTGATGGTGCGCCAGCGCTGTGGTTTGACAATATTCGTGGTTTTACCGATGCCCGCGTGGCGATGAACACTATTGGTTCGTGGCAGAATCACGCCATCTCTTTAGGCCTGCCGCCAAATACCCCGGTGAAAAAACAGATTGATGAGTTTATTCGCCGTTGGGATAAATTTCCGGTTACGCCGGAGCGTCGCGCCAATCCGGCATGGGCTGAAAACTGTGTTGATGGTGATGAGATCAACCTGTTTGATATTCTGCCGCTGTTTCGCCTGAACGATGGCGACGGCGGTTTCTATCTTGATAAAGCCTGCGTGGTGTCGCGCGATCCGCTGGATCCGGACAACTTCGGTAAACAGAATGTCGGCATTTATCGTATGGAAGTGAAGGGCAAACGCAAGCTTGGCCTGCAGCCGGTACCGATGCATGATATCGCGCTGCACCTGCATAAAGCCGAAGAGCGCGGTGAAGATCTGCCGATTGCCATCACGCTGGGTAACGATCCGATCATTACCCTCATGGGGGCCACGCCGCTGAAGTACGATCAGTCGGAATACGAAATGGCGGGAGCGCTGCGTGAAAGTCCGTATCCGATCGCTACCGCGCCGCTCACCGGCTTTGACGTGCCATGGGGTTCAGAAGTGATCCTCGAAGGGGTAATTGAAAGCCGTAAGCGTGAAATCGAAGGGCCGTTTGGCGAGTTTACCGGGCACTATTCCGGTGGACGTAATATGACGGTCGTGCGTATCGATAAAGTCTCTTATCGCACTAAACCGATTTTTGAATCGTTATATTTGGGGATGCCGTGGACGGAGATTGACTACCTGATGGGTCCGGCAACCTGCGTACCGCTTTATCAACAGCTGAAAGCTGAATTCCCGGAAGTGCAGGCGGTGAATGCCATGTATACCCACGGTTTGCTGGCGATTATCTCCACCAAAAAACGCTACGGTGGCTTTGCCCGCTCGGTAGGGTTGCGCGCAATGACGACGCCGCATGGCCTGGGTTACGTGAAAATGGTGATTATGGTTGATGAGGATGTTGATCCGTTCAACCTGCCGCAGGTGATGTGGGCGCTGTCTTCGAAGGTCAATCCGGCGGGCGATCTGGTGCAATTGCCGAATATGTCGGTGCTGGAGCTTGATCCGGGTTCCAGTCCGGCGGGGATTACCGACAAGTTAATTATTGATGCGACTACGCCGGTTGCGCCGGATAACCGTGGGCACTACAGCCAGCCGGTATGCGATTTACCAGAAACGAAAGCCTGGGCAGAAAAACTGACCGCCATGCTGGCCAACCGTAAATAAGGAGTAGCAGATGATTTGTCCACGTTGTGCCGATGAACATATTGAAGTGATGGCAAACTCGCCGGTAAAAGATGTCTGGACGGTATATCAGTGCCAGCATTGTCTATACACCTGGCGTGATACTGAGCCTCTACGCCGTACCTGCCGCGAGCACTACCCGCAAGCGTTTCGCATGACGCAGAAGGATATTGATAACGCACCGATGGTGCCGAGTATTCCACCGCTGCTGGCAGAAGATAAGCGCTAATCAACACGCCGGGTGCGGCTTAGCCTTACCCGGCCTACATATAGCGATATTTTGCAGGCCCGATAAGCGTATCACTATCGGGCATTACGGCGTTACACCAGACTCTTCAACCGGTAGATCCACTCCAGCGCCTGGCGAGGCGTTAGCGAATCCGGGTCGAGGTTTTCCAGGGCTTCAACGGCGGGCGACGTTTCTTCCGGAGCTGACAGGAGCGACATCTGTGTGCCGTCGACCTGAGTTGCAGCAACATTCGGCGCGATGCTTTCCAGTTCGCGCAGTTTTTGCCGCGCGCGTTTAATAACCTCTTTTGGTACACCTGCCAGGGCAGCTACCGCCAGACCATAGCTCTTGCTCGCCGCACCATCTTGTACGCTGTGCATGAAGGCGATGGTATCGCCGTGCTCTAACGCATCAAGATGCACATTTGCTACGCCTTCCATTTTCTCCGGTAACTGAGTCAGTTCGAAGTAGTGGGTGGCAAACAACGTTAATGCTTTGATTTTATTGGCCAGATTTTCCGCGCACGCCCACGCCAGCGACAGGCCGTCGTAGGTGGAGGTGCCGCGTCCAATCTCATCCATCAGCACCAGGCTGTTCTCGGTGGCGTTATGCAGAATGTTGGCGGTTTCGGTCATTTCTACCATGAAGGTGGAACGGCCGGATGCCAGATCATCCGCCGCGCCCACGCGGGTAAAGATGCGGTCGATAGGCCCAATCTCTACTTTCTGCGCCGGAACGTAGCTGCCGATGTAAGCCAGCAGCGCAATTAACGCAGTCTGGCGCATATAGGTACTTTTACCCCCCATGTTCGGGCCGGTGATGATCAGCATCCGTCGCTGAGGCGAGAGGTTAAGTGGGTTGGCGATAAACGGCTCGGTCAGCACCTGTTCAACCACCGGATGACGTCCCTCGGTAATACGAATACCAGGCTTGTCGGTGAAGGTCGGGCAGGTGTAATTCAGGGTATAAGCGCGTTCTGCGAGGTTGACCAGTACGTCCAGTTCTGCCAGCGCGCTGGCGCTTTGTTGCAAATCAGCCAGGTGCGGCAGCAGCATGTCGAACAGCTCATCGTACAGCTGTTTTTCCAGCGCCAGCGCTTTGCCTTTTGATGTCAGAACTTTGTCTTCGTACTCTTTCAGCTCCGGAATAATGTAGCGTTCGGCATTTTTCAGCGTCTGGCGACGCACATAGTTAATCGGCGCCAGATGACTTTGCCCGCGACTGATCTGAATGTAGTAGCCATGGACGGCGTTAAACCCAACTTTCAGCGTATCCAGACCGGTGCGCTCGCGCTCACGAATTTCCAGTCTGTCCAGATAGTCAGTTGCGCCATCAGCCAGCGCTCGCCACTCGTCCAGTTCTTCGTTATAGCCGGGGGCGATGACGCCACCGTCGCGAACCAGCACAGGTGGAGCTTCCACTACGGCACGTTCCAGCAGTTCACGCAGGTCAGCAAACTCACCCATTTTCTCGCGCAGCATCTGCACGGGGGCACTGTCTATGCTTTCCAGTTGTGCGCGCAGTTCTGGTAATTGCTGGAAGGCATGACGCATACGGGCCAGATCGCGCGGGCGCGCGGTACGCAGGGCCAGACGAGCAAGGATACGTTCCAGATCGCCGACCTGACGCAGCACGGGTTGCAATTCACCGGTGGAATCCTGTAGCGCGCCGATGGTCTGTTGGCGCTCAGTGAGGACTTTGGTGTCGCGGACCGGCATATGCAGCCAGCGCTTGAGCATACGGCTGCCCATCGGCGTCACGGTGCAGTCGAGTACCGAAGCCAGCGTGTTTTCAAAGCCGCCTGCCAGGTTCTGGGTAATTTCCAGATTGCGGCGCGTGGCGGCATCCATAATGATGCTGTCCTGCTGACGTTCCATGGTGATGGAACGAATATGCGGCAGCGAGGTACGCTGGGTATCTTTTACGTATTGCAGCAGGCAGCCAGCTGCGCATAATCCACGCGGGGCGTTTTCCACGCCAAAACCAATCAGATCCCGCGTGCCAAACTGCAGGTTTAGCTGCTGGCGAGCAGTATCGATTTCAAATTCCCATAGTGGACGACGACGTAATCCGCGACGTCCCTCAATCAGTGAGGTTTCAGCGAAATCTTCGGCATACAGCAGTTCAGCGGGATTGGTGCGCTGCAATTCTGCAGCCATCGTCTCGCGGTCGGCAGGTTCGCTGACGCGAAAACGCCCGGAGCTGATATCCAGTGTGGCGTAGCCGTAACCTTTACTGTCCTGCCAGATAGCGGCCAGCAGGTTGTCCTGGCGTTCCTGCAACAGCGCTTCATCACTGATGGTACCTGGCGTGACGACACGCACTACTTTGCGCTCAACCGGACCTTTGCTGGTCGCCGGATCGCCAATCTGCTCACAAATAGCAACGGACTCACCTTGGTTGACCAGCTTAGCGAGGTAGTTTTCTACCGCATGGTGAGGAATGCCCGCCATCGGGATAGGCTCGCCCGCAGACGCGCCGCGTTTGGTCAGGGAGATATCAAGCAACTGAGACGCACGTTTCGCATCGTCATAAAACAGTTCGTAAAAGTCGCCCATGCGGTAAAACAACAGTATCTCCGGATGCTGGGCTTTCAGCTTGAGATACTGCTGCATCATTGGGGTGTGGTTCGTGAAGTCCGTATCAAGTGACTCTTTCATATCGCTTTTGCTCTTTTTTTAATCTTTTTGGGGACCTGGGCAGTCTCACGTGAGCCCCTGGAAACTCACATAAACCCACAAATTTGTCATTCGAAAGCCGCCTGATGGGCAGTAACGACGAGCGTTGGCTCGACCTGAATGGTCTATCTTATCACCGACAACGACTGAGATTCATCCGTAGGTTTTGCCGCCAGAACGCTTATTGATTATTCATTTTCCGGCAAAGCATAATTCTGGCAGTACAGATAGGGGATCCCCTCTTTGGTAATCAGGTATGTCGCGCTGTTCAGCGCAAAAAAATCGACGTTGGATACGCTGGTGTTGGTCAGGAAAAAGTCGGGGAGGAGTTCCTGAATAAGGCTGGCGGGAGCCGTTTCGCGATTGGAAATTTGGATTTTCTGTGAAATCCAAACCGGGCTTGAGCCGTAGCTGGATTGTGTAAAAAGTACCATGCGTTGCACGGTTTGCTCATTATTTTCGGCATCTTTGATAATACCATCAATATTCACAATACCTTTACTGCCCCCGGTTTTAATATCAATAATCCCGCGGAACGAGCTTGTATTGCGTACAATTTCGATGGCAGAGCGGCAAGTGAGATCATGTAACTCGCCATTGTTCTTACTGTACCGATAGACGACAGTAAGAATAAGCGCAGCAAAACAAAGCAGCAGGATAATACCTGTCTGGATGCGGGACGTTCGGGGATATAAGTTCATTAGCTATCATACCGTGGATAATATACCGACTGACAGGCATTTTCTTGCCTGGCTTTTATCGGTGAGCGACACACCAGCACGGACAGTTTCTTAGACTCAGGATAGGTCGTGATATAGATAAATTTATGGCTCTGACACAGTCCTGGGTTTTTGTCGATAAACGCGGTATGCCGGGAGAAATTACTGGCATCGTTATTGAAATAATACTGACAGTCAGTGGGTGCTTTATCCGCAGTGATATAGCCGGAGAAATAATCATCGCTGGCTTGCCACGGATATAATATAAGCACACAAATTATCAGGGTAAGTGCCAACATTACTGTTTCTGCAGCCGTTATCAAAGGTTGACGCGGTGTGTCAGCCAAAAATTCCTCAATGGTGGCATCTGGCGCTAAGGATTCTTCCGCAGAAGCAGAGTTCTCCTCCGGTGTTTCAATGGCCTGAATATCAAACTCTTCTTGAATGATCAGCCCTTTGCGGGGGATCGTTGTGATCAGCGGTTGTTCAAGCTCCAGCTGCTGCAAGCTTTTACGCAACGAGAGAATGCTTTGATAAAAGGCGTTGAAACTCACCTGGCGGTGATTTTTACCCCAACCGAATTCCAGTAATTCGTTTTGAGAAACCACTTGCCCGCGATGTTGAATAAGTAATAAAAGACATAACGACGCTGAGTGTTTGAGTTTTATCCGCTGATTGGGGTGATCTACCCGCGCCAGACATTGTGTGGCTGGCGTAAATATTATTCTATTTTCAATCAGATAACTGACATTGCCAGTCTCAGACATATTGTCTCTACTCTTGATGATGCGTCTGGTGGTTGTTTAGTCATGATACCACTGAGCCTATAAAGACCACCAGCATGGACCTGATCCCACAGCGAGAACCGCGAAGTGTTGCAATTTGGTATCATGATATAACAAGAATGATAACTTTTTAATGAAAATAAAACCCATTAAAATCAATTAATTGTATCTTTTTGGCTACTCTGCAAAGAACAGAAAGATGAAAAAATGTCGACAAAGATGATTGCCATTAATTCTTTATGGACAGCGCCATATACTGCCTGGCACCACCACGCGAAAACAGCATGAACCTTAACGCGTCAATGGCACCAGGGAATGCCGGTGGTAGATGTAGATGGGAATAAATGTCAGCTTGTTTGCGAGCTGACATTTATTTTTAGTGCTGAGTAAATTTAACCATCTTTTTGACTAAGCCATAATTTGCGGTAGAGAGTCCCATGTTCCAGAAAGAAATTGAAAATGCTGTAGTGCTCGTTGGCGATGAAATGAAGAAGTCGGATAATGCCTGGCTATCGTTACGTAAAAAACGTCAGCGTATTGATTTGAAGACCGATGGACATATTCTATTTCTGGAGAAAGGGACTGTCTCTGTTTATCGTGTGGAAAACGATTTAGTGACCGTGAGTATTTCTGCACCTGCTATTCTCGGCCTGCCACAAATGCGTACGGAAGTGGCTGGTCACTATTTACGTTGTGATACTGATTGTGAAATGTGGGCGATGAGCGTCCAAAATGCCGATCACCTGTTTACGACCAAAAACTTATGGAAGCAGGCGTTTGATATCTTAACGCATCATCTTCAACGTTATTTCCAGCGTGAGGCGTTGCAGTCGCACCGCACTATACGTGAGCAGATTATTGAACACGTGAAATATATCTGGGCAATGGAGCCAGGGGTTCGTGAGAAAACGTCCGTGTATACTTTTATTTTGACCCGTAACCATATCTCGCGTAGCGCCATCCATAAGGTGTTACAGGAGCTGGTTAATGACGGGAAAATCATCCTGAATCGTGGAAAGCTCTCTTTTTGCACGCCGTTATAAACTCATGCGCTCCCCGGCAAAAATGTAAGGGAGCGCAACCTATCAACGTTCTCTGAGTGCTTCCGCGCGTGCGCGAATAATCGGTTTTAACAGGTAGCTCAGAATCGTTTTCTTGCCGGTGAGAATATCGACGCTCGCCACCATGCCGGGAATGATCAGCATCGGATGCTCTTTTGTTCCCAGATAATTTTTATCCGTCTGCAAACGCACAATATAAAAGCTGCGGCCCTGCTTATCGGTAACGGTGTCCGGGCTTATCTGCACTACTTCGCCTTGCAGACCGCCATAGATGGTGTAATCGTAAGCGGTAAATTTCACCATCGCATGTTGACCCGGATGGAGGAAGGCGATATCGCGCGGCTGGATTTTGGCTTCGATTAACAGTTTGTCATCCAGCGGAACGATTTCCACTAGATCGCTGCCCGGTTGAATGACGCCGCCGATAGTATTCACCATCACCTGCTGGACGATACCCCGCACCGGTGAGGTGACCATGGTACGGTTCACCCGATCCTCCAGTGCTTTAACGCTTGCCTGGGTTTTACTCAGATTGGTGCGAGCTTCATTGAGTTGGGCCAGCGCATCGCTCTGGAAACGGCCACGGCTTTCACCGATTTTATTCTCAATCTCTTTAATTTCTGACGTGGCCTTGGGCAGCGACAGGCTAATAGAATTGAGCTGCCCGGCGGTTTCCACTTCGGTACGACGCAGGCGCAGCAGTTCGACTTTTGAAATGGCACCTGAAGCGAGCAGCGGCTCGGACATTTTGATTTCCTGACGGATTAACCCGAGGCTGTGCTTAAACTGATCCTCCTTTGACTCAAAGTCGCGCAGCTCCTGTTTTTTCTGCACCAGTTGTTCTTCAAGCCCGGAAATTTCGTTGTGAAATTGTTCCCGGCGGCTGTTGTACAGCTCGGTTTCTCCCCGGGCGACATCCGGCGCCTGGCTGGCTATCTCGGGTGAAATCACAAAGTCCCGGTTTTCAACTTCCGCCGTCAGGCGTTCTACCTTGGCGCGCAGACCGAGTTTGTCGGCTTCAGTTTCGCCAACGTTGGAGGCGAAGCGCGTGTCATCGAGGTGCAGTAATGGGGTTCCGGCGTTAACGATTTGCCCTTCATGCACATATAGCTCGGTAACAATCCCCCCTTCCAGGTTCTGGATTTTTTGCAGTTTTGATGAAGGGATCGCTTTGCCTTCACCGCGTGTCACTTCATCAATTTTTGCAAAACCAGCCCAGATGAAGGACAGCAGCACCAGCGCGAGGATCACCCACAGCGTCAGTCGTATCACTCTTGGGGCGTCATCAATTATGGCCTGGCTAACCTCATTAATACTGTCAGTTTGATTTTCATCACGACCGCGAAAATAGTGCTGCATATAGCTGCGGGCACGAGTCAGGAGATCAGCGAGACGCATTAATTTGCCCCTTTTTCAACGCATCCATCACTACCCCTTTCGGACCGTCTGCGATGATGCGACCTTTATCAACAATAATCAGACGGTCAACCAGCGACAGCATGGAAGCGCGGTGCGTGACCAGTAATAACGTTTTTCCCGCAATGCAGGGGGCCAGTGCGTGTTTGATCTTCTCTTCGCTGGTGTTGTCCATCGAACTGGTGGGTTCATCCAGTAGCAGGAGAGGGGGATCAAGCAACAGTGCGCGCGCGAGCGCCACCGCCTGCCGTTGCCCACCGGAAAGCTGGGAGCCGCGTTCGCCGACCTGCAGGTTATAGCCGTCGGGATGCAGGCGTGCGAATTCGTTGACGCCCGCCAGTTCTGCCGCTCGCAGCATGGTTTCGTCATCGACATAGCGCGCTCCGCACAGCAGGTTATCGCGCAGCGTGCCGTTGAATAGCTGGATGTCCTGCGGCACGTAGCCGATGCTGTGGCGCAGATCGTTCACATCCAGCTGACGAGAGTCGATACCATCGATCAGCAGGTTCCCGGCGCTCGGCTGGTATAAATTGACGATTAGTTTACTCAGCGAACTTTTACCGGAACCGCTGCGCCCGATAATGCCGATGCGCTCACCGGGCTGAATGGTCAGGTTAATTTTGTGCAGCGACAGGTTTTGTTGCTCCGGGTAGCTGAAATCCACATCGCGAAATTCAATGCTGCCCTGTAACTGTTCACGCTTGAGCGGGTTTTCATCCGCACGGCGCTCCTGCGTCAGCGACATCATTTTCTCAGTGTTTTTGATGGTCAGCTTCGCCTGCTGATAGCGGGCGATAAGGCCGGTGAGCTGACCCAGCGGCATGAGTGCCCGACCGTTAAGCATGTAGCAGGCGATCAAGCCACCCATACTCAGTTTGCCGTCGATAATCATGTACACCCCGACGATGATCATCACCACGCCTGAAATTTGCTGGAACCAGCCGGTGAGATTGCTCGCCAGGCTGGACAAGGTTTTCACCCGCAGTTCGAGACGGCTCAGGCTACCCAGCGTTTGTTCCCACTGGAACTGGCGTTCGCTCTGGGCATTATTCACTTTGATGGCATCCAGACTGCTCAGGGTTTCAATCAGTAGCGCCTGGCGTTCGCTGGCGAGGCTCATGGTTTTTGCCACAGCAGCGTTGACCGGTTTTTGTAGTGCCCAACTGCACAACAGGGCAATCGGTAATGTCAGTACCGGGATCCATGCCAGCGCGCCGCCGATAATGCCAATAACAATCAGCAGTAACAGGGTGAAGGGCAAATCGATAATTGTCGTCAGAGTGAGTGATGAGAGGAAATCACGCAGCGACTGAAACTCGTGAATGTTTTGCGCAAAGCTGCCCACGCGCGCCGGGCGCTCTTTCATCTCCATGCCGATAATGCGCTCAAACAGGGTCGAAGAGATGATGAGATCGCTTTTCTTACCTGCAATATCAAGGCAGATACCGCGCAGCATTTTTAAGATCAGATCAAAGACAAAAGCCAGGCAGATGCCGACTGCCAGCACCCATAATGTGACCGTTGCCTGGTTTGGCACGACGCGGTCATACACATTCATGGTAAAGAGCGGTGTGCCGAGCGCAATCAGGTTGATTAACAGACTGGCCAATACCGCATCCATATACAGAAAACGCGACAGCTTCAGCGTGTCTTTAAACCAGGATTTGGTGCGCGGCAGAAAGGCCTCTGCCTGCAAATCGAATTCGTGGCGCGGATGCGCAAAAATGACTTTACCCGCATAGTTTTGCTCAAGCGTGGCGGCATCAACGCAAATTTCTCCACCTTCGCTTTCGCTGGGCATAAAGCGGGCGCTACCGTCATCGTTCCAAGCCAGCAACACCCCGGTTCCCCCAGAGTTCAATAACAAGACCGCTGGCAGAGACATCGCTGGAATTTTATCGAGTGAGCGCGTGACGACTCGCGCCTTTAAACCGGCCCTTGCCGCCGCGCGTGGAAATATATTCAGCGTGAGCCGATCGTTTTCTAATGGCAGGCCACTGCTTAATGTTGAACGACTCGCCGGTTTTCCGTGCAGAGAACACAGAATTAGTAAGCTATCTAATAACGGGTCGTCATTATGGCTACGTGGGTCGTGATGTTGAGAATTAGGACGAGCATAATTCTCAGGGACGTCATTTAATAATTCGGCTTGTGCACTCATTTTCGCAACCATTCTGACCGTGCACGGTTAAATAATAGCAAGCTAATTATAAGCGTGCAGGTCAGAGATTTATTGGGGATTAATAATTATTAATGAAGTTCCGGTAAGCTATTTTCTTCTGCTGAATCTACCGGTTGCCCCGATGGCGGAGGTGTAATTTTTAGAATATTCATTAATTCACCGGTGCGTTCGCTAATACGATAGCCACTGGTCATGGCCAGATAACGTAATTCAACAAGACGGCGTTTAGAGGAGAACACTTCATTTTCACTATCGAGTAAATCCAGCAGTGTACGCTCGCCAAGACTAAATTGATCCTGATAAGCCGTGCGCACTTTGACGCTGCGGTCGGCATATTCTTCCGCCGAAGGAAGCTGAGCGCGTGCGTTTTGCAGTGCGGTCCAGGCCAGGCGTAGCTCCTGATTCAGCTGGCGCAGCGTGTTATTACGTACATCCTGGGCCTGCTTGTGCAGATAAGCACGGGAGTTCATGTTGGCTTTGTCGCTGCCGCCCTGGTACAGGTTGTAATGCAGTTTGACCATCGCCTCCCACTCTTCGGTGTGCGCGCGAGTGGTATCGGTGTTGTTGCTAATCCCGCGGGAAAGCTCAACGTCCACACGTGGATAGAAGGTGGATTTCGACGCTTCGTACTGCTGGTGCGCAGCTTCGATATCCGCATTGGCAGACTTCAGTAATGGATTATTTTTTTCCATCCGACTTTTGGCATCTTCCAGCGAGGTGGGCAGTTGAGAGTCAATGCTCTCTGGCTGGCTTAAACCCTGCGGGTCCATGCCCGTCACGCTGACAAAGGTGGTTTTCGCGTCTTCAAGGTTAGTCTGCTCGGTCAGCAGGTTGTTTCGCGCCTGCGCCAGACGCGCTTCGGCCTGCATAAAATCCCCGGAGCGCCCAACGCCCTGATCGGTACGCAGTTTTATCTGGTCGTAAATGCGCTCGTGGTTTGCCAGATCGTCTTCAGCAAGGCGCACAAACTCTTCGCGTTGCAGCACGTCGAAATAGGCCTGAATCACCGCATAAGCGGTGCTTTCGCTGGTGTTCATCACGCTGTAAGCGCGTGAGTCTACGGTCGCTTTTTGTCGTGCCACTTCGCTGTTGGTCGCAAAGCCGTTAAACACATTTTGCTCAAGGCTGATAGTCGCCTCGTTAGGGGACTGAGTCAGGCCGTTATTGCGACCAGTCGAGCGGGTAGTTGCATCATCAACATTTTTGCGCCCGGCCTCTGCGTTTAAATTTAGTGATGGTAAATAACCACCTTGTGCGGCCCGCAGATCTTGCTCTGAGGAAAAACGGCTATTAATTGCAGCATTAACTTCAGGATGATTGGCTAATGCATCTTTAACTGTATTTTGTAAGTCTTCTGCATTTACTGCATTTATTGAAAAACATGAAAGCAGAAAAACTAAAAGCTTCTTCATGACATGAATGCCCTATATCTCACGGTTATGACATCCAGTTGTCATCGCTATCATCCATTTTTACAAACACGTTATATTAATTAACAAATGTGAATTATCTTAATTGAAGCCTGTAATCAGCTATTCAGCGACATGTTTTGTCACATCGTGTTTTATTTTTGGTTATTTTTTATTATATTCATTTGCCAGTCAAGTCTCATGTAATTGCATTCTATAAAATGTGTTTTTTTCTACATTGAGATATTAATGTTTACATTAATTGAATGTGATATTTGTTCGTTAATATATTAACGAGTTTATAAAAATAATGATGGTAATTAAGTGAGGTTACGGTGAGCAAATTACTCGGTGTGATCAAAGCAATTATTGGACAGGTTTACGTAGTTGATGCCAATGGTGCACAACGACTGGTTCATGAAGGCGACAGGGTATATAGCGGTGAAGAAATTGTGACCGGTGCCAGCGGTGCGGTAAGTATCTCTTTACCAGACGGAAAAACGCTGGATATAGGCCGTAATAGCCATTGGGGTGAGCATGGGCTACAGGTTAGCCATCATCCGGAAAGTAGTGCTCAGGATATTGCCGCCGCACAAAAGGCCATTGCCGATGGCGCTGACCCGACGCAGGTGCTGGAAGCCACCGCGGCGGGTAATGAAGCACCGGTAACCTTAGAAGGCGGCGGCGGGGGGCACACTCTGGTTCAGCTTGAACTGACCGGGCAGGTGGTTGATCCGACAGCAGGTTTTAACACCAAAGGTCTGGGAAGCCCGAACTGGGATATCAACTTGCCAATTGGGGGAATTGATGCAGGTTCCGCGAGTGTTTTCCCGCCTGAGGTGCAAATTACCGAGTTTGCCGGCAACGACGGTTTCATTAACAAAAGCGAATTCCACCAGACCCATTTAAGCGGCACCAGTAATCAAAATCACATCACACTCACCTTCACCGATAGCCAAAAAAACACATTTACCGTTACTGTTCCGGTGAGCAACGGGCACTGGAATATTGATACCGATCTGGGGGGACTGGTTCCGGGAAATGTAACAGTGGTGGCAATCGCGACCGATGTGACGGGACGAACGGCAGAAAGTTTTGACCATGCACTGATTGATATTACCGGACCAAACATCGACATTACCGTTGATAACGTCACGCCGGATAACATCATTAATTACGAAGAGTCACGTCAGCCGCAAACGCTGATCCACGGGTTGGTCGGCGGCGATGCTAAACCCGGCGATATCGTTACTTTATTGGTTGATGGTAACGAATATACCGGCGTTGTTACCGACCCCGGTAATGGGACTCTGACTTATACCATCCCGGTACTGACCCAGGGGTTACTGAATGACCCGAATATTCACGCCACATTAACTTCTACTGACGACGCAGGAAACACCACCATTGTTTCCACGGATCATCATGTCGATAATGACCTGTATGCGCAAAATGCCGTGACTATTGAAACGGTGGCGAATGATGATGTCGTCAACGCTAATGAGTCTCGTATGCCGACCACTATTTCTGGCGTTGCCAGCGGTGATGCGAAAGTGGGTGATCCGGTCACGTTGACCATTCAGGGCAAAGCGTTTCAAGGCACGGTTTTCGACGATCATGGCCAGCTACGCTATGAAATCGTTGTGCCTTCCGCAACCCTCAAAGAGGGGGCTAACGATGTGCAGGTGACGCTGGTCAGCCACGATGCGGCGGGCAACGAAGTGACTGCGTTTGCGCACCATACAGTGGTGCTGGATACCCAGGCACATAACGCCCTCACGATTGATGATGTCACGACAGATAACACCCTGAATCGTGCTGAGCTGTATATGCGTAACCAGGTGATTTCCGGAACCGTCAGCGGAGAAGACGCGAAAGCGGGCGACCCGGTACTGGTAGAGATCAATGGCCACCAGTATAACGGTCAGATCATCGATCTCGGCAATAGCACGCTGGGCTATCGTATTGCGGTGAACGCAGCCGATTTTGCCAACAACGTTGCAAAAGTCGATGGTTATATGGACGTGAAGGTAACGGTCACCTCTCACGATGCGGTGGGCAACCTGGTGATTGCCACCAGCAGCCACGATGTACATCTCGATAACTTCGCAGAAAACAGCGTACATATTGATAAGGTCGCGACGGATGATGTGGTGAACGCCATTGAAAACCGGATGACCACGCTGATAAGCGGCGTGGCAGGCGGCGATGCCAAAGCGGGGGATACCGTTACCGTCAGCGTGCAGGGGCAGGACTTTACCGGCAAAGTCGTCAACATCAACGGCGAGCAGCGCTACGAAGTGGCGGTGCCGGTCGGCACGCTGAAGGAAGGTAAAAATGCGGTGGTGGTGACGCTGGTCAGCCACGATGCGGCGGGTAACGAAGTGACCGCGCTGGCGCACCGTACCGTAGTGCTGGATACCAAAGCGCATAACACCGTCAATATTCATGACGTCACCGCCGATAACACCCTGAACTTTACTGAGCTGTCGGCGGCGAAGCAGACGATTACCGGGAACGTTCGCGGGGAAGATGCAAAAGCGGGCGACCCGGTGCTGGTGGAGATTAACGGCCACCAGTATCACGGCCAGGTGATTGATACCGGGAAAAATACCCTCGGTTATCGCATCGAGGTGGATTCTGCGGCGTTCTCTGACAACGTCGGTCATGTGCTGAAAGAGGTGACGGTCCATGTCAGCGTCACCTCACACGATGCGGCGGGCAACCTGGCGATAGCCACCAGCAGCCACGACGTGCATCTCGATAACTTCGCGGAAAACAGCGTACATATCGACACGGTGGCGACGGACAATGTGGTCAACGCCATTGAAAACCGGATGACCACGCTGATCAGCGGTGCCGTTGGTGGCGATGCGGCCGTCAACGACCCGGTGACCGTTCGCGTGCAGGGGCAGGATTTTACCGGCAAAGTCGTTCA
>NZ_JAOWGW010000051.1:0-36560 GCF_030332945.1 Citrobacter sp. Cpo037
ACCGTCAGCGTGCAGGGGCAGGACTTTACCGGCAAAGTCGTCAACATCAACGGCGAGCAGCGCTACGAAGTGGCGGTGCCGGTCGGCACGCTGAAGGAAGGTAAAAATGCGGTGGTGGTGACGCTGGTCAGCCACGATGCGGCGGGTAACGAAGTGACCGCGCTGGCGCACCGTACCGTAGTGCTGGATACCAAAGCGCATAACACCGTCAATATTCATGACGTCACCGCCGATAACACCCTGAACTTTACTGAGCTGTCGGCGGCGAAGCAGACGATTACCGGGAACGTTCGCGGGGAAGATGCAAAAGCGGGCGACCCGGTGCTGGTGGAGATTAACGGCCACCAGTATCACGGCCAGGTGATTGATACCGGGAAAAATACCCTCGGTTATCGCATCGAGGTGGATTCTGCGGCGTTCTCTGACAACGTCGGTCATGTGCTGAAAGAGGTGACGGTCCATGTCAGCGTCACCTCACACGATGCGGCGGGCAACCTGGCGATAGCCACCAGCAGCCACGACGTGCATCTCGATAACTTCGCGGAAAACAGCGTACATATCGACACGGTGGCGACGGACAATGTGGTCAACGCCATTGAAAACCGGATGACCACGCTGATCAGCGGTGCCGTTGGTGGCGATGCGGCCGTCAACGACCCGGTGACCGTTCGCGTGCAGGGGCAGGATTTTACCGGCAAAGTCGTTCACATTAACGGCGAACTGCGCTACGAAGTGGCGGTGCCGGTCGGCACACTGCAGGAAGGTAAAAATGATGTGCAGGTGACGTTGGTCAGCCATGATGCGGTGGGGAATGAAGTCACCGCGCAATCGCATAGCACCGTTACGCTGGACACCCAGGCGCACAATACTATCCGCATACATGATGTCACTGCCGATAACACATTGAATTACCAGGAACTCCTTGCAGCTAAACAGACTATTACCGGTTTCGTTGGTGGTGAGGATGTAAAGGTCAACGATCCGGTCTTACTGGAGATAAACGGCCATCAGTACAGCGGTAAGGTGATTGATTTTGGTCGCGGTAAGCTGGGTTATAGCATCGATGTAGATTCTTCAGCATTTGCTGATAACAACGGCCATGTGCTGGCGAATGTGAAAATTACCGCGATGGTGACCTCTCATGACGCCGCGGGTAACCTGGCGATCGCGACGGATTCCCATAAAGTTCATATCGATAACTACGCGGAAAACACCATTAAGATTGACGCAGTGGCGACGGACAATGTGGTGAACGCCAGTGAAAACCGGATGCCGACGATTATTAGCATCGTCGCCGGTGGCGATGCCAAAGTGGGCGATGCGGTAAAAATAAGCGTTCATGGGCAAGACTTTAACGGCACGGTGATCAACGATAACGGTCAGTTACGCTATGAAGTGGTTCTGCCGCATGGAACCTTGCATGAAGGAAAGAACGCGGTGGTCGCGACGCTAGTCAGCCATGACGCGCTGGGCAATGAAGTGACCAGTGAGTCGCACCGTATTATCACTCTTGATACTCATGCGCAAAACACCATCTCGCTGGATAACATTGCTACAGACAATGTTATCAATTACCAGGAACTGTCCGCGGCGACTCAGCGCATTACCGGCATCGTTGATGGTGAAGATGCGAAGGTCGGCGATCCCATTCAGCTGGAAGTTAATGGCCATCAGTACGGTAGCCAGGTCATTGACCTTGGTAACGGGCATCTGGGTTACCGCATTGATGTGGACTCATCGGCCTTTGCGAACAATGGCGTCCATGTGTTGACGGATGTCGACGTGCACGTCACGGTCACCTCTCATGACGCGGCGGGGAACCTCGCCATCGCTACCGATAGCCATAAAGTTCATATTGATAACTTTGCCAAAAACGTGGTGACGACTGATGTGGTGGCATCGGATGATGTGGTGAACGCCATTGAAAACCGCATGCCGACGCTGATTAGCGGTATCGCGAAAGGCCTGGATGCCAAAGTGGGCGATGTGGTGACCATCCACGTACAGGGACATAATCAGGACTTTAGCGGCACGGTAGTTAACGATCACGGCGTTCTGCGCTACGAAGTGTTTGTTCCAACAGGTGTGTTGCAGGAAGGCAGCAACGACGTAATGGTTAAGCTGGTCAGCCACGATGCTGCGGGCAATCAGGCAGTGGCGGTGGAGCATCGAACCGTTACGCTGGATACCCAGGCGCACAGCACTGTGACTATTGATCATGTGACTGACGATAACACGCTCAACCACTTAGAGTTGGATACACCGATGCAGCTCATCAGCGGTAAGGTGGATGGTGATGCGCAGGTTGGCGATGCGGTGATCGTAGAAATCAATCACCAGACGTTTAACGGCAAGGTGATTGATCTTGGCGGCGGTCAGTTAGGTTATCAGGTCCCGGTCAAATCAACGGCGTTCAGCGATAACAAAGGCACCCAGGATAAAAACGTGACCGTGAGCGTCACGATTATCTCCCACGATGCGGTGCAAAATGAGATCATTACCACCGCAACCCATGACGTACATATTGATAACCATGCCGGAGCCAGAATCACCGTCGATACGGTGGCGGGCGATGACAAGCTGAACGGCGCAGAAGCCGCGAAACACCTTACTGAGGTGATGGGGACGGTTGGGGGCGATGTGCATGTTGGGGATAAAGTTCAGATTATCGTACATGGGCATACCTACGATACAACCGTTCAGCGACTCCCGGAACATAACAATGCGCTGGGATATAAGCTGGACGTTCTGAGCCGCGATCTGGTCAAAGACCCGCATATCGTTGCCCGCGTAGTCGGCGAAGATACTGTGCATAATTTCCAGAAAGCAGAAATAACGCACGACCTGGTGGTTGATTTACATGCCAAGGCTATCCTGACGATCGATCCCGTCACCGATGACAACATGATTAATGGTGATGAATCAAAACAGCCATACACGTATGTAACCGGGAGAGTGGGTGGTGATGTTCACGTTAATGATGTTGTCTATCTCACCGTCAATGGTCACGTCCTTACAGGGAAAGTATACGATGTGGGGGGCGGAGTTCTCAGCTACAGCATTAAAGTCAGTACTGCCGACCTTATCTCCGATCCGCATTTAACCGCGACGGTAAGCACCACCGATGGTGCGGGCAACCCGGCCACGGCCAATGCAGAAACCACGGTTATTATCGATACCCGTGTGGAGGCGCAGATCACCATTGATGCCGTGACGCCGGATAATACGCTGAATCTTGCTGAGCAAATGCATGGCTATACGATAGTGAGTGGTACGGTGAGCGGTGAAGTTCATCCGGGCGATCCATTCACCATGACCATCAACGGCCACAACTATTCCGGTGTCGTGGAGGATCGCGGCAATCAGCAGATGGGCTTCCACATTCCGGTTGCCACAGCCGATCTGGTTGCCGATCCGCATATCAGCGTTACCATGGATATCACGGACGCTGCCCTGAACCAAACACAAATTACAGCGCATCATACCGTTGCGCTGGATGCTGAAGCCCTGGCCTCAATCACCATCGATCCGGTAACGGGCGACAATGTATTGAATAAGATTGAATTGGGGCAAACCACGACAGTTGTTAGCGGCACGGTCGGTGGCGATGCGAAAATTAATGATGTGGTGCACCTGAATATTGGTGGCCATATGGTTGATGCTACAGTGGTGGATCTGCCAAATCTGGGAACGTTGGGGTACTCCATCAAGGTGGATACGCATTGGCTGCAAAACGATCCGCATATTACTGCAACCATCACTACTACCGATGCGGCAGGTAATAACGCGACGGCAGATGCGCATAGTACTGTGGTTATTGACGATCAAATTGACGCAACAGTGCAGATCGACCCCATCGTGACCAATGATGGCGATGCGGTGATCAACCACGATGAAGCCCTGAACCCAGAAACCACCGTCACCGGGACGGTGGGCGGGGATGTCAAAATCGGTGATATGGTTGAACTGACCATCAACCATCAGACCTATTTTGCGCGGGTGGAAAATCAAAACGGTCAGCATGTATTCAGTACTAAGGTTTCGACCTTAGATCTGCTCATGGATCCGAATATTCATGCTGAAGTAACGGCCAAAGATGATGCAGGCAACATCGCTCGCGCGACAGATGACCGACCAGTGGTGATCGACACCACGGCAGATGCCGGGATTACCATTGATGCCGTTTTCAGCTCGATACCACCGGGTATGACCGTTGCGAACGATCTGGGGCCTGGTAGCAGGCCGGACTACATCACGGTAACCGGGCATGTCGATCCCGATGCAGTTCGTGGCGATCATGTGACTATTACTGTGGGCCATGGGACTTCTATTACCACCGACGTGTTTTATTTACCGGATGGGAAACTCGGTTATCAGACAAATATCGGCTCAGACAATTTTGACGATGATGGCAATATTACCGTTGCTATCACCACCCACGACGATCATGGCAATATAGCCACGGCGACAGAGCATAAATTTATCGATTTGCCCTGGTTGCATAATACGCCAGTGATCGGTAATACCCCTTACGGTTTCACTACCCCGCCAGTGGTAACGCCTCCTTCAACGGGTACAGTAACAACACAACCTCACCAACCGACCGTGCATCTCACCGTTGATCAAGTGGCGGGCGATGACGTTCTCAACCACGATGAAGCGCAAAAAGGAACGACGGCAATTCGTGGTCTGGTCACCGGGGACGTTCAGGCCGGGGACGATGTTATTGTCACCATAGATCATGTGCAGTACACCGGGCACGTCATGACTATCCCAACGATGCCGGGACAGCTGGCATACGAAGTGGATGTGCCGACGAGTGAACTGCAGGCGCATCCAACGTTTGATGTCTCCATCAAGGTGGGAACAGCGACAGATTCGGTGCAGAAAACCATCACCGTCGATACGGAAAACCCGCTGCTGGTAACGATGGATAAGGTTGCCGGTGATGATGTTATCAATGCTGCTGAAGCACAAAGCGGTAAAACAACCATCAGCGGCACGGTAAGTGGTGAAGGGATCCATGACGGCAGCGTGGTGAGCCTGCAGGTCAATGGCAATACGCTTACTGCGGTAGTGCATGATGATAAACACGGCCACTGGGCCTGGTCGACGAAGGTCAGTATCAACGATCTGCACAATGATCCACATGTTGTCGCGACGGTATTGGCGACGGATGATCATGGTAACCTGGGGAGTGCCTCTGCTAACAGCAATGTCGTGGTCGATCTGAGCGCGAAGGCGAGCGTTACGATTGATAAAATTGCCGATGACAATGTGCTGAACGCGCACGAATCGCAGCTGCATAAGATGACCGTAGCGGGCTCGGTCTCAGGAGATGTGCACCCGGGTGATAAGGTGACTCTGACGGTTAACGGAAACCCTTATGCGGCGACTGTCGATAATAATCATCGCTACTCCGTTGATATCTATACCAAAGACCTGTTGGCCGATCACACCATTGTTGCCACCGTTATAGGATATGACGATCACGGTAACGTGCAGCCAGCCAGCTTCACGCAGGACTATTCGATTGATAAAACGGCAAGCGGCAGTGTGACCATCAACACCGTCGGCGGCGACGATATTATCAATGCTGATGAGGTAAAAGATGGAACCGTTGAGGTCAGCGGTCAGGTCGATGGGGATGTGCATCTCGGTGATAAAGTCGCCATTCTCGTCGATGGCGTCACAGTACATACGCGAGTCATTGAGCTGCCGCATATGAACGGGCAGCTGGGCTACAAAGCGATGGTGAGTACGGTTGGGCTGCAAAATGACCCTACTATCCATGTGAGTGTGGAAGGTCAGGATTCGGCGTTGAACCCAATGCATGCCGTGAGCGACAAAACGGTCACTATCGACACGCATGTCGATGCCAGCATCGTGCTGAATAAGGTATCAGTCGATGATGTGCTGAATAATGCTGAAACTCAGCATGCGAAAACCACCATCAGCGGCTATGTGACCGGGGACGTGGATGTTGGCGATCAGGTGACCATCACCGTTAATGGTAAAGATCTGGTTGCTGATGTGAAAAATAGCGGCGGTCAGAAGGTATTTAGCGTAGATGCCAGTACGACTGACCTGATTCACGATCAAAAGATCCTTGCTCACGTTATCGCCCATGACGACGCCGGTAACCGCGATAAGGTCGATATCGATAAGACTATTACCATCGACAGAACCGCTGTGGGAACGATGGGTATTGATAATGTCACCCAGGATAACGTCCTGAATCATCAGGAACTCCAGGGCGCGACGGTGAGGGTAACCGGGCCTCTTGGTGGTGATGTGAATGTGTGGGATTCGATCAAATTAAAAATTGGCGGTCAGGAATTTAGCGGTTCGGTAGTTACGCTGAGCAATGGCGATCGGGTTTATCACGTTGATGTGGACAGTCATATCATGGAAGTGAACACCACATTTTCGGTTGAGGTTAAAGGTCATGATACGCCGGGCAACCCATATTCACAGACAACGTCCCACAGCTATTCGGTTGATCAACAGGCAAACGCCACGCTTATCGTCGATAAGGTTACCGGGGATAATCATATTTCGCGTGCGGAGTCACACGATACCTTCACGCATATTACCGGCAGCGTGAGCGGTGATGTGAATGATGGCGATCATATTAAAGCGCTGGTAAATGGTCATCAGTACGATGCCATTCTTCATCAGGGCAATAATGGGCTGACCTATGACATTGAGGCCGATACCTCCGTATTCCGGGCAGGCCATAACCGCGTGAACGTATTGGTCGAGGCGCATGATAACCACGGTAATATTACGCCTTATAGCCAAACGTTGAACGTGACGATGGACGATCCCACGCCAGTGAAAGGGCATACGGTGGATAAAGGGAATCATGCTGCGATGCAACATGCGCTGCACAATCTGTTCGATGACAACGCATTATCTCTGTCTTACGCACCAGCAGCGACCGGACACGGTCAGGCGACAGCGGTTCTCAGCGCTGACGATAAGGCGAAGGGCGTGCTTGAAAAAGTCGATCTCAGCGATCTGGCGCGTGAACTGCATGAAGGCGTGGATATTGCGAAGTACATTCAAAGCGGCGGCGATCATCACCTGATCGCCAGTCCGGCAAAAGTGGCGCATGGAATAGATACCGCGCTGTCGACTCCGACAAGCGGCGATCTGCATTCTCCGACCTACTCGTTGGATCACCTGATAGCTAAACCCGATCAAAACCACACTCACTAACGATTGCCTGCTGCCCTGTGTAAACAGGGCAGCAGCATCATGCAAAATGAAAAGGCACTGATATGAATTCTGATTCATCTGCTGCAAACGTGCAGGCAGAAGGCGTGGCAAAAAGTCCTGAAAATGACAACCAGCAGGCTTTAGCGATGCTGCAAAAAAGCGACCTGGAGATGGTTCGCGTGCTCGACGATTTGATTTACCTGTTGATCCGTAAAGGCGTGATTGCCATTACCGATCTTCCGCCGATGGCGCAGGTTAAATTAATGAATCGCGCGAACGCGCGCCAGGAACTTGGCGGGTTAGAACAACTGCTTGGCAACGATGATCGTATATTTTAGCTGATGCAGGTAGTTTGTAGGCCGGATAAGCGTAGCGCCATCCGGCTATACAAAGGCGTATCAAGACGCCAGTTTTATCACAATGGCGCGGGCTCACCTAATAATTGCCCCATTGCTCCATCAATCCCTAATTCTTGCAGCACCATAAGCTCACCTTCCGTTTCAACACGTTCGGCAATGAGCGGCAAATCAATACTGCGCGTGGCACTGCACAATACTTCAATAAACAAACGCTTATCATTTTCCTCATCAATTTTGCGGATATAGCTGCTATCGATTTTCAGATAGGCAAGACCCCATTGCGACAGATGACCGATCATATCGAAACGGCTACCGAAGTGTTGCAGTCCCAGCGCGCAGCGATGCTGACCTACGGCTTTAACAAATGCCGCCATCTGATGGGGGCCTGGTAACTGATTTTCATCCAGTTCCAGAATCAGTTTGCTGGCTAATTTCGGTGAGTACCGTAACGGATTGAGCAGGTCTGCAATGGCGGTCGCGCTGGCGACAGAACTGCCAGAAATACTCAACGCTAGTTTTCCAGGCGCGGTTTTCAACTGGTTCAATGTGAGCTTCAACATGACTTTATCGAGTCGATGACTCCAGCCAAAGCGGTGGATCCAGGGCAAGAACCGCCCCGCGGTAATAGCGTTACCCTGCTCATCAATAATGCGCGACAGCACCTTGTAATGCAGGATTTTATCCGGCTGGCGGCAATCGACCACCGGCTGATAAACCAGCTGGAACTGTTGATTTGCCAGCGCATGCTCCAGACGAACAAACCACAAATGCTGATCTTCTGTAGCCGCAGGTATTTCAGTGGTGGGAACGACCTGATGGTTGGTGTGTGTTTCCGCTTCAACCAGCAGGCGATCGGCCTGGATCAGCAATGACTGAGCATTTTCTCCGGCGCTGAATGGCACCATGCTGGTATAGGCAACCGGCTGTTGGTCTGACATTCCGGTGGCGTAAAAGGCCGTGAGTTTTTGGCACAGCGAATTGCATAAATCCAACATCTCACCATGTGTGACGCCAGGGCAGAGTAGGGCGAACTCACCGCCACGAATGCGGGCGAGCGTGCTGTCGAGAGGGGCATACTTTTCTCTGTGCGCGTTCAGCAGGTTGGCGATGTTGAGCAACAGCTTATCAGTATGCGGTCCGCCAAAGCGCTGATTCAGGCCACCTAAATCCTGAACGCGAACCAGCATCAGATATCCTGGTGCCGTATCGGTATCACTCAGTCGCGCCTGGAGCTGCATATCGAATGCCCGGCGGTTGGCAACCCCGGTCTGGCTGTCGAGATAAGCTTCATTGTGCAAGCGTTCGCTGTAGATAGCTTGTTCTTCAAATAACGATTTAAGCTTAGCTGCCATTAAATTCATGGCGCCTACAACGCGGCGTAATTCCGGCGTTTTGGGTAACTCGTGGAGTGTCAGAAACTCGCGACGGGTAATAGCTTCGGATTGTTTTGCCATGTAATTGAGCGGGCGCAGCAGTTTGCGTAGCAGCAAACTGCCGGCGATTAAGCAGGCGAGGCTACAGGACAGCATCCACAGCAGATTACCTAAGGTATTGTCCCACAGACGCTGCACAGCAAAGATAGGATCGCTGGTCACTTCCACGCGAGCAGCCTGCTGCCAACCGCGCATAATCGTTGCTTCACCAGTTTGCGGGGTGACATCCACCAGATCGACGAACCAAGCGGGGACGTTGGGAATTGTCGCTACCGCGCTACGCTCAAGCATTATTTTGCCGTTTGCCAGATCGACGATGCGGATTTTTTTGTAGTAACCGCTATCGAAAATGGAGCTGACCATCAGCTCGATCATTGCCGGGTCGTTGACGTTGGGCGTTAGCGAAACGCCTAGCGCCGTTGCGGCATCCTGGGCATGTGAAAGAAGCTGGTTATTGGACTGATTGCGAGAACTCTCCAGCGTCACAATAAAATTGCCGCTGAACACAACCATCATAAAGAGAGAGATTGCCAGAAGTAACTGTTTAAAAAGAGACACGGGCGATTCCTATTTATCCATCGGGAAGCCTTCTTCCCGCATTTTTGTGAAAACTTGCTGCCAGCGAGAAAGCCTCTTGCTGTCCCCAACGCGTTTATTGTTTTGATTGCCGGGAAGCCAAAGGCCGGTGTTGTTAAAGGAGTAGACAGGTAATAAATCCATGCGCTGCGTCGCAGGAGAAATAGTGCTGGTCAGACTGTCGAGAACCAAAGGAATCGCCTCAGGGGTGGCGTACCAGGTCAGCACCATGTGCGCGCGGTTTAAACGCAGGGCTTTAACATAGGTGATGCGAAGTTTGTCTTCGGATACGCCCAACTGGCGGAGGGTGAAATATTTGGCGATCGCGTAGTCTTCACAATCTGCCTCACCTTTGCGCAGCGACTCGATAGGGGTTGCCCAGTAATCGACGTTATGCCAGACATCAATGTCTTCGGTATAGCGGATCTTCTCATTAAAAAATTGATTTACAGCGCGTAATTGCGTTTGCTCGTCAGCATTACGTAACTGGAGCAGAAGCTGTTGCCAGGCGCGGATTCGTTGCTGCGCTTCTGGTGTAGCCGGGCCATAAAGCGCATCGGACTTTTGTTGAATATTGGCAAAATCCCAGGCCGCGCGTAGCGAATGGACTGACAGCAATAGCAGCAGCGCCCCGGGGATTTTCCACAGGCGCAGCAGGCGATGGCGTAAGCAGCGGCGGATAATGTTCAATGGCTATGCTGACAACTGCCCGGAGACGGGTTTTTCAGCTTTTCGCAGGACCAGGGGGACAACCACTTTTTACGTAATTGCACGTTGGCCGGCGAAGCAAAAAAATCTTTCAGCGTACTGTTAACAAACGTCACAAACTGCGGATCGTTTTTCCTCATCATAATGGCATAGTGCATATCATTGCCGATGCTCTCAGAAGAGACGCTGAACAGTTCAGGTTGCTCGCTATGATTAATTAGCGGCCAGGCCAGAATATCATCAACAAAGAAAGCAGCAGATTCATTATGCGCCATCTTCTCAAATGCGCCCTTTATGGTGGTGCTGGTAATCGTTGAAATATTAAGGTGTTGCTCTCTGTTTGCTTTATTAAATTCCAGCAAATCTTTTGAGCTTCCGGTCAGACTCACCGTGCGACCTTTAAGATCGGCAATTGACTGTATATTATTTTTACGTAAAGAGATGATGCGCATCTTTGCGGTGTAATAGTTTTCAGAAAACGACACGCTGGAGGTCCGCTCCGGCGCATTGGTATTTACGCCACAGTCCATATCTATTTTACGCGAGTTTAATGCGGAGAAACGTTCGGAAAAATTCACGGGAATATAATGAATAGTTAAATTGTTGAGCTTCAGATACTGGCGCAACTTATCGGCAATCATGTTGCATACCGCGATGGTATAACCCGTGACTTTTCCATTGTGGTCAGTAAAAGAAAATGGCGGCAGCTGGCGATAACCCACGTTGAGCACGCTGCTGCTCTGAATATGATCGAGCGTCGCAGCGTTCTGTTGCGCCATCAGTGCGGGGGAGATGACGAGGCCCGCCAGTAAAAACAGCCATTGCGCCGTACGCTTCACCCTTGTCATCTCACGATTAATTATATTTTTCATAATCAAAACTGATCTTCTTTTTAGCAGACGTTAATGCTTTCAGGTTATCTGACATGGGAATGTTTAAATTAATGTCTTTCGGCGGAATCGGTGACTGAAACCATTTTTTGTACAGCGCAGTAAATTCGTTGCTGATCATCAGGGAAGAGAGCGTGTCATCAACAAATTCTTTAAATTCTTTATCGTGTAACGGTAGTAACAAGCCCGCCGGTAGCGGGGTGCTGAGCGCAATATCGGAAAGTTCATAGTCATCAGGATTAGGCGCTTGCGCGATCATCCCTTTGAGTAAAACCGTACTGGAGATCAGTGCAGAATACTCACCATTCTTCAGTTCATTGAAGGCGGTAATGTTGTTGGTATCGAGTTGAATATTAATATCCAGGTCATTGGCGGCATTCACTTTTTGCAGTTGCTCAACGTATATCGTGCCGCTTTTTACCAGTACGCTATGTCCGGAAAGCTCTGCCAGATTGTCGTTGCTTTCATTTTTACGCATGACGAAGCGGGTGCTTGAAAAATAAAACGGCAGCGAGAACTCGCTAATGCTGTGGCGACTTTTCGAATAAAAAGCCGGGATACACATGATGTCAGCCATGTGATTTTTAATCAGGACAAACTGCGATGCCGAGTTAGCTTTTACCCACTCGACCTTCAGCTTTTTAAGCTGAAGTTTTGTCTTGAGCGCGCTGACGATATTGTTGCAAATATCAATGGAATAGCCTGCAGGTACGTTGCCATTCTGCCATGAGAAAGGAAACGCATCATCCTGATAACCAAGGGTAATACTTTTCTTGCTGGCGATCTGCTCCAGCGTGTGTATCGGCAGGGGAGAGCCTGCTAAGCATGGCGTTGCTAACGCTATTAACAGGGCAAAAACCGTCAACATGCGCTTTACCGGGTGAAAGAAGTCAGACATTGCACAGTCCTTCTTCAATGACCTCTTTGGCAAATGCGGAAAGCACTTCACGCTCGCGCAGCGGATAGCTAAAGAAATAGCCCTGGACATTCTGGCACTCAATGTCGCGCAGAATGTCACGCTGCTGCGCGGTTTCTACTCCTTCAGCGGTGACAGACATATTGTACTTATGGGCAAACTGAATCAGCATCACAATCAAATACTGACTGGCATTATCTTGCTGAAGCTTGTCGACCAGCGTGCGCGCAATCTTGATGCGAGTGAAAGGATAGATCAGCAGATAATCCAGTGCCGCGTAGCCGGTGCCTAAATCATCCATCGCGATTTCAATGCCCAGAGAGCGAATCTCTTGCAGCACGGGTAAGGCAATCGACTTATCCAGCTTTTCGGATTCAGTAATTTCTATTTCAAGGCGCTCGGCTGAAAGTTGACTGATGCGTAACGCATCTTTGATAACGTCAACCAGCCCCGGACTGTGCAGCTGGTAGGCCGAGATATTGACGGCTACCCTGATACGTTCCGGCCATTTGGCAGCGGCTTCACAGGACTGACGAATAATCCATTCGCCCAAACGGACAATCAGACCGGAGTTCTCGGCGATGTTGATAAAATAATCAGGGTAAATCAGACCCTTGGTGGGATGATTCCAGCGTATCAGCGATTCGTAGCCATACACGCTTTCATCTTCCAGATTGATGATTGGCTGGTAATGAAGCTCGAATTCCTTGTTATCAATACCATCGATGATTTCCTGATTAATAAATAGGCTGTGGGTATGCTTCATCACCATGCCGTCTTCGAAGAAATGGAAGCAACCACGGCCATGATGTTTTGAGGCGTACATGGCAAGGTCGGCATTGATCATCAACGTCGAGGTATTATTGCCCTGATACGGCGCGGTGGTGATACCGATACTGCAGCTGATGGAAAAAGTATGCGTGCTCCAGGTAAACGGGGTGCTCAGCGCACGAATAATTCGCTTCGCCAGCCGATTCGCTTCTTTGATGGCGTTATCGCTGACATGTTGCAGAATGGCAAATTCATCACCGCCCAGACGCGCTGCGATATCGTTAGGTCCCAGCAAGAGCTGCAGGCGCTGGGCAACGCTGATTAACAGCTCATCGCCCGCTTTATGACCAAAGGTGTCGTTTACTGGTTTGAAGTTGTCGAGGTCAATCAACAGCAGGTTAAATGGTTTTTCGTCCTGATGGATTTCACTGACGCGTTTATCTAACGCCTGGCCAAACGAAACGCGGTTGGGCAATCCGGTCAGTGAATCATGATGGGCCATATGCTCCATCTTTTGCGACATTTCATGCATTCGTTGCAGATAGCCGCGTTCTTTCATGGCGACGCGCAATTTTTCAATCGCCCCGGCCAGATGTCCAATCTCATCGTCCTGATCAAGATAGGGTGTTATACAGTCCGTCTCTTCATGGGCGATGCGGGTAAGGGAGTTAATCAGCAGCGGAACCGGACGGAATAAACGGCGCATAAACATCGTGACCAGTGCCAGCGTTACCAGCAAAATCAGGACAAAAATGATACTGCTTTTTTTCAGCATCGCATCGTAGGTGGCGTAGAGATCGCTTTTTTTTCCAATGCTGCTAATCAGGCTACCGAGGATCTCACCTGAAGGCGTCAGAATAGGAACGGCGCTGATAAAGCACTCTTCGCCATTAATTTGGGCGAAGCCAACATAGTAGTTACCTAGCACATCGCGCGGCAGACGACCGGGGAAAGAAATGATCCCATCACCCTCTTCTGACTTGTTGTTGATGCCAACAAACCCTTTCTCCGGCGTATACAGAAACAACCAGGTGGGGCTATGGGTCTGTACTGATGCCAGTGCCAGAACGTCAACCGGGTTATAACCGGTTTGCATAATAGAGTCGGTGTCACCAATCTGTCTGTCGGAGACAATGCGGGATATCTGCCCTGCATCGCTGGTTTCGACCGAAACGGTGGTATACACGTTGCGGATGATGTAGGTCATAATCTGTGCATTCGCCTCAGCCCGTTGCACCCACTGCTGATAAGAAAAGTTATCTATCAGGCTCCAGTTGGTAAACGCGCCAGCACTAAACGCAATAACGATACCCGCCAGCAAGAATTGCGTTATTTTGCCAGTGATTGAATGTTGCCACCCTTTTATTGCTTTAAGGGAAAACAGAGACTTTGCCACGGATTATGTTAATTCCTGAAAAGATTATTCGGTGCTAAAATTAATTTCTGTTATTACTTGATGGAATATTATTGTTGCAAATAAGTAGATGAATGATGTGAAACGTAATGACGTAACAAATAACTAACATTGAACCATGGCGAGTAATGACAAAAATAACGGTATGCGAATATAGATAACGCTGCTCTTTTCGTCAATAGGAAAAAGTGTACATAAAAATACATTTTCTGAATGCCCCTTTCAGGATATTAATGTTGACATTCATGGTGCTTGAGAAGATTTTTTATACGTACTGGTTGGAGGTGTTGATGAACTGACAAAGGTTTTTTTTGTTTTTTGCGAAACATCAATGAATTAGCGGTTTTTTGGACAGGTGTTTTAGTGATTTCATCCCCACAGGATGTCCATTTTTGTCTATAAATGGGTATTTATTTCCTGATTTGATATGAATAATATGCTCTCTTCATTATAGAACCTTATTTTATTTTCTCAGTGCGCGGTCAATGTTGACAATTTTGCTATGGTTCATCGGCTGACCCAAAAGGATTTGTTTGTGACATTCGAGTCTGGATTAAAGTCCTATTGGTATAGTGCATAGCGGATAAATTGATTTGGACGCAATAATAAATTCAAACACGATAAAAAACATTCGGGAATGGTGCCTGCCACTTGTCTTACCTGGCCTTTTTTACCCGCTGGCACAATATCTTAACGGTTACAGCGTTCTCAATAATACTATTTTAACAGTTTACGATCTCAAGCTAGCCGTATTTTCTGCCGCATTGGTCTTGTTTGGTTTTCGGGTGTTGCCGGGATTTCTTCTGTTCCTGACGGTCATGTTTGTGGTCGGTCCGCAAAATGAACGGGTAGATGCGTTGTGCCTGATCATCGCGTCGACCTTAAGTTATGCAGCGTACCGCAAATTCACCGGCAGACGCAGCTGCGTTAGCTTTGGTCGCATCAAAATTAGCTTTAATCGCCTGGTTTGGCTTTGTGGCTACAACGTCCTGCTGTATCTGGTGTTCAGCAAACTCTTTGCAATGTTTGTCGCCCACGGACAACGCCCCGATGTGGATAACATTCCGGCGTTGAGTCTGGGCATGCTGGTACGTATTCAGGGGATCATCAACGGTTGCCTGACGGGGATCCCTTTATTTTACAAGATTTACCGCATCATTCGTCGACCGTCTTTCTTGTTGACCTTTCTGCGGGCCATTGCCGAACAGTGTAAAGGCAATATCGGCGTCTACGGCGTTGCGTCCTGGTGCATCTTGCTGTTTTTTCTGATGTTTTTCTTAACATCACCGGATAATTTGGATGTTTTTTTCTCTATCTATAGCCTGATCCTGTTATTCCCGTTGATGTTATGGGGAGCAATCAAGATTGGCCACTTGTTCACAATGCTGGTGTGGACGATCGTATTAATCATCTTAGGCAAACATAACGACAGCTATATCGCCAGCGATGTTAACTTCATGCTGCATCAGGCGCTGGTTTCGACGTTGATCTTTGTCTTTTCACTCACCATTGTGATCATGGGGGTACTGGCAAAATTTACCCGTCAGCGCTTTAACCAGGCGCTGCTGCTGGGGCTGACTGACCCGATGACAGGCATGGCAAATTTACGGGCGCTGAAGACGGAGCTATTTACCACTGAACGCGCGACCGTATGTCTGATACAGATCCCTGAGCTGGAGCTTTTTTCGCGTCGCTATGGTTTTCATTTCCGCGCCCGCTACCAGAAGATCCTTGCTGAGCATTTGCGCAGACATCTGGTGAAAAGCGAGAAAGTCTATTACCACGCGGGTTATGATCTGCTCATCCGGCTGGAAAATGGCACCTGGGAGCGGCTATGCGATCTGTATCAGGCCGCCAACAGTTTTCGTCTCTTTTACAACAACCATCGATTGGGTTTTCGCAGTGGTTTGGGCTATTGCCTGATTAACGATCTGAGTGATGACATTTATCAGCTGGTGGGGAAACTGGGCATGGTGGCGGGTTTATCACTCACCAACGGCAGGCCGGAAAACCTTGAGGCGCAGCATAGCCGGATCCTTGGCAACCACATTGTTGATAAAACGGAAATTCGCACTGCGCTGCAAAATGCGCTGGATAACAATGCGTTTGTCCTGATGGCACAGCCAATAGTTAGTACCCACGGTGAAGCGCCGTATCATGAAATATTGATCCGTATGCTTAATGAACGGGGTGAATTTATTCCACCGAACAGTTTCCTGCCGGTTGCTCATGATGCGGGGCTGGCACCGGATATCGATCTCTGGGTTATCGAAAATACCCTCAAATTTATGCGTAACCACCCGCAGCATTGTTTTTCTATTAACCTGGCACCGGTGACGGTATGTCGTTCAAATATTGTCATGAAGATCACCCAACTCCTGCACGACTACGCGGTGGAGCCACAGCGGATTATTTTTGAAATAACGGAAGCAGATACGTTATCAGACAAAGAACAAACCGTGGAAACGCTACGTTTAATACGTCAGCTGGGATGTCGGGTGGCAATTGATGACTTTGGCACCGGGTTTGCGAGTCATGCGCGCTTGATGAACATCGAAGCAGATATCCTGAAAATAGATGGCTCGTTTATTCGACGGATCACCGAAAGTGAAATTAGTTACTACATCGTTGAGTCATTTTGCCGCGTTGCTGAAATGAAAAAAATGCAGGTGGTCGCTGAATTTGTCGAGAACGCCACTATTCAGGCCTGTCTGGAAAAAATGAATGTGGGCTGGTTACAGGGATATCACATTGGCAAACCTACGCCGCTGTTCACGCTCGAATCACAGGGCGCTAGCTCCTGATGACCAAAAAAAGAGTAATTTCTTCTCAGGTAGAGAATAAAAATCATGAGTGACATTATTAAAGTAAAAAATCGAACGGCGAATACCACTAGTGAGGGACCGCGCGCTCGACTATTGTCCTGGCTGCACAACATCCATCCCGGTGTGGCGATGAAGCTCGGTATGATTTTGGTTGTTTGTATCGCAACGTTGCTGATTGGCGCCTCTTTTATATTATCGTCTTATCTTTCCAGAGAATTGCAGGTCAATGCGCTGGAGATGATTAAAACCAACACGCGGATATTCCACAACAGTATTTCTAACGAATTTCAGCGTGTGACTCGCGATGCGGAACATTACAGCAATGTTTATATTAATAATTATCAAAACGTTGCCAATAAACCGCTGCGTTATATGGACTCTACTGAATTAAAAGCGGTGCTGAGCAACCCGAATACCAACTCACATTTCACCGAGTTAACCAGCGTATTTGCCAGTACGTTTATTCTGCAAGGCGAGCAATTTGTACGTGTCAGCAGTACGTTACTGGCGAGTTCAGGCAATACGGCAACGGCAACAGCACTAGGGCATGATAATCCGGCGTTGCCGCTGCTTTTGAAAAATAAACCCTTTTCCGGTGTGGTCACACTGTTCGGTAAACAGTTTATTAGTCACTACGAACCGATTGCTGACAAATATGGTCAGGTGGTGGGGGCCGTCGCGGTGGGTTTCGACGTCAAACAGAGTTTGCAACCGATCATTCAGCGTTTGTTGAATGTGCATATTGGTAAAGATGGTTATGCCTACGTGCTGGATGCCGGATTTGAACCCGGTCGCATGTTGGTCCATCCCTCGTTGAATAACCAGCAGGCAATTAATATTACTGATGCCAATGGTTTTAAGCTGTTTGCCGATATGCTCGAACATAAGAATGGCATCACTTACTACAACTGGGTGAGCGGTTATGGCGCATTGCCCAAGACCAAAATTGCCGTTTATGAATATGTTGAAGGGATAAATTGGATAATAGCTACGACCAGCTACGTTGATGATGTTTCCAGGAGCAGCAATCTGGTGCGTAACGGTCTGCTGCTGTTCACCGCACTGTTGCTGCCCATCATTTTACTGCTGATTGCTGTGGCCAGTCGTTTCCTGATCTCGCGGCGATTAAACCGTGTACTGGGGATTGCACAAACCATTGCCGAAGGTGACTTAACGGTAGATGTTCAGGTCGATCACCACGATGAGATAGGCGAACTGCTGAGTGCGGTAGAGATGATGCGTCAGCGTCTGCACTCGTTGGTAGGCGGTATGGTTTCTCATGCAAATTCGGTACATCAGGCATCGTTGCATATTACCGAAGCGGTCGATGGGCAGGCGTCAACCAGCGTGGAAACCTCATCTTCAGTGGCTGAAATTACCTCCACCATGGAAGAGTTGTCTGCCTCATCGACACAGATAGCCGAACACTCGCGGGCGGTTGTGGATATTGCCAACCAGACGCTTGAGGATTGCAATAAAGGCTCCGAGTCGATGTCGCAATTGCTGATGCGTATGACAGATATTGATACCGACAATCAGCAAAACATGCGTGAAATCATGATGCTCGGTAATAAGTCGACGGAAATCAGTCGCGTGATGGTGATCATTAACAGCGTCGCAGATCAGACGAAACTTATCGCCTTTAACGCAGCGCTCGAAGCTGCCAGCGCCGGGGAAGCCGGTAAGCGTTTCTCGGTTGTAGCGGCTGAAATCCGCCGTCTGGCGGATTCGGTGACGGAATCGACGGTTGAAATTGAAAATAAGATCAGCGAGATCCAAAACGCGATTAATCGTCTGGTGCTGAACGCGGAAAAAGGTGGCGAGAGCATTAAAGCGGGCGCAATTGCCTGTAAAGTCAGCGCCGAACACCTGAACGATATCGTTGTTACGGCCGAGCAAACCTCGACGGCAGCGCTGCAAATATCGCTATCAACACAGCAACAGAAAACGGCGAGTAATCAGGTGGTGATGGCGCTGCGTGAGATCGTTGTTGCCAGTAACTATACCTCGCAATCTATCAAAGACATTCTGGTTGTCAGTCAGGATATGACACAACTGTCGAAAGCGCTGAAAGAGGCTTCGTCCTCATTCACACTGACGGAAACAGATGCATGAATAGCAGCAACATTCGGGTGCTGATCCTCGACCTGGGCAGCGCATCGCGTAATGAGCTGGTCAGGCAACTGGAGGATCACCCGCACATTAAGGTGGTGGGGCAAGCAGCCCATCGCAGACAGGCGATCCGACTGTTGCAACAGCTGATGCCTGATCTGCTGATTCTGACGCTGGATATCTCAAGCGCCGATAACGTCGAGATCGTGGAAACGATCATGGCAACCAGCGCAATCCCGATCCTTGTCATGAGATTTTGTCCACAGAATCAATGGGATGATGACTACATTTCCCGTGGCGCGTTGGCGGTGTTGCACCATAGCAGTGATTCACCACTCTCAACGGATGCTTTGCATCGTAAAGTAGAATTATTGGTCGGTGTGAAAGTCATTCGACATATCAAGGGATTACGCTATCCAGGCGAACCGGTAATCCCCACTGCACGACCGATGATAGACGTTGTAAAAACGCCACAGGACTGGCCCTTTGTGCTGGCGATTGCCTGTTCGACGGGCGGGCCGCAGGCGCTCAGTAAGCTGTTGCAGGATCTACCCGGTACGTTCCCGTGCCCGGTACTTATTGCCCAACATATTGCCGATGGCTTCGCGAAAAATATGGTGCATTGGCTGGATAGCGTGACCGATCTGAAGGTGCGACTGGCGCAGGAGGACGATCGGGTGGAAGCGGGGTATGTGTATATATTGCCGCCGGAGCAGCACCTGATCGTCAAAAGCAACCAGCGTTTAGCGGCGATCCCAAGACAGGAAAGCGACGTTTACCATCCCAGTTGCAACCTGTTGCTGGAGTCGGTGGCTGAGGTGTTTCGCGAAAAAGCCGTCGGACTGATTATGACCGGCATGGGCAGCGATGGCTGCCGCGGCATTGAGCTTATTGTCCGCCGTGGCGGAACAACGCTGGCGCAGGACGAAGAAAGTTCGGTGGTATTCGGTATGAATAAGAACGCGATCGACAAGCAACTAATACACCGCACGATCCCTCTGGATGGTCTTGCTGCGGTACTGCTTTCGATGGCTTGCCACGGGCATGTTGAGAGTAAATTGCCATGATCCCTAATCTTCCTGACTATGCGCGCCTGATCAAAGAGCGGGTCGGTTTGCATTTCGATAACGCCATGGAAGCATTGCTGAAAACGGCGCTGGGTCGGCGAATGGCCGAGCGAAAAATCAATGATTACTATGAATACTATGAACAACTGCGTAGCTCGCAGAATGAGTTTGATAGTTTCATCACGCTGATTACGATTAACGAAACCTATTTTTTCCGTGAAAGCGATACGCTGGATTTAATCTGCGATAAATGGATCCCGCGTCTGTTGCAACAGCGCAGCGGCCCGGTGCGTATTCTGAGTGCCGGATGCTCTTCCGGAGAGGAAGCCTACTCGTTGGCGATCAAGCTGCATGAGAAATACCTCGGCGGGATGGCCCAGCGCATCGAAATTTACGGCTGTGATATTGACCCGGCAATCCTGGCAAAAGCCCGCAACGCCTGCTATTCAAGCTACTCGTTTCGTGGCGTCGACCCGAGTATTCAGCAACGCTACTTCACCCGCTCGGGAAACCTCTACCGGCTGCATGACGAGATCCGTGAGAAGGTCTCCTTCCATCGCACCAACATTATAAAAGAACAGTTACTGCCGGAAGTGGACATCATTTTGCTGCGCAATGTATCCATCTATTTTGATACGCCAACGCGTCGCGAGCTGCACAGTAATTTGCTGAAGATGTTGCAACCGCAGGGAGCCTTATTTTTTGGCAATGCGGAAACGCTGGCTAACAATTTCGACATTCTGAAGCTGGAGCAGGAAGAGGGGATTTTCTATTTTTGCCACCATAGTGAAGCGGCAAGGGTTGTGCCTGTCCCCAGAGTTGCGGTGCGCATTCCGCAGTCGAGAGCGGTGGTTGAACAGGTTCCTCTGGTGCCCACGGCGCAGCAGAGTAATGACTGGCTGAAGAAAGCACGCGCCAGCCTCGATGAAAAATGTTTTTCTGAAGCTGAAAAGTGTATCGCCTGTGTATTACGTGACGATCCCCGTAATCAGGATGCGCTGCTGATCCAGGGCGTTATTGCCCTCGAGCAGCGTGAATTTTCTCAAACAGCCGGAAACGCACAGCAGATCCTCGCCCAGGATGAGTGGTCGGCAGAGGCCAAAATGCTGCTCGGCCTGGCGATGATGTGGCAACACCAGACCCAGCAGGCCATCGCCTGGTTCAAGCAGGTGGTTTATCAGGAACCCGGCTACTGGCCTGCACACTATTATCTGGCTGAAATGTACCGGCAAAGCGAGTTATACCAGCCTGCTCAACGGACTTATCGTGTGGTGATGCAGTTACTGAACGACGAGATAAACAATCCGTCATCGGTTTGTCGTCTGCGTTTGCCAATGGTATTTCCTGGCAATACGTTTCGTTTCCTGTGTGAACATCAACTGGCGCAATTCGCCCATCAAAGTGGCTAATAAGAGCGATTATGGCTATCGATCTGAAAAAATTCGTTCTGCGCTTTATTGATGAAGGGAGAGGTCATTTGCAGACGATCAGCGAAGGGGCGTTTCTCCTCTCCGCTGATGAACATACCGACGCCTGGATAGGTGAGATGTTTCGCGCTGCGCATACCCTGAAAGGGGGCGCGCGGATGCTGAAGCTGCAAAGCATTGCCGATGTCACGCATCATCTTGAAGATGTATTGAGTGAACTACGTGATAACAAACTGACGCCGGACAGGACGCTGGGCAATCTGATCCATGAGTCTGTGGAGTACCTTTCTGGTCAGCTTACCCAGCTTTTTGTCAGCGAAGGGGATAATCAGTTGCCACCGGCGGATGCCGGGTTGTGCGAACGCCTTGCCCGCGCCAGTCGGGGAGAGGATATCACGCTGGCTGTCGAAACTGCCGGGGTAACAGAAAAACCGGTAGTCCCTGCGCCCGCGACGCCAGCCAGCATGGATGCCGGTATTAAGCAGGCGGATTTCGTTCGGGTAAAGCTGAATAAGCTCGATGGCCTGATCGACATTCTGGGGGAGGTGCTCGCCGGACATGATCGCCTGGAACAGCAAATACAAAACCTGAGCCAACTGGTACCACGGTTACCGGGATTAAGCGCTGAACAGCTTCGCCAGCAGATCCACGACTTTAGCGCCCAGTTAAAAGAAAGCGTTCAGCTCCAGCATTTGCAGATGTTTGAACTATACGATGTGGCGGCGCGGATCCGTATGCTGCCACTTTCAACGTTGTTTGAACCCATTTCACTGCAGGTCAGCGAACTGGCTTCCACACTGAACAAGCAGGTGGTGTGCCGCTTTGTTGGCGGAGAAGTGGAAATCGACCGCCAGCTCATTGATCGGCTTTCGGAGTCGCTGACGCATCTACTGCGTAATGCCGTCGATCACGGGATTGGTGAGATCGACGAACGTCTGGCGCTCGGTAAATCCACTCGCGGCACGATTACCATCACTACTCAGCAGGACGGCAGCGGGATATTACTGCGTATCGAAGATGATGGCCGTGGTCTGAACTATGAGGCCATCAGCGCGAAGGCGGTCAGTAAAGGTCTGGTTCCTGCTTCAATGGCCGGGCAGCTCTCCGAGCAGGAATGTAATGAGCTGATTTTTCATCCCGGCTTTTCGACCAGCAAGATCGTCTCCGAGCTTTCTGGTCGCGGCGTTGGTCTTGATGTGGTGCGCAAAACGGTGGTGACAGACCTGCAAGGCGATTTGCAGGTTTATAGCCGCCCGGGAGTCGGAACCAGCTTTAACCTGCGGTTGCCTGTTTCGTTAACCATGATGCGGATTCTGCAATTTGAAGAGCAGGGACACCTGTTTGGACTGGCTGCGCAGTATGTGGTTGAGGTAGTGGAATGCACTGCTCAGGGGATCAGCGATATCGCCGGACGTCCTGCCATTATCTTGCATAACGAGTTTATCCCGGTGGTTTGCGTAGGCAGCTTGCTGGGCATTCATGAACGCCAGAGCAGCTTTTCAACGCCTGGACAGCGATTAATCGTGGTGCAGAACCAGTACAGCAAAATGGCGCTGCAGGTGGATAAGCTGCTCGATGAACGCAAGATGATGATTAAACCGTTACCGAAGCATATGCAGCAGCAGTCGCTGGTCTCCGGGATGGTACAAACACCGGATAACCAACTGGTCAGCATCCTGCACGTTCCCGCGCTGATGGCGATGGCGCAACAATCGCGGCAAACCAGTACACCAGCGCCCGCCACGAGCGTAACGCAGGATGCATGGCATGTGCTGGTGGTCGATGACTCATTGAATACCCGTGAGATAGAAAAGAACGTGCTGGAAGCGCACGGCTATCAGGTGACACTGGCAGAAGACGGGCTGTCGGGGCTGCAAAAAGCGAAACTGACCCAGTTTGATGCCGTACTGACGGATGTCGAAATGCCGTTTATGGATGGTTTTACCTTCACCAAATCGTTGCGTGGGGAGAAAAACTACCAGCATACGCCAATCATCATCGTGACGTCCCGCGCGAAGGAAGAGGACCGGCGACGGGGGATTCAGGTGGGCGCGGATGCCTACATCGCCAAGGGCGATTTTGAGCAGGACAGTTTGATAAAAACATTAAAAATGCTTTTGTGCTGATGGCGCAAAATCGAGAGAGAAAATGCGAATTTTATTAGTTGATGATGATCTTTTTGCGGCTGAACTGGCATCCATATTTTTGCAAATGGACGGCTACGATGTGGTGATTGTGGAAAGCGCGATTTCCGCCCTGGCATGCCTGGACTCGGATAACAGCATCGACCTGGTGATTAGCGATCTGCATATGCCAGAGATCAGTGGGTTGGATTTGCTGGCGCTGTTACGCGCTCAGGATTGGGCTAAGCCTTTTATTTTACTGAGTGCCAATGAAGTAACGGGCAGCGACGCTCTGTACGACCGTTGGGTGAAAAAAGATGAAAACCTCGCGGAAAATCTGGGGGCTGCTGTCAATGCGCTACTGCAACCATCTGCGATTAACTGAATAAGCCTACGTGTCTGATGAAACAAGAAAATAAGCATATAGCGATGGCGGCAGCGCAGGAAAAAATAGCGCGTTTGCGGCAGGGGTTTCTACGCCGAATTCCCGACATGCTGGCACAAGCGGAAAGATTACTCGTTCAACTGGTCGCAGAGCCTAGCGAAGCCTGCCGCAAACAGCTACATATCCTGCTGCACAGTATTCACGGTTCGGCAGGGTCCTTTGGCTTTAGCCCGCTGGCGAATGCCTCAGCAGAAGGTGAGCGTTTACTAACAGAGCCGGAAACAGAGCAAAGCACATTGCATTACGATGAGCTGCGGCGAATCATCAGGTGGTTGTACACCCTGACCCAGGAGCAGCTCAATCTTGAACATCGTATCAGCGATACGGAGTTCACATTACCGATCACCGCGCAGCGCCCGGAAGAGGGATATGTTCGGCGGGCCAATAAGCCTATCTACCTGTGTGATGATGATATTGACCAGGTCGAGCTTCTCGCGACCCAACTGCGCTGTTTTGGTTTTACCTGCCATGTGTTCGCGAACACGCAGAATTTCACTCAGGCCGTATTGTCGCAACCGCCCGCCGTGGTGATTATGGATGTTAGCTTTCCGGACAACGCCTACGGTGGACCGCTGGCGATGTCGGATCTGAAACAAAAAGTGGGCAAACCTTTCCCGGTGCTGTTCCTCTCGTGTCATAGCGATTTCAATGCCCGCGTCAACGCCATCAAATCTGGCTGCGATGGCTACTACGTAAAACCTGCGTCTATCACCGATTTAGTCCAGGAACTTCATCGCCTGACTCAACCGTCGCTGAAAAAGCCTTACCAGGTATTGTTGATCGATGACGAACCGGCGGTGGCGGAATACAACGCGGAGATGCTGCGCTTGGCGGGCATGGAAGTGCATGTGCTGGAAAAACCTCACTATCTACTGCATGTACTGAATGCGCAGCCGATCGATCTGGTGTTGATGGATTACCACATGCCGGAGTTCAGCGGTGAGGAACTGACAAAACTGATTCGCCAAATACCGCAGCTTATTGGCCTGCCTATCGCCTATCTCTCCAGTGAGACCAACAAGCATGCGCAGTTGGGAGCAATGAGCATCGGCGCGGAGGATTTTATCCTCAAACAGAGCGACCCTGAGGAGCTGATCCGCGCCGTATCGATTCGCGCGGAAAGAATGCGCGTCCTGCGTGCCCGTATGTCGCAGGACAGTCTGAGCGGGTTATATAACCACTCAACGACCACCCATTTTCTCAAAAGCGCGATTGCCGAGTCGAACTACAGCGGCAACCCGTTTTGTATGGTGATGGTGGACCTGGATCGCTTTAAAAGTATTAACGATACCTACGGCCATGCGGTCGGTGACCAGGTAATTGTCGGTATTTCGCAGTTGTTCTCCCATCGATTACGCAGCACCGATATCGTTGGCCGTTACGGTGGTGAAGAGTTTGTCATCATTATGCCCAACACCAGCAGTGACAAGGCTGCGCGCGTGGTCGAACGATTGCGCAGGGATTACGAGCAGGTCACGTTTTCCGTTAACGACGCCAGTTTTCACAGTACCTTCAGCGCGGGCATTGCCCAGTGGCAGTTTGGCGATCGGATTGAAACGCTGCGCGAGCGTGCCGATCAGGCGCTGTATGCCGCGAAGCAAAATGGCCGTAACACTTTCTGCATTGCCGAGTAAAAGGAGTCAATATGAGCCAACAGTTGGAGCAGATGCTTGCGCTGAACCATGGTGAAAAACCGGAGTGTGAAAACGTTGATGAACCCCAGCGCACGCTGGTGTTATTTCAACTGGCGGGTAAAAATTTTGCCTTCTATGGGGCGCAAATTAAAGAGATCCTTGCTGAGCGCCCGATCTCCTGGGTTCCCTGTTGTGCGCCAATGCTTGAAGGGGTCATCAACTATCGTGGACGGGTGGAATCGGTGATGAGACTGGACAGCCTGATCGATAAACCTACCGTTAATTCGGCAGGTAAGCGCACTATTCTGATTGGATGCGCCGAGAAAATGCAAAGTGGGATCCTGATAGATAAATTGATTGATGTGTTGGAAGTCGCCGAAAGCCAAATTCATTTGCCAGGAGATTCGTTGCCCCCGGCGTTACAAAGCATCGCTGTGGGGGTGGTTAACGTGATGGAAACCTGGTACACGCTGCTCGATCTGAATCTGGTCTTTGAGCGTTATCAGGAGACCAGCGGTTATGACGGCTCCCACTAATTTGGCGGCGGTACGTATTACTTTGGGAGCGCTAACGTTGTATATACCGGCAAACCAGGTTGGTGTGTGCTCGTTAGTGACTCAGGTTGTGCCTGAAATCCCCCGATTTAGCCAGTGGCTGGGGATTGCGGATGAGCCGCAGGAGGGATGGCATTTGCATTTGCGCGTCCCTGACAGTGGCGTTGAAACCGGCTGGTACCTATGGGGACAACTTGAGAATGTGATGCTCTCCGGCGACATTATTTTTGCCGTACCTCCGCTTCTGGCGCGTAACTGTCATCTACCTGCGCTTCGTGCCCTGGTGGGCCGCGAGGCGTTTAGCCCGCTATTAAGCTGGCGCTGACACGCTGCGGGAGCTTTAACGGTCCCGCAGCATGAGAAGGCTGGGAGTGCTATATCCCGTTACTGGATATAAGCATCAACAGCCCGACTGACCAGCTTAGTCATAAAGTTGTCAATCTTATCAATGGTCTGCTTGTCCTGAAGATCGTAGGTTTTTGCTACGTCATCCAGGTTTTCATAACCGACCCAAACTCGCCCGATCTTATCCTGCCATACGGAGACACGTAACGGCAGATCCAGCGCGACACCCTGTTTATCCTGCATCAGTTTTGTGCCGACTTTAGGGTTACCAAATACCAGGACTTTCGTTGGCCTCAGGTTCATTCCCGCGCCCTCGGCATTTTTCTCGTGATCAATTTCAGTGAATACCGGAACGCCTTCGCTTTTCAGAATGGCTTTCAGTCGGGAGACCGTTTCATCGACAGAGAATTTACTTTCCTGGTTTTTGATCTTCTCTGAATTTAACCCAGAACCCAGCCCGATTTTATAGGCTTCAGCGATATCACGAGCCACCTGAGTCATGTCTACGCCTTCTTTGTTGGTCAGCATTGTCACGCAAACCAGTTCATCACCGGCGGTAAAACGACTCAGATAGGCACTAAATCCACCTGTGGTTCCTTTGATTTCCAGAAAACCAGGATGGCGGGTAAATTCCCAGCCTGCCATGGCAGGCACGACTTTGCCATTTTTCAGTTTTGCCGGGCTATAGATAATGTCGCGCAGCTTTTTGTCTTTAACCAGCGTGCTGCCGGCAAGACCGATATCCCACTTACTGATGTCTTCCGCTGACGACCACAGACCACCATAGGCGTACAGATTATCAGTGGCGATCGCGCTGACAGGCGCCAGTTTGTCACCCGCTGCGACGTAACCTGTTGCAGGCTCAACAGGGTTGATCCAGTCAATTTCTGACTTAAATTTCGAATGCTGATTATGTTGCTTATCAGGCGTCGGGCGATCAAGGAATGCTTTCGTTGGCATGTCTTTTGCGAACATGGTGCTTTGCAGACCTAACGGCGCAATTTGGTATTTGTTGACGAAGTCCACGTAACTCATTCCGCTGACTTTCTCGATAGCCATACCTAGCAGGATAAAGTCAGTTGCGCTGGAGTTGATATCCGTGCCGTTTTTAAATTCGAGCGGTTTATCTTTAACAAGATCAACCAGCTGCGCAGGTGTATATTTTTGCTCTTGTTTATAGCCGAAAGATCTGAAATCAGGGATCCCGGATGAGTGCTGCATTAATTCCAGAATCGTAATGTTATGCCAGCTTTCCGGTAGGCCAGGCAAATAAACACTCACAGGAGTATTCAGATCCAATTTGCCTTGCTCTACAAGTTGCATTACTGCGACTGCAGTAAAAGCTTGCGTGATAGGGCCAATTCCCCACATGGTTTTGGTGGAAGCAAGCTCATCATTGGCTGCTGTTGCCAGACCGTATCCCGCTGAGCGCGGAATATAAGGCGCCTGAACAATCGCCATGGATAAACCCGGCAGATTATTTTTCGCCATTACCTCGGCAATGATCTGATCGATATATTTGCCGTTGACCTTTAATTGTGGATCACCACGGTTAACTAAGTAAGTTGTCTCATTTGTATTGGCAGCGGCCAATACCTGAGTAGCTGAAACTGACATGGAAAGTAAAATACATGCCGAAATAACTTTTAACTTAAGATTCATGGAAAAGCTCCGCGCTTAATGAAATTTATTTTGATGGCTAATGGATAAGCGATGTTGTACATACAATTACCCTCGGTAACCGTACTCATAGCTATTACTTAGCTGCTGCCTTTACCTTTTCAACCGTGGTGTCGGTGTCCCATAAATCATTGGCAATGATGCGGTAGTTGGTTAGAGCGGCGAGATAACCGTCACCTTCCGGAATGCGCGGACCCGCTGTCGCATCTTTAACGACGACAACTTCAAAACCTTGCTCAATCAATTCACGCATATGGGATTCAATACACAGATTGGCAGCCATACCGGCGAGAATGACCTGTGAGACACCGCGTTTTCTTAATTGCAGTACCAGGTCGTTGGTTTCTGGTCCGAAAATCTTATGCGGTGAGGCAATGACCGTTTCGCCATCATAAATATATGGCTTAAACTGCGGTAAAAAGTCTGCGCCGGAATTTTCAAAATTTTCCATTGTCAGTGGACCTTTACGATTGAACATTCCAGTGCCGTGCATAAATGTTTCTCCCGGTGCGGTAGATTGCCATTTATGGTCGTGCGGAAAGTAATAATGCGGAGAGACAAAAACAGGCATTTGTGCTTCTTTTGCCATTTTGAACAACGTCTCGAGATTTTCTACGGTATTATTTTCAATAATGCTGTCTTTGAAAACCTCCCAGCCAATACCCTGAGGGCTTAAAAAATCGATCTGTGGATCGACTACCACCAACGCAGCTTCCTTATTATTAAGTGTTATACCTTTGCGTGGTAAGCCATAGGCCTCTGGTTCAGAATAGATTTCTGACATGCTCATCTTGCTCATAAAATTTACCTGTATTTTTATCTAATGTGATAGTGACTATCTGATTATTAAATAGCGCTGGTAAATATGGCATGGTTTCAGAACGGGGCATTTGTTCAGGACGCTGGGAATATTGTCATTACGTATTCTAAAAACGATAGCGGGCATATCACTGCCCACTCCATCAGAGGTCGTATTGCTGGCGTCGCCGTTCTAAACGACGATCGCGCAGGGTGGAATAAATAAAGGTCATCACAAACAGTAGCGAAAATAGTACGACGATGGTGGGGGCCGGTGCACTGTCGATGAAAAAAGACAGGTACACGCCCATAAACGAGGTAACGACCGACATAATCACCGCCAGCCACAAGGCGTGGGAAAATTTCCGCGTCATTAAAATCGCAATGGCGCCAGGCGCAATCAGTAAGGAGATCGACAAAATAATCCCTACTGATTTTAGCGTGGCGACAATCGTCAGGGCGATCATGCACAGCAGGCCGTAATGTAGCAGCGCAGTGTTAAGCCCACTGGCCTTTGCCTGATGCGGGTCGAACGCATGCAGCAGCAGATCTTTCCACTTAAGCCCAATAATAAGCGCTATCCCAAGCGTAATAACCGCGGTTTGTATGATGTCGCTGAACGATACGCCCAGCATGTCGCCGAACAGAATATGATCGAGATGGACCTCTGACTGGATAGAGACGTACAGCACCAGTCCTGCACCAAACATGCCGGAAAAGACGATTCCCATCAGGGTATCGCGTTTGATGCGGCTGTTATCGTCGAGATAACCCGTCGCCACCGCACAGAACAGCCCGGCGATAAATGCGCCAATTGCCAGTGGGATGCCCGCAATCCACGCCAGTACAATTCCCGGGAAAACCGCGTGGCTCATTGCATCGCCCATCAGAGCCCAGCCTTTGAGTACTAAAAATACAGACAGCAGCGCGCAGGGCACGGCGACAATGGTGGAGATGACCAGCGCATTGACCATAAAACCAAACTGAAAGGGTTCCAGCAGCGTTGTTAAGATCATACTGACTCCTTGTTCACCAGACGGGCGCGGCGGCGATTCGCCAGCAGACCGTGTTTTGGCGCGAAGACAAATGCCAGCAGGAACAGCAGCGTTTGCAGAACGACAATAATTCCGCCGGTTGCACCGTCCAGCCAGTAGCTCAGCCAGGCGCCGAAAAAGCTGGTCAGGCTGCCAATAGCTACGGCGATAGTGAGCAGGCGTGGAAAACGATCGGTCAGCAGCCAGGCCGTTGCACCTGGCGTAACCACCAGGCAAATCACCAGAAATGCGCCGACGGTTTGCAGCGCGGCGACTGTGGAAACGGAGAGCAGCGTAAAAAATAACAGCTTCAACCGGCCCGGATTCAGACCGATAGAGCGCGCGTGGTTTTCATCAAAAAAAACCACCATCAGATCTTTCCACTTCAAAAACAGGATGGTTAGCGAAATAACCCCGATGATGGCCAGTTGTAGAATATCTTCTGGCGCAATCGCCAGCACGTTGCCGAGAATAATGGTCTGAATGTTCACCGACATCGGATTGAGCGACACCATAAACAGCCCGATACCGAAAAAAGACGAAAAAATCAGTCCGATAATCGCATCTTCCTTCAGGCGCGAACGTTGATTAAGAAACAGCATACTGCCCGCCGCCAGTCCGCCGGAAAGGAATGCGCCAAGCGCGAAGGGAAGCCCTAACATATAAGCGCCTGCCACGCCCGGAACGATAGAGTGCGACAGCGCATCGCCAATCAGCGACCAGCCTTTGAGCATCAGATAGCAGGAGAGAAACGCACACAGGCCGCCGACCATCGCCGAGACCCACATGGCGTTGAGCATGTACTGGTAGCCAAACGGCTCCGTTAGCCAGTTCATGGTTATTCCCCCTCGTTTGCCGTGCGTCGCGAAATAAACGGGCGTTCATCATCGGTAATCACGTGCTGTTCACCGCCGCTCAGCGCAACGTGACGCAGTACGCCGCTGAATGCCAGTTCAAGATTCTCGGGGGTAAAGGTGGTTTCGGTGGGGCCACTTGCCAGCACCGTGCCCTTAATCATCACCGTGTAATCACAAAACTCAGTGACGGATCCCAAATTATGGGTAGAGACCAGCATGGTTCGACCCTCATCACGCAGTTCACGCAGCAGGTCGATGATCCGGGCCTCGGTTTTTACATCCACACCGGTAAAGGGTTCATCCAGTAAAATAACCTGTCCGTCCTGTGCGATGGCCCTTGCCAGAAAAACACGCTTTTTCTGCCCACCGGACAGTTCACCTATCTGACGATGGCGATAATCCAGCATATCAACCCGCGCCAGCGCCGCATCTACGCAGGCGTGGTCAATTTGTTTTGGTCGACGCAGCCAGCCCATATGGCCAAAGCGTCCCATCATCACCACATCTTCCACCAGTACCGGAAACGACCAGTCCACCTCTTCTGACTGGGGGACATAGGCGATCAGATTCTGTTTGAGCGCCTTATTTACCGGCTGTTGCAGAATTGAGATTTCCCCCTGCGCCAGGCGGACAAAACCCATCAGCGCTTTAAAAAGCGTTGATTTTCCTGAACCGTTTACGCCGACCAGAGCGGCAATTGAGCCGCCCGGAACCTGAAAAGTGGCGTCCCGCAATGCGGTATGACCATTGCGATACGTCACCGTAACCTGATTTACGGTAATCGCAGAGTGACTCATGGTTGGCTCTCCAGACCCTTGTTGATGCCGTTAACAATGGTTTGCGTGGTGACGCGCAGTAAATCCAGATAGGTCGGTACCGGACCGTCGGCTGCACTGAGCGAATCGACATACAGCACGCCGCCGTAATGTGCGCCAGACTCACGGGCAACCTGACGCGCAGGTTTGTCGGACACGGTGCTTTCGCTAAATACCGTTGGGATATGATGTGCTCTGATGGCATCGATAACCTTGCGTACCTGCTTGGGCGTACCTTGCTGATCGGCATTGATCGGCCACAGATACAGCTCCTTGAGATTGTTATCACGAGCTAAATAAGAGAATGCGCCTTCGCTGGTGACCAGCCAGCGTTTATCAGCAGGGAGCTTTGCCAGCTCTGTATGCAGTGGCGCCAGAGTCTGCTGGATTTTCGCTTTATAATTCTGCGCATTATTCTGGTAGGTTGCGGCATTGTCCGGATCGTATTTGATCAGCGCATCACGAATGTTATCCACGTAGATAAGCGCGTTCTCCGCTGACATCCAGGCGTGCGGGTTTGGTTTACCGTTGTACGGCCCTTCGCTGATGCCCATTGGTTGCACACCGTTTGAGACCATCACTTCCGGTACGCCGGACAAATTTTGGTAGAAGCGGGCAAACCATAGTTCGAGGTTAAGGCCGTTGGAGAGAATAAGCTGTGCGCCTTGCGCCCGTTTAATATCGCCTGGGGTTGGTTGATATTCGTGAATTTCAGCACCCGGTTTGGTGATAGAACTAACGTCCGCCGCGTCGCCTGCCACATTGCTTGCCATATCGGCAATCACCGTAAAGGTGGTTACCACTTTGAATTTTTCTTTCGCCCAGGCGGGTGACAGCGTCAGCGCTGTTAACACGCTGGCAAGGAGAAATGACTTCAGATGGGGCAGATGCGGCATAGTATCCCTCGCAACAAAATGGTTAATTTATCATCGAATATAGCCTTTGCTATGTTATATAGCACATGGCATAAATAAATGAAAATAATTCTTATTTGCGTAGGTTGCTAAGGAATAGACGGGGGATAATGTATTTTACGCCGGCACGATTGCCGGCGTGTTGGGGATGAGTAACCCGGTGATTATGACTTTTGGAACTCAGTAACGGTTTCCCATGCTACCTGTTGTAACGCTTTGGCGGTGGCAGGGGTCATGTCTGTATCAACAGGAAGCGCGCCGCCGACCGGAGACTGGTTATACAGGGTGGCGAAGAATACGCAAGCGGCGAGATACGTTCCAGAAATAGAAGGGTGGACACCATCATGATAATACAGGTTGATTTCCGGATGGGTCTTGCGCGCTTTCTCGAAAGCAAGACCTACCGGAGCCACATATCCCCCCGTTTTCTGCGCAATCGAGATATAAGCATCCGCCAGCTTTTGGCTATCTTCGGGTTTAGCTTTCTTCGGCCAGGTCATGAAATAGACAACTTTTGCACCTGCTTTATGCGCCATCTCAGCCATTTGGGTTGCAGAGTCAACGAAATTTTGCCGGGTACTTTCTTTCTTTGAAATTGTTTCTGTGGAGTTCCCCTGTAATACCACTACATCCCATTTCTGTAACGTGTTCTGGTAGCGCATATTCTCAATTTGCCAGCCTAAATGACCGCTGGAAATCGTGATCCCCCGATATTTATAGCCTTTGGCATGGTCAGGCAATAAAGACTGCGTCAAATCCCGTAATCGGGTATTGATATTATTGTTATAGAACGTGAACGAGTTTCCATAAAGCGCGACGATTTTATTCTCGCCATCCATTTTAGCATGTGCGGAAGGCGCTAATAACGTATCCGCGTGAGCGCAGATACTGCTCAGTGCCAGGGCCGTTGCTGCAGCAAGTAAAGTTATCTTTTTCATCGATTATCTCTTAGAAGTCGTAACGGAGTCCAACGATGAGCGCATCATCATTGGTTTTTTTGTTCTTACTGGCGAATTCTTTATCGTAAGTAAATGATAACCACGTATCCTCAGCTAATGTTAATTGCGCTTCAGCACGCCAGTCTTCTTTTTCAGCGATATCTTTACCATCTTCATTTAGAAAACTATATCCGGTGAGAACCTTGACGGTGCCAAATTTGTAGGAAATAAGTGAATCCATCCCTTTATAATTATTATCACTTTTGTTATCGCGAGAAATAGATGTACGCAATGCGGTTACCGCGACTTCATAGGCTTTATAGCTGAGTTGTAATCCTCCCATAATTTGATCGTTTTGATTACGCCCATCGGTGGTCACTACGCCATCCTGTCGTTTGTAACGACTGGCCGCGAGTGCTGGTGTAATTCTAAAATCACCAAATTTGAAAGACTTACGATAGCTGGCCATCGCGCCGTAATCCAGGGCTTCGTTATCGCTGTTGCCATTACCGGAAACCCATGCCAGCTGAATTTCATTTCCGGCAAATTTGGCGTTCCACTGAACGGTGCCATCCTGTCGGTTGAACTGGTATGAATCATCAATGGTTGTAATGCCATAGCTGTAGATATTGGGAGTGAAGTTTTTGTACTTATCGGTCATTTTCATTACCTGATATAACGGGTTTTTGGTTCTCCCGGTGATCAGTTCACCCCATGTTTTATTTGACAGACCGACATAGGAATAACGGGCCTCCATATCGCTTTCACCGGTATTGTTATCATTTTTTTCGGTACGTACCTGCCATTCCAGGCGACCCACGATTTTGGTATCTGGCAGAATATCCAGATCTCGGGTGAGGTAAATACCTACACGGCCACCCAGATCGCTTCGGCTTTCACTGCCAGCAAATGAATTCTGGCCACTTGCTATTTTTCCCTCAACGCGGCCATAGATATCCAGCGTATTTCCATCCTTATTATAGACATTTAAGGCGAACGCCGAGGAACTCATACCCATTAGTAATATTAGTGAATAGTTTTTTAGCTTCATGTCATCCCTCAAACCAGCATTAGTTTCCTGACCATAAAATAAAGTTCACAGCGGGATAATTGTTTGTGGAAAAGGAATGTCAGCGGTATGGGAATTATTTTTTCTCGTAATGAAATGTGATTATTCACGCATAAATATCACTAATTTCACTATTGTATTAATGGTTCTTATATTTAATGTGCATTTTTGTTGAAATATTACGCCTGTTTGGAATGTAATTCGCAAATTACTGTGAAGTACATCGCATTTCTACTTGATGGAAGAAATGAAAATGGGAATATTGTATTCTCATAGCCGTTTTTGGGGTGGGAATACTATTTTCCCCTATAATCTGGAAAACAGATCTTGCAAAATTGATTAATCACATTTCGATTATGACGCATTCATTGGCCGGAGAGGCGCTGTATGTTCGGTAAGCAAACAACGGTATTTGATTCTGATCTTTATTCTTCATTGTTCACCCAGGGGCGGATGCGGGAAATATGGTCTGACGACAATCTGCTGCGGTGTTGGTTGCGGTTTGAGGCAACAGTCGCTCGCGTGCAAGGCGAGCTGGGCATTATCCCTGAGCAAGCCGCCGTCGAAATTGAAAAAACGTGCAGGGAAATACAGATAGATTGGCCAGCCCTGGCACAGGAAACACAGACGGTTGGTATGGCGATAAAACCGCTGATCGATCAGATCTCTGCTTGCGGCACACCGTTAGTAAGTCAGTATCTGCACTGGGGATGCACTACCCAGGACCTGCTGGACTCTGGCATGGCGATGAGACTGCAACAAACGTTGCAGCTGCTGCGCGAGCAATTGCTCGATGTTGGCGAAGCGATGAAAGCGATGGCAATACGTCATACCCGAACGGTGATGGTTGCTCGCACCAATTCAGTGGATGCTTCCGCGACAACGTGGGGGCTGCATGTTTGCAGTTATCTGGCAGAGATTAACCGCCATCTGATAAGACTTCAGCAGCTGTACCCGCGAGCTGTAACCGGGCTCTTTGGCGGCGCGGTAGGTAATTTGGCCTCCGTAGGCGAGCAGGGAATGGAAACACGTGAACGACTGATGTTGGCACTGGGTCTGAACGTACCCTGCGGCATTAATAATGCCAGCCAGGATGCGGTTGTTGAAGTTGTGCAGTTTTTTGCCCTTGTTCACGGCACGCTATGTCGTCTGGCCAACGATGTCGAAACAATGGGACGCACGCCGATTGCTGAAGTGCTTGAGGGAGAAGGTGGCGGAGGGTCGAGCACGATGCCGCACAAGGTTAATCCGCGCGCCAGTAACATGATGCAAACGCTGGCAAGGATGGGATGGATGTATGCGTCTGGCGCTCCGGCCATGCTGGATCAACAGGATGTGCGAGCCGCCTCAATGAGGGTATTAAACTGGACAATCCTCCCGGAGGCCTCAAATGCTTTATCGACCAGCCTGACACGCGCAAAGAATCTGCTTTCGCATCTCATCATTAATGAAGAGAAGATGCGTGCTAATTTCGATTGCTCAAAGCACTTTATTATGTCGGAATCACTGACGATGAAACTTGCCGCCAAAATTGGCAGAGAGTCCGCCTATAACTTAGGGAAGGTGCGAACAAGTTCCTGATATGAGATCATCATATTCATCCGGAGCGCATCCCAGAGGGACATCATGAGC
>NZ_JAOWGW010000052.1:0-86694 GCF_030332945.1 Citrobacter sp. Cpo037
CATTCTGATAACCCAAAATATTTAAAAGTTTGGGGCAATGGAGCTACTTTCGACAACGTTATATTGCGCGGCGCATATGAACGCGCCGGCCAGGTTTGCCCGTGGCAATTTTGGAACGATCACGACGTCAGAACCATCGTCACATTAGGCAGAGTTGTGGGTTTCGATCCAAAGCGAGATATGCCATTCGATGGGGTTGCACATAACGCACTGGCCGATGCGCGACATCAGGCAAAATACGTGTCCGCGATCTGGCAGAAATTGATTCCTACCACCAGCAGCGAGCTTTAATTTCCCCTGGGTGCAGCCAGGGTAATGGATAAATAACCATGAGCAATATTTTCCAGTTAGCCCCCAACGAGTGGGTTTGTGAAAGCGTTCTTATCGCGGTTACCGGGCTCAAGCCCGGAACCATCACCCGCGCCAGAAAAGAATCCTGGATGCTGGGCCGCGAGTACCTGCACATTTCACCAGACGGCAATCCCAAGCCTTCTAGCGAATGCATGTACAACAGAAAAGCAGTTGATCAGTGGATCGAAGCTCAGAAAAAAAATCAACCGGGTGCGCATCGGACATGAAAAGAAGTACACTCGCCGGTGCTCCTGGACGTCAGGAGGGAATAATGGCTAATGCATCGTACCCGATAGGCGTCGAAAACCACGGCGGTTCACTCCGCATCTGGTTTCTATATAAAGGCAAAAGAGTCAGGGAAAACCTCGGTGTCCCTGATACTGCAAAGAATCGCAAGATAGCCGGCGAGCTTCGATCTTCTGTTTGTTTTGCGATAAGGATGGGGAATTTTGATTATGCAGAAAAATTCCCAAACTCACCGAATCTTGTCCGGTTCGGTCAGGATAGTAAGGAAATTACTGTGCTGGAACTTGCTGAAAAATGGTCAGAGTTGAAGCGAATGGAAATCAGCTCAAACACCATGAGTCGGTACGAATCCATCATAAAAAACATGCTTCCACGCATTGGCGAAAACAAAATGGTTTCTGCAGTGACCGCCGAGGATTTGCTGTATGTGAGGAAAGAGTTGCTGACAGGTTTTCATGTCATGAAAAAGGATCACCGGACACAGGTTAAAGGCCGGAAGTCATCCACAGTCAATAATTACATGATGCTAATGGCCGAGATCTTCCAGTTCGGAACTGATAACGGTTATGCAAAAGAAAACCCGTTTAGCGGAATTAACCGCCTCAAGAAAGCTAAGGGTGAACCCGATCCACTCACGTCAGACGAGTTCATCAGGTTTATCCAGGCATGCGGCCACCAGCAGATGAGAAATCTCTGGTCACTGGCAGTCTATACCGGAATGAGGCATGGGGAGTTGTGCGGTCTGGCATGGGAAGATATCGATCTCCATGCCGGTACCATTACTGTAAAACGCAACCTTACCCAGACGGATGAGTTCACCCTGCCAAAAACAGACGCAGGCACTGACAGGGTGATTTATCTCATTCAACCAGCTATTGATGCCCTGAGGAATCAGGCCCAGCTTACGCGCCTTGGCCGGCAGTATGAGGTTGAAGTGAAATTGCGGGAATATGGCCAGTCAGTCATACATCCATGCACTTTCGTTTTCAGCCCTCAATGCGTAAAACGTGGACCTCGGACAGGATATCACTACGCGGTTAATTCGATTAATAAAATTTGGGCCCCAATAGTTAAGCGCGCAGGCATTCGTTATCGTAACGCCTACCAATCCAGGCATACGTATGCATGCTGGTCATTGTCAGCCGGGGCAAATCCAAATTTTATTGCAGCTCAGATGGGGCATGCCGATGCCCAGATGGTGTACAAAGTTTACGGTAAATGGATGTCAGAGAAGAGTGCTGAGCAGGTGTCGTTGCTCAACCAAGCGCTTTCGCGTTTTGCCCCATCCATGCCCCATGAGCTTTTAGCAGCACAGTAGAATTATTGAAAATCATAATGTTAGTAGCACTATTACTACATTTTCATAACACGTGGCACGAATTGCCCTCGACCAGAAAGAGAGCTTATGGTGTGATCGGGGTTCAATAAATCGCTAAACAGGGTATACTCCAGCGGTTTTCTTAGTTGTTTATTGTACTAAACGCTCCCGTGAGAGGATGCTACTGCGCACCTATGACACAATTCGCTTCTCCTGTTCTGCACTCGCTGCTGGATACAGACGCTTATAAGTTGCATATGCAGCAAGCCGTTTTTCACCACTACTACGATGTACAAGTAGCGGCTGAATTTCGTTGCCGTGGCGATGACCTGCTCGGTATTTATGCCGATTCTATTCGTGAGCAGGTGAATGCTATGCAGCACCTGCGACTGCAGGAGGATGAGTACCAGTGGCTCTCCGGCCTGCCTTTCTTTAAAGCTGATTACCTTACCTGGTTACGTGATTTCCGCTATAACCCGGAACAGGTTTGCGTCACCAATGATAACGGCAAGCTAAACATCCGCTTAACCGGTCCGTGGCGTGAAGTGATCATGTGGGAAGTCCCGCTGTTAGCGGTGATTAGCGAACTGGTACACCGTTACCGTTCACCTGAATCAGGCGTCCCGCAGGCACTCGATGAGCTGGAAAGCAAACTAGTAGAATTCTCTGCTTTAACGAAAGATGTCGATATGTCCCGCTTCCATTTGATGGATTTCGGTACGCGTCGTCGTTTTTCGCGCGAAGTACAGCAGGCTATCGTTAAACGCCTGCAGCAAGAGCCCTGGTTTGTTGGCACCAGTAACTACGATCTGGCCCGCCGCCTGTCATTAACCCCAATGGGTACGCAGGCGCATGAGTGGTTCCAGGCTCATCAGCAAATCAGTCCTGAACTTGCCACCAGCCAGCGCGTAGCCCTGGCAGCCTGGTTAAATGAATACTCTGATCAACTCGGCATTGCATTAACCGATTGCATCACTATGGACGCATTTTTACGCGACTTTGGCGTTGAGTTTGCTACCCGCTATCAGGGTCTACGCCATGACTCAGGCGATCCGGTGGAATGGGGTGAAAAAGCCATCGCCCATTATGAAAAACTGGGGATTGATCCGCTGAGCAAAACGCTGGTCTTCTCAGATAATCTCGATCTGAAAAAAGCGATTGAACTCTACCGCCACTTCTCTTCCCGCGTACAGTTGAGTTTTGGTATTGGGACACGGCTAACATGCGACATTCCGCAGGTTAAGCCACTCAATATTGTGATCAAGCTGGTGGAATGTAACGGCAAACCGGTGGCGAAGTTATCTGACAGCCCGGGTAAAACCATCTGCCACGATAAAGCATTTGTTCGTGCACTGCGCAAAGCCTTCGATCTCCCGCATATCAAAAAAGCCAGTTAAGCCTTCCAGGGAGCCATTTTGGCTCCCTTTTTCGCGTTTATTTCCGAAATCTTTCACTCCAGCTACGAATTCTGCTTGTCTGATTGCAGATGCCAGGTAACATAGGTATCCCCCCATTACGGGTGGACATGTGTTTATATATCCGACTATTAACAGAGAGAATATTATGAGCGTTGTGCCTGTAGCCGACGTACTCCAGGGCCGCGTAGCCGTTGACAGCGAAGTCACCGTGCGCGGATGGGTGCGTACCCGCCGAGATTCAAAAGCTGGCATCTCCTTCCTCGCCGTTTATGACGGTTCCTGCTTTGATCCTGTACAGGCCGTCATCAATAATTCTCTGCCCAATTACAATCAGGACGTACTGCGCCTGACGACGGGTTGTTCAGTTATCGTAACGGGTAAAGTCGTTGCGTCTCCTGGACAAGGACAGAGCTTTGAAATTCAGGCCACTGAGGTTGAAGTAACGGGCTGGGTTGAAGATCCTGACACTTACCCAATGGCAGCTAAGCGTCACAGCATTGAGTATCTGCGTGAAGTGGCGCACATGCGTCCGCGTACCAACATGATTGGTGCGGTAGCGCGTGTACGTCATACGCTGGCGCAGGCTCTGCATCGTTTCTTCCACGAGCAGGGTTTCTTTTGGGTATCGACTCCGTTGATCACCGCTTCCGATACGGAAGGTGCCGGTGAAATGTTCCGTGTTTCTACGCTGGATCTGGAAAACCTGCCGCGTAACGATCAGGGTAAAGTCGATTTCGACAAAGACTTCTTTGGTAAAGAGGCCTTCCTGACCGTTTCCGGTCAGCTGAACGGTGAAACCTACGCCTGCGCCCTGTCTAAAATTTATACTTTTGGCCCGACGTTCCGTGCAGAAAACTCTAACACCAGTCGTCACCTGGCAGAGTTCTGGATGCTGGAACCAGAAGTGGCTTTTGCTGACCTGAACGATGTTGCAGGCCTGGCTGAAGCGATGCTGAAGTACGCGTTTAAAGCCGTACTCGCAGAGCGTGCGGATGATATGAAATTCTTCGCTGAACGTGTCGACAAGGACGCGATTTCACGCCTGGAACGTTTCATTGACGCTGACTTCGCGCAGGTGGATTACACCGACGCGGTAAGCATTCTGGAAAAATGCGGTAAACAGTTCGAAAACCCAGTTTACTGGGGTGTGGATCTGTCTTCTGAGCATGAACGTTACCTTGCTGAAGAGCACTTTAAAGCGCCGGTGGTAGTGAAAAACTACCCGAAAGATATCAAAGCGTTTTATATGCGCCTTAACGAAGACGGTAAAACCGTTGCTGCAATGGACGTACTGGCCCCGGGAATCGGTGAAATCATCGGTGGTTCTCAGCGTGAAGAGCGCCTGGACGTGCTGGATGCCCGTATGCTGGAAATGGGTCTGAACAAAGAGGATTACTGGTGGTATCGCGACCTGCGTCGCTACGGTACCGTTCCGCATTCCGGCTTCGGATTGGGCTTCGAGCGTCTGATCGCTTACGTCACCGGCGTACAGAACGTCCGTGATGTTATTCCGTTCCCGCGTACTCCACGTAACGCCACCTTCTAAACGTGCGTTATTGTTTCGAAGGCCAGCATTGCTGGCCTTTTTTATACCCTTTTCGTGTTATCTGGATACCCATCTCACGTTAAACACAACCTTTCAATCTCCTCCACCTGTTACGTAATATTTCACCGCAATACATTTGCACAAAAAATAATCAGCAATTTTATTGTGGATTAGCATTTTCTGATTAAATAGTACATTTTTCAGCCTCTCGCACGGCACTCCAGACGTCCAAAAATCGTTACCTGTAAAATCCGAACTTTCCGGCAGAACGGAGAAAAAATGACCTTAGCAAAATTAAACATAAGAAAATCATATAAATAGAAATAAAAACGAGAATTTTAAGCGCAGGGGCATCCGAAGTTTGACGCTGTTCACAAAGTTGCACAAAAATAACATTTTGTTACACATTTTTTCTTTTTGAAACCAAATCTTTATATTTGTAGCACTTTGACGGTAGCGAAACGGTAGTTTGAATGGAAAGATGCCTGTCAGACACATAAAGACACCAAACTCTCATCAATAGTTCCGTAAATTTTGATTGACGGAATTTATTGGCGGCAGTGGCAGGTGTCATATAAAAACCGATGAGGGTAATAAATAATGATGAAGCGCAATATTCTGGCAGTGGTTATCCCTGCTCTGCTGGTAGCCGGGGCAGCTAACGCTGCAGAAGTTTATAACAAAGATGGCAACAAAGTAGACGTATACGGTAAAGCCGTTGGTCTGCATTATTTTTCCAAGCACAACGGTGATAACGCCTACGCTGCTAACGGCGATCAGACATATGCCCGTCTTGGTTTCAAAGGGGAAACTCAGATTAACGACCAACTGACCGGTTACGGCCAGTGGGAATACCAGTTCAGCGGCAATAACGCAGAAGGCGGTGACGATGCCCAGAAAGGCAACAAAACCCGTCTGGCGTTTGCTGGTTTGAAATTTGGTGACGCAGGCTCCTTCGATTACGGTCGTAACTACGGCGTTGTATACGATGCTCTGGGTTACACCGATATGCTGCCAGAATTCGGTGGTGATACCGCTGCTTCTGACCAGTTCTTCTCCCAGCGTAACGGCGGTCTCGCAACCTACCGTAACTCTAACTTCTTCGGTCTGGTTGAAGGCCTGAACTTCGCTGTACAGTACCTGGGTAAAAACGAACGCTCTAGCAGCCCAACCCGTTCTAACGGCGACGGCGTTGGCGGTTCCGTAAGCTACGAAATGGATGGTTTCGGTATCGTGGGTGCTTACGGTGCAGCTGACCGTACCAACGCGCAAGAGCAGCTGGCCTATGGCCGCGGCGCGAAAGCTGAGCAGTGGGCGACCGGTGTTAAGTACGATGCGAACAACATTTACCTGGCAGCGAACTACAGCGAAACCCGTAACGCAACCCGTATCTCTAACGGTTACGCTAACAAAACTGAAGACGTACTGTTGGTTGCTCAGTACCAGTTCGACTTCGGCCTGCGTCCGTCCCTCGCCTATACCAAATCTAAAGGTAAGGACATCGAAGGAATCGGCGACGTAGATCTGGTGAACTACTTCGAAGTAGGTGCGACTTACTACTTCAACAAAAACATGTCCACCTATGTTGATTACATCATCAACCAGATCGATTCTGACAACAAACTGGGCGTAGGCTCTGACGACACCGTTGCAGTGGGTATCGTTTACCAGTTCTAATAGCAGACCTCTTTGTTAAATGCCTAAAAAACAGGACTTCGGTCCTGTTTTTTTATATCTGCTAGCGGATTCTTGCGTCTTAAAAAAACACCTCAGCTTTTCGTCAGTAACGGTTGGCATTTTGTAAATCTACCGTTAACCTGATAGCGGACTTCCCTTCTGTAATCACTATGGAACCTCGTCATGTTTGAGAACATTACTGCCGCTCCTGCCGACCCCATTTTGGGTCTGGCTGATTTGTTTCGTGCCGATGACCGCCCTGGAAAAATAAACCTGGGGATCGGTGTATATAAAGATGAGACAGGCAAAACGCCGGTACTGACCAGCGTTAAAAAAGCCGAGCAATATATACTGGAAAATGAAACCACCAAAAATTACCTTGGCATTGACGGTATTCCAGAGTTTGGTCGCTGCACTCAGGAATTACTGTTTGGTAAAGAAAGTTCGCTGATCAACGATAAGCGTGCACGTACCGCACAAACCCCTGGCGGCACTGGTGCACTGCGTGTGGCAGCTGATTTCCTGGCAAAAAATACGTCGGCTAAACGCGTATGGGTGAGCAATCCAAGCTGGCCGAACCATAAGAGCGTCTTTAACTCTGCAGGCCTGGAAGTTTGTGAATACAACTATTACGATGCAGCAAACCACTCGTTAGATTTTGATGCGCTGCTGGCAAGCCTCAGCGAAGCGCAGGCTGGCGACGTGGTGCTATTCCACGGCTGCTGCCATAACCCTACCGGTATCGATCCTACGCTGGAACAGTGGCAAACGCTGGCTCAGATGTCTGTCGAAAAAGGTTGGTTACCGCTGTTTGACTTCGCATACCAGGGCTTTGCCCGTGGCCTGGAAGAAGATGCAGAAGGTCTGCGCGCATTTGCGGCTCTGCACAAAGAGCTGATCGTTGCCAGCTCCTACTCCAAGAACTTTGGACTGTACAATGAGCGTGTAGGCGCCTGTACGCTGGTTGCTGCCGATGCTGAAACCGTTGACCGTGCGTTCAGCCAGATGAAATCAGCCATTCGCGCTAACTATTCCAACCCACCAGCACACGGTGCATCCGTAGTGGCCACGATTCTGAGCAACGACGCGCTGCGTGCCATCTGGGAACAGGAACTGACTGATATGCGCCAGCGCATTCAGCGCATGCGTTTACTGTTTGTGAATACGTTGCAAGAGAAAGGTGCAAACCGCGATTTCAGCTTTATCATCAAACAGAACGGCATGTTCTCGTTTAGCGGCCTGACCAAAGAGCAGGTTCTGCGTCTGCGTGAAGAGTTTGGTGTCTACGCTGTCGCTTCCGGACGCGTAAACGTGGCAGGAATGACGCCAGACAACATGGCGCCACTGTGCGAAGCGATTGTCGCTGTACTGTAATCTATCGCGCACAAAAAAGGCCGCAATAGCGGCCTTTTTATTTATTAAACGAATTACCAGACAGGCATTTCATCTTGCAGGAACGGGTTATGTAAGCGTTCATTACCCAGCGTAGAGAGTGGGCCGTGACCCGGAATAAACGTTACGTCATCGCCTAACGGCAATAGTTTACGTTTAATCGAATCGATTAGTTGGCTGTGATCACCGCGCGGGAAATCGCTGCGCCCTACGCCACCTTTGAAAATCACGTCACCAGAAATCAGTAACTTTGATTGCTCATCAAAGAAGACCACATGTCCCGGTGTATGACCCGGACAATGCAGAACCTGTAACGTCACGTTGCCAACGCTTATCCGGTCACCTTCATTCAACCAGCGATCGGGCGTCAGCGGCTCACAATCTCCCAGGCCAAACATGCGGCTCTGAGCAGGGAGTCCCTGTAACCAGAACTCATCTTCTTTTTCCGGACCAATAACCGGTACACCATAATGTTGTGCCAGTTCAGCCGCCGCTCCAACATGGTCAAGATGACCGTGAGTAAGCAGGATCTGCATTAGCGTCAGACCGCTGGCATCCACTTCCTGTTTGATTTTCTCGGCATCGCCGCCGGGATCGACCAGCGCGGCCAGACGACTCTGCTCACACCAGATTAGCGAGCAGTTCTGGGCGAATGCAGTGACCGGAATAATACGATAGTTCATACAGCTCCTGTTTCATTAAGCTTATGGATCACCAGTGCCGTGCAGGGCCGGTGTCAATATGCACAAAGTTACTGCTGGGGTAGTATCCTACACCACCTGCGCGCATAGATAACGCAGCTTTGCGAATATTACTTAATGCGATGCCTTCAATATGGAAATCCATGGCCTGACCTTTAGTGTGGTAGCTTTTCTTAGCCACACCACGGCTACGTGCACGGAGTTCATTATTGGTATCGATAGAGCGATAGCCTGAAATCAGCTGTACGGGTTTACGCGTGCCCAGCAGGCCCTGCAGACGGAAGAGTTGATCAAACAGTCCCGGGTCAATGGATTTCACTTTATTGGCCCGAAAATCACGGAAAAAGTGGTTAAGCTTTGCTAATTCGTCCTGAATATAGCCCCTGCCATCAAAAAACTCTGCTTTTATTGACTCACCGGTATGCAGGTTATTCAGAGTCAATATACGCGGACGTGGGGTAGAGAGTGTTGCAAACGCAGGCGAAGGCAAGATGGCAGCGCCGAGGGCAATACCACCAAGCGCCAGCAGTTTGCGGCGATTAGCGTCAAATTTGTCCATGGTATTAAGGTCTACAAGGTCAATGTTATCGTATGTATGCTCTAGCGCACGCGGGAAACCTTATCTGGCTAAGTAGTCCACGTCAAGGCTCCCAACCCCAGGAAATACGGGGCTCACAGCCATTTTGCCCCGTTTCCAGCATAACTTACGACAATCATTTTCCTCGAACTGCTTCATTTATCTGATTAATTGCTCGGCTTTTGACACAATTTGTGCGCTGGATCGCGCTGTCAGATCGTAATTGTAAATATCTGTACGATACTGCGTGCGCCCATCAGGGCCGACAAATGCGGTCAGATAGTAGAGGTTGACCGGAATATTCTGACGAATATTCACGTACCGCGTATCCCCTTGCTTCAGGGCATCCGAGATGCGCGTATCATTCCAACCCGCGTCCTGTAGGAGCATATTCGCCAGCTCAGATGCCTTGTTCACACGCACGCATCCGGAGCTTAACGCCCGCGTATCTTTCTGGAACAGATTGTGGTTCGGCGTATCGTGCAGATAAATAGCGTCCGAACTCGGCATATTGAATTTATAGCGTCCTAGCGAGTTACGTGCGCCCGGAGCCTGCTGAAAGCGGAACGGCAGATTGGACGCAGTGATGGTCGCCCAGTCAACCTGCCACGGATCTATCGTCTCTTTACTGTTCCAGCCGCGCATTACGGTATAGCCGTGACGTTCAAGATATCCCGGATCATTCCATAACTTAGGCAGAATATCTTTACGTGCCAGCGTCGGCGGAACGTTCCACGGTGGGTTAACGACCACGTTATTCAGCGCACTGCTCATCATCGGCGTTTTACGATCGGGACGCCCGACAATAACTCGCGAGGCCAGCACCTGATTGCCATTCTGATAATAAACCAGCGAATAGGCAGGAATGTTCACCATGATACCGGTAGACAGCTCACTCGGCAGCAGGCGCAAGCGCTGAATATTTAACGCTAGCACGCCCGCACGCTGAGCAGGCGTCACGTTCAGCCAGTCACGTGTGGCTGGGCCAATCGCGCCATCTGCGCCAAGTCCCTGCCACGTCTGAAAACGCTTTACCGCATCAACCAATTCACGATCGTAGGTACCACGCCCTTCTTTGCCAGACGTACTGACGGCAGGCTCCAGCATCCCGGTTCGACGCAAAATTTCACGCAGCGCGGGGATGTCATTACTCCACTCCCCCGGACGCAGCGTTGCTGTACTGGTGAGTTGCGGCCAGGGACGTGAATCGCCCACCAGCTTGAGCAGTGATTCATGCATGGCTGCATACTGCGGATGTTGAGGCGAAAGGCTGGCCACAAATGAAGTCAGTTGACCGTTATCCAGTGCGACCTGCCACTGGTTGATGACGGAAATCGGCGGCGTCGTTAGCGCATAGGGCTTATCGCTGTAAAGCCAGCGATTACCTTTGACAGGGATGTTAGCGATAAAGTGCAAATACCCCATCATCGCATCAGAGAGCACGATGTCTCTCGCCTGACCGGTTACTGCCGGGTCAGTCAGAAGTGCAACCCAGGTAGTGAACTGCGGCTGAAAGCCGGCAATTGCGATCTCGGCTAACTGTTGCTGAAATGCCTTTACCGCATCACGATTTTCCCACATCGGCTTCATTTCGCGTGCGGCATACAGCAGTTCCAACTGGCTCATGTAAACCGGCGTATAACCTGCTGGCAGTTGAGAGTGTATTTCGGCGCGGGCTTTATCGACAGACACGCCTTCTGGCAGCGGTTGAATACCCGCCATGATAGCCGTCGCAGAAGATTGAACCTGCGGCTGCGATAACGCTGTTGGCTGTTCACTGACGGTCGCAGAGCTATCGCCAGGGATCATTTCAGGCTCATCGGCCTGCGCATTGAACAGTGGAGCGAATGTTACGGCCAGGCACAAACTGATTGCCGACAGCCGACGACCACACATTTTATTAAGCAACATCCCTTGCCCCCTGTTTTCTTTATCATACTCTGAATAGCCAGGCCGTCTGTATTCCCCTTTATTTTGACGAGGGTCGGACCTGTATAACGCCAATACAAACTGAAGTATGACGAGCAAGCCTGTGACGCGTTAGGCTCACCTTTAGTATATAAACATCAAAAACTTTTTGCCTAACCTAATGTAAAGAAGTCTAAAGAAATTACACAAGGCATGAAGTCTTTTCGGAAAAAGATAAGGCGGCCATGTAGCCGCCTTTTTACTTATTACTTAGCTTGCCTGCGAGGAGGCATCTTCAGTCCCCGGCAGCGGTTCCGGTAACTGAGGCGCAAATCCGCGCAGCCCCACCACGTGAACGTGTTCAGTGTTCTGGAAGACTTTACGCACCAGTTTGTAGGTGGTGCCTTTCTCTGGGCTGATGTTTTCCGGCGCAGCGATAATCAGCTGCATCTGCAAACGCTCACACAGCTCAAACAAGGTCGCAATAGAACGCGCATCGAGTCGTGCAGCTTCATCAAGGAACAGCAGGCGGCAAGGAGAGATATCTTTCCCGCGCAATCTGCGGCCTTCATCTTCCCAGCTTTGCACCACCATCACCAGAATAGACATCCCGGTCCCGATCGCTTCCCCCGTTGACAACGCACCAGACTCAGCACGCAGCCAGCCGTCAGAGCCACGGTTAACCTCAACTTCCATTTCCAGATAGTTACGATAATCCAGCAGCTCTTCACCAATGGTTTGCGGCGTGCGTTGCCCCATGTCTATCTGCGGATTCAGACGCTGATACAGCTTCGCCAGCGCTTCTGAGAAGGTCAGGCGATTGCTGTTAAACAGATCCTGATGCTGTTCATGCTGCTCTGAAAGTACGTCCAGCAAGGTAGCATGTGTTTCACGCACATTGACGTTCAGGCGAACGCTGTTGACCTGGCCAAACGACACGCTTTGCAGCCCCTGGTTCAGCATGCGAATACGGTTCTGTTCACGCTGAATAGTCTTACGAATAATGTTCGCCACGCTGCGTGAGCTGATCGCCAGCTTCTGTTCGCGTGAGGTTAACTCTTCCGTCAGACGGCTCAGTTCGATCTCCATCTGTTCAATGGCTTCAACCGGATCGTCGGTACGAATAATATCCTGGCGAATACGTTCGCGCAGATGCTGGTAAACCGCGACGAAGAACTGAATTTTACGCTCTGGACGTTTTGGATCTTCAGACAGACGCAACACATCGCGCAGGTGCTCGTTATCTGCAACCGCCAGACGTAGCGCACCGAGCGCCTTATCCGACATCGAACGCAGTTCGTCACCGGAAAGATAGGCCAACTCGCGACGGTGCAGACGACGTTCTACACCGTTATCTTTCACCATCCGCATGACTGCACACCAGCCGGCTTTGGCGGTGACTACTTGCTCGCGCATTTCATGATAATCACGTTCCAGCTTGCGCAGTCTGCGGGTCAGGTTTTCCATCTCCGCTTCGCAGAAGGTCAGCGCTTTCTCAAGTTGGTTGCGGCGTGCACGGTTGTTGCTGAGCTGCGCATGCAGTTCGTCACGGCGGATACGCGCGCGCTCTTCAGCACCGCTGTCCGCACGAACGCCGATATCCTGCAGTTCACGTTGTAAATCGTTAAGCAGCTCTTTTTTGGTGTCATAAGAGCTTTTTAGCGATGCCATCACCTGGTTGTACTGGCTTAACTGTGCGGCGTGGCTGCGCAGCGCTTCACGAGCGCGGGTACGTTCGGCTTCCGCCTGTTCCAGGCGTTCACGCAATTTTTCGTTCAGATCGCTATTGCCGCTCAGCATTTCGGCTGAGTCGGAATAACTAAAGTGCGCCCGACGCTGTACGACTTCGGTCAGCGCAAAAGCCTGCTGACGCGCATCGCGCTGCATCTGCTGGGAATACGCATAGTCTTCCTTCAGCTGTTCAAACTGCTCAGGGTCATTTTGCAGAACCGAAACGATAGGTTCCAGTTTCGCCAACTGATTGCCATGTTGCTGTACAAAACGCGCGGCTTCCTGAGCTTCATCCAGACGCTCGCGAATTTCGTCAACGCGATCGGCCAGCGTATCATCTGCCAACAGATTCAAGCGCGGCAGCAGGCGGTTCAGCGCAGAGACGCCCTCTTTCGCCTGTTCAAACTGCATACGGCTTTGCTGGTTATCATTTTCATGATTGGTCAGCGCACGTTCCAGTTCAACGCGACGGCTATTCAGCTGGCGAATTTCCGCTTCTGGATCGGCTTCAAACGCCACCGACAGATGGCTGCCGATAAAGCGACTGAACGCCTGATGCAGACGTTGGGTTTTCTGGACGTCAAAGGAGAGCGTGGCGAAACGTTCAGACAGTCCTTCACGCTCGGCATGCAGGGTTTCGATACGGCTTTCACGTGCTGCACGCCCAAAAATAGGCACCGTCGGGAAGCGAGAATAACGCCACTGACGCTCGGCAGTTTTCACCACCACCGCATTTTCCAGTTCATCAACGCTGAAGACGCTGTCATCAAACGACTGCGGATCCCCTTCGATGAAATAGAGATCTTCCGGGCAATCCGTCAGCCCTTCAAGCTGTTCGGTAATCAGCGACAGATCCGGTACCACGATGGCATGGCGCGAAGGACCGTACAACGCAGAGAAGTACGGTGCATCTTCAAGGCTAACGTCATCATAAATTTCTGACAGCAGCACGCCGCCAAAGCGTTCCGCTAGCGCGTTCAGACGCTGATCTTCCGCCCCGCCCGGCTGACTTAAACGTTCAATCTCTTCATCAACCGCATTTTTACGTGCACCGACTTCATCACGCTCAACAATGGCCTCACGCTCGCGCTCCAGCAATTGTTGCAGATACTCGGTCACATCCTGGCTGGAGGTAAACTCTTCCCCACACTGCTCGCTAAGCTGGTTCAGGCTATTTTGCGCAGCCAGCCAGACGGGTGCCCGTTTCATCAAATGCTGAATACGGGATTGTAGCTGTTCCTGCTCCTGACGCAGCGTCATACGCTGTTCGCTGGCAGACGAGACGCTGTCCGACAAGGCGGCGATGCGCGCTTCCAGCTCCTGGTGCAGTGCTTCCAGCTCCTCGATATCGAACTGTTTACCCTGTCGCTTGCAGAATTCGGCCAGCAGACGCTCGGCATCCTGCTGTTCGCGCAGACGCTGCTCCAGTTCGCTCAGTCGCATACGCAACGGCTGAACCTGTTCTGCCAGGTGGCGCTGTTCCACGCCTTCGCGCAGCAGTTCACGCGCCACGCTCCAGGCTTCACCGCGCGCCAGCGGGCCGTTGATAGCCGCCACCAGCTGATAAGCCTGTTCGAACTGGCTATGCGCGGTTTGCGCCACGCTCATTTTTTGTTCTAGCGTCAGCAGCTTTTCAGTGGCTTCCTGCTCTTTGGCCTGGAAAGTCTCCAGCCATTCGGCGGCGCTGTCGGCTGTCAGGTCCGGTAAGTGGCAGAGCTCTTTCGCCCGGTTTAGGGCCTGGATCGCCTGGGTATACTGGATGGCTCGCGTCTGCTGGACGTCCAGCGCTTGCTGGTAATCGGCAAGCTGGCTTTTCAGCTCATCCACTTCCAGCTCAGCGGCTTCTGCGCGGGCTTCGTTTTCATCCTGGCGGTCAACGGCTTCCGCGACCACCTCGTTTTGTTCTTCCAGACGGACCTGCAGTTCTTCGAGATCCGCCTCATAGCGTTCAATTTTTTCCTGTTGACGCAGCGCGGTTTGCACCAGATTCAGGTGATCGCTCGCGGCCTGGTAATCAGCTTCCAGATCGCCTTCCGCACCGTTGTGCTCACCCAATTCACGCGCCATATCCACGTGTTTGTACTGCTCTGCCGCCAGCTGCTTGCGAGAGGTATACAGTTCACGACGATATTCCAGTGCTTTATCCAGATGGATACGACGTTCATTGGCGTGGCGCATATAATCTGCGGCCACATAGTTGGTCGCTTCACTGATTAAATGCTTAAACAGGTCGCGGTCAGACTGGGTTACGCGAATCGCTTCCAGCGTCATACGGTTTTCACGCAGCGCGGCTTCCATATCCTGGAACGCTTTACGTACGCCGCTGTTTTCCGGCAGCAGGTAGTCACGAAGTGAACGGGTAATGGCGCTGGAGATCCCGCCGTACAGCGAGGCTTCAATCAGACGGTAGAATTTACTACGATCGGACGCGGAGCGCAGACGACGGGCAATGATGCCCAGATCGAACATCAACGAGTGATAATCGGTTATTGAGTTGAACTGCTTAAACTGCACGCCTTCCATCTCATCAAGCTTCTCTTTCAGCTCAGGTAGAGACAGTACGCGCGCCTGGCGTTCGTTCAGCGTTTCCGTCACCAGTTGGGTTGGCTGTACCGACATCGGCAGCCCCTGAATGGCAAACGGTTTGATATCCACTTTGCGATCGCGACCAGCAACCTGTTGCAGACGCACACCCACGACTACGCGCTGATGACGCGAGTTGAGGACGTCGAGCATTGAATAACAAACCCCTGCTTTCAGCTTACCGTGCAGGCCTTTATCACGTGAACCGCTGGTTGCACCGGCTTCGGTGGTGTTACGGAAATGCAGCAGGGTTAAGTCCGGAATGAGCGCCGTAACAAATGCCGCCATGGTGGTGGATTTACCCGCACCGTTACCACCGGACAGCGTGGTGACCAGCTCATCGAGATCAAACGTACGGGCAAAAAAACCATTCCAGTTAATCAGCGTAAGTGAGCGAAATTTACCGCGTTCAATCATTATTCTTCTTCTCCACTGTCCGGCTGATTCTCTTCGGGCTCATCGTTGAGCTGCAGACGGTTCTCGACCGCCATCGCTTCACCATCACGAATTAAGCGACGCTGGGCTTCACGCGGATCGTCGCCGCTACGCACATCCGCGCCAAAGCGGAAGACAGATTCCGTAATACGGAATTTGCTGCTGTCGTGGCCCAGAAACCACACCATGCCTAAGCGGCGCAAGCGGTTGAGCGAAGAACGCACTTTTTCCTGTAGCTTCTGGCGGTCAACGTCAGAACCGGTTGAACGGTTGTTCACCAGCTTCAGGAGTTTCGCTTCGTCTGCCAGCGTTAGCAGCTCGTCGTACAGCTCTTGCTGGGTAAAAATCCCTTCGTTCGCCAGGCGTTCCGGGCTGAGATAGAGATAGCAAAGAATTTTACCCACCATCATGTCCAGTTCAGACAGAACCGAACGCGGAATGAGCGTCGTTGAACGCGGACGAAGGTAGAAGAACCCTTCCGGCGCACGGATCAATTCCACGTTATAGCGGCTGTAAAACTCTTCAAAATATTCCTGAAAATCCATCAGGAAGGCATGATTATCCAGTTCATCCAGACCGATATGGCGGCCCGAACGTAAGGCGCTATCCAGCGCCGGAAATAACGGATTCGCCAGCGCCTGCGCCAGCTTTACCGGCATCACTTGTTCAATATTTGTCAATGACATGCGCCTGTACCTTGGCTCCGTAATCATTAATCGGCTGCCATTTGGCTGGCAGTCCGGTGAAGTCTGCTTGCGCTACGCCAAGGCGTACCGCCTGATCGATAACAATACGCGCGACGTCGAAATGACGCGCACGTGGGTATTGCGCCAGATACTCGCGCACTACCAAACCGAGATCCAGTGGTGTTTGTCTGGATTTGTAGATAGCCAGCTGTTCTTCGATGATCGCCGCCAGCTGTTCACGGATCTCGTTAAATTCTTCATATTCCAGATCTTCCGGAAGTTCACCGGTGACCTCTTCGTCACGCAGCACCATCTCCTCGTCACGCATATCCAGCAGACGATCGGCGTTGGCATAGGTCAGCGCCCATGGGTCGTCAAAGTAGGTCTGCACGGACTGACGCAGACGCTGGGCGAAGACGCGGTTTTTATCCATATCGATCGCGGTACGGATAAATTTATGAACGTGACGATCGTAGCCGATCCACAAGTCAATGGACTGCTGGCCCCAGCTAATAATGCGGTCGAGCTTGCTTTGTAAATCAAACACCAGCCGATCGACAAAATGCAAATCGTCATGCGTCATCGTGGCGTCCTGGATGCGTAACAGGTTAGCCTGCAGCTTATCCCCTGCCGCTTCCAGCGTATCTTGCAGCTCACGCAGCGTACCAGATGTTTCTGACAGCAGCATTTCACAGCTGGAAATCGCCGCCCGCCAGTCTTTGTTTAGCAACTGTGCGATGTCGTCTTTTACCTGCTGCTGCTGTTCATCCATTATGCGCTGGGTCAGATCTATACTGTCGAAAATCTCCGCCACCGAGTATTTCAATGGCGCATAGACGTTGCGATGCCAGTGGAACTCATCACCACCTTCCGCTGCCGCATCAGCCGCGCGCTTCAGTTCGCCTGCCACAATTGACAGCTGCATAGAAAGACGCAGCGTAGAGAATTCGCGCTGACGAATATAGTAATCTGTGATGCCAATCCCGAGCGGCGTTAAACGGTAAATGGCGTTGCCTTCAGCCTGCTCGCTGGTAAAGCGGTTCAGCAGACGTTGACGCACCATATCGTTGATCGCGTTGTTGGCGCGGACGCCGATGGTTTCGCTGGTTTGCTCAAACGCATCACTAACATGGCGGAACGCATCCACCAGTTCACCTTCACTCATCTCACCGTCAAGTCGCTCACCGTTCAATGTGGCGACCGCCAGCAGGAACGAAAGTCTGTCTACCGGCAGAGAGATGGAGAAGTCATTTTTTCTGGCCCAGGCAACCAGTTCGGGGACTGTCTGGGAAAATTCACTCATAGGTTATCCTTGCATCTGCGGCTCGGGCCGGACGTTTAATCGCGGTGACATGAATATAGCGCCCAAGGCTGATATACGGTTCCTGGCGGCAATAACGTGTTTCTATTTCTGTTAAAGCATCAAAACAGTCATGCTGTTTTTGTTTATCACGCAGATAATCATGAAACACCCTCACGCCCGTTTTTCCGGTTATCTCCCAGCCAATCTCCTCCAGCCAGCCATAGACCTGCTGAGGGTCACGCGGAAAATCAGGAGACAACGTGCGCCGTTTCTTTTTATACATTCCCTGCTGTACATAGCCGAAATTACCGACCAACACATTACGCATCAACAGACCGTTTGCATTGTAGAACATCAGCGATAAAGCACCGCCCGGGCGTAACATCGACCACAATGTTTTTAAGACGGCTTGCGGATCGGCCACCCATTCCAGCACAGCATGAAACAATATCAGATCAACCTGAGAATCCAAATGCTGTGGGATGTCCTGAGCGGCACAATGTATAAAATGCATGTTGTCGCTCACACCTTGCTCTTCTGCCGCCCGTTGCGCTCGCGCCACCATCTCAGCAGAAAGATCGCACAAGGTGACGTGATGGCCCCGCTGCGCCATCAGAATGGCTGTCTGCCCTTCTCCGCCACCCGCATCAAGCACACGCAAAGTTTGGCCCGCATAGTCGGCAAGAAGTTTGTCCAGATCCTGCCAGAGGATCGTCTGACGAAGCTGACCTTTGGTGGTGCCGTAAATGTTACGGGAAAACTTCTCTGCAATGTCATCAAAATTGCGATCCCGCATCGGGCTCTCCACATGCTGGCTTTAGGGTGACTAAGTAAAACCGCTATTTTGTCACACCCACGCCGAGAATGAACCTTCCTGGTGTAATATCCCTGCTGATCCCCTGCTGTATGGTTAAAAAAGGAACCAAAAAGGATGCTTTTTACGCTGAAGAAAGTGATTGGCGGTATGATGCTGCCACTTCCGCTAATGCTCATTATCATGGGTATAGGCCTGGCGCTGCTCTGGTTTAGCCGCTTTCAAAAAACAGGGAAAATGTGCATTAGCCTGAGTTGGCTGGCACTGTTACTTCTAAGCTTGCAGCCCGTCGCCGACAGTCTGCTGAAACCGATTGAGGATAGCTATCCAACCTGGCAGGATACACAAAAAGTGGAATACATTGTGGTGCTGGGCGGAGGGTATACCTGGAATCCTCAGTGGGCGCCAAGTTCAAACCTGATCAGCAACAGTCTTCCGCGTCTGAATGAAGGTATTCGCCTTTGGCGTGCTAACCCGGGATCGAAGCTTATCTTTACCGGTGCTGCGGCAAAGAGCAATAACGTCAGTACTGCAGAAGCGGGCGCCCGCGTAGCGCAGTCACTGGGTGTGCCGCCCGGTGATATCATCACGCTGGATAAACCCAAAGACACCGAAGAAGAAGCCGCAGCGGTGAAGCAGGCCATCGGCAGCGCGCCGTTCCTGCTGGTGACCTCCGCATCGCACTTACCACGAGCAATGATTTTCTTCCAACAGGCCGGACTACATCCGTTGCCCGCACCAGCCAACCAGTTAGCGATTGACTCACCGCTTAATCCGTGGGAGCGCGCGATCCCCTCTCCCGTCTGGTTGATGCATAGCGATCGTGTTGGTTACGAAACGTTGGGGCGAATCTGGCAGTGGCTAAAGGGATCGGAACATTGACAGTAATGTTGCCTGATGGCGACACTAACGCGTCTTATCAGGCCTACGTGTTCAGCGCAGAATTGTAGGCCGGATAAGGCGTTCACATGTTCATCAGGCGAGCCACGGCAGCAGTGATTTCGTGGCCAGGTCAAAGTTAGATCGATTAAAACGTCCGGTGTTGACCAGTTGCGCCACCTCATCCCATAACACATACAGCCAGCGCCGCCAGATGAAGGACTCAGCCACTGGCGCGCGTTGCAGGTATTGCCAAAGCAGGCTTTCCGCCAGCGCGTTATCCATTAAACGGAACAATTCATACTCTCTGGGTGCCCACAGCATCAAACCCGGTCCGACCATCGCCAGAAGCTGATCGCTACGGGCGTCTTTGAGCATGCTACGTAAACTAAAATTACCGTGGATTAGCACGCAGTTATCATTGAATCCTTCAAATAAAGCGGGCAAACACTCACGGGTGCGAAACAGGATCCGCTTATCCTGCATCGTCAGCCCGGTATTGTTGAACTGATTTAACGTGGTCCACAACACTTCAACACGTTGGCGATACCAGGATGGCCAGATATTCTCTTGCGTGTTATCCACCATTCCCACACAGCCACGGCTATCCTGTCGATGCCATGACAGCAGACCTTCTACGATCTGATCTTTTAAATGTTCCCAGCGTTCGGGCGTTCGGGCTGGCGCTTCCACCGGCACGCCACGTAAACGCTCAAGCAGTAACACATCAGGACCGGGATGCTCTTCGTGGGTTAAGACCCCGTAAATGACGGGCATACGCACCGTACCGCTGCGCGCCAACATGGAGGTTTTCCAGGCCAGCTGCTGCGCCATACCTGGCGTGGTGAAACTTCTCGCCATCAGCGGCATCGGATTTCCCTGGCTGTCGTACAGTGACCACAGGGCCGTATCCACTTTTTCATTCACGCATTCTATGCGACTGAGTTTTTCGCCCAGCAGGTGGCTGAGTTCGGCACGCAACTGTTCCATTTCAGATTGCCCTCATAAATGCTACTGCTTTCATAATGAGCGTCGTGCAGACAGATGTCACCCGGATGAGATCAATTGATGAAAAGAAAAGTGGAGGGAAAGCGCAACGATACGACACTCCTCCCAAAAATACGCCTCAATATGGGAGGAGTGCCGTGAGAAAAACTAATGCATTTCGGCGCGAACGCGCTCAAGATCTTCGGCAGTGTCTACGCCGGTACCCGGGACTTCTTTTGCGACGGCAACGTGAATTTTTTCGCCGTACCACAGCACTCGCAGCTGCTCCAGCATTTCGATATGCTCAAGCGGGCTTGGCTGCCAGTTAACATAGCGGCGAATAAAACCAGCGCGATAGCCGTAAATGCCCAGATGGCGCAGGAAGGTGTCTCCCACCGTTTCCAGACTTTTGGCGAAACGATCGCGATCCCATGGGATGGTCGCGCGTGAAAAATAGAGAGCATATCCTTCTGCGTCCAACACGACTTTTACCGCATTCGGATTAAATGCCTCTTCGGCACTGTGAATCGGAGCCGCAAGAGTCGCCATACCGACCTGACGTTGCGCCAGATTCTCAGCCACCTGGCGAATAATGACCGCCGGAATCATCGGCTCATCACCCTGTACGTTCACAATAACGGTATCATCGCTAAAACCACATTTCTCGACGACTTCCGCCAGGCGCTCCGTACCAGACTGGTGATCGGCGCGAGTCATGCACACTTCGCCACCCACCGCTTCTACCGCGCGAGCGACATCCTCGTGATCGGTGGCAACGATGATACGTTCAGCGCCAGATTCACGCGCACGCTCCAGTACATGCACGATCATCGGCTTGCCGTTGATATCCAACAGCGGCTTACCCGGCAGACGTGTGGACGCATAACGCGCAGGAATAATGACCACAAAACTCATGATTTACTCTCATCAGCAGTCAGAACACGGGCTTCGGTTTCCAGTAACACGGGAATGCCATCACGCAGTGGGAAAGCAAGGTTATCCAGTTTACAAATCAGTTCCTGTTTTTCCTGGTTAAACCAGAGTTTGCCATTGCATACCGGGCAGGCAATGATTTCAAGCAGACGATGATCCATAGTTCCTCCAGATGGACCGGATTGTGAATCCGTAAATATTAACATAATCGCTTAAAGGGCTGGGTCTATTTCCCAACCATGGCGTGCATCAGCAAATAAACCTTCAGGATAACGTCCCAGCGTCACGCGTGTTGCCTGTTGCCAGCGGGCAAAATCGTCAATCGCCTGAAACAATCCTTTTTGCAACGTTACTCCAGGCTTAACCCCATCCTGTAACCACAGCGAAATAACGTCCAGCACACCCGTTTTACGGTGCATTTTGGCATCCATCCTCCCAACCAACTGTCCACGATGCAGCAACGGCAAGACAAAATAACCATACTGACGTTTCGGTGCTGGCGTATAACACTCCAGCCGGTAGCTAAAATCGAATAACTGCTCTGCCCGTTTACGATCCCAGACCACCGGATCAAAAGGTGATAATACTGCACTGTGGGTCGCCGTTAATTTGCCTGCCAGCGCCTGTTCAAGCAGCGGCTGAAGGTGGCTATGCAGCCACAAGGCTCCTAGCCCCTCAACGTCGACAGGAATAATCTGCCGCTGTTCCGCCCGTTCGTTGCACCAGTTTTTTAGCGCCGGGCGCTTCAGGCGGTAGTAGTCTGCCAGCCACTGTTCGCGAAAAATCCCCAGGCTACGGGCGCTGTTATCCAGCATGGCGCTTTCAGCATCTTCCTGCGAAAGCAGGTCGCGTTCATCATCCCAGTGCGGCATGACGCGATGGGTTAGATCATACACTCGCTGGAAATTACGCCGTTCCACCACCATGACTTTCCCGGCAGTGAACAGCCCTTCAAGATGACGCTTCTGCGGTTTCCATTCCCACCAGCCGCTGGTCCCTTTGCGTGGATGCTCAAAATCAGCTGAGCGTACCGGCCCATTATGCTGGATGTGCTGGAGCAGTTGCTCAATCTCATGCGCATGTTCTTTCATCCACGCCACTTTATATTTCCAGCCCATATTCTCCGGGGCCAGCATGCGGTGACGTATCAGCATAAAATCGCTGCGCGGCAAAAAACAGGCCTCGTGCGCCCAGTATTCCATCAGTTCGCCCTGCTGTAACGAGTCGTCCAGCCATTGGGGGGAATAATCGCCTAAACGACTAAACAGCACCAGGTAAGGACTGCGCGCCACAATATTGATGGTGTCGATTTGCAGTAACGACATGCGCGAAATGGTCGCGAGAATATCTGCCGGGGTTGCCCGGCGGCGTGTTTTTTTCAGCAGACCTTGAGCAGCAAGGTGAAGATGACGGGCATCCATCAGAGAAAGGCGCGGCAACGACATTTATGGCCTCATAAATGATTCGCTGCCGCAGCGTGAATCAGTTAGCGAGTCAGCGAGATTAAGCTATTCAGCAATACATCAGGCCGATCGCCTGACAAATGTGCATCAACAGGTAAATACCACCAGTTTTCATCGGCAAATGCCCGGCACTTAACCGCATCTTTTTCCGTCATTACCAGCGTTTGCCCGGCGTCTACAAACGCACTGACGTCACTGTAGGTCAGAGACTGATGGTCTGCCAGCGCTATAGTTTTTTGCACGCTGGCACCACATGCTTTCAGCGTGGCAAAAAAACGCGGTGGATGACCAATGCCCGCCATGGCGACAATATTGGACAATTGCGCCACATCACGGCGTTCACCGGTACGTAAATTAACGGCCAGCCCCGGTTCAAGTCGCATAGGGATTTCCCCTGGCTGCGCAACGCCACCGTTAACAATAGTCGCATCCACCGATTTAAGGCGACCTGCACGTTCCCGCATTGGACCAGCGGGAAGCCACCAACCGTTGCCAAACCGACGTTCGCCGTCAATGACCACGATTTCAACATCTCGCGCCAGACGATAGTGCTGTAGTCCATCGTCCGTCACAATAATCTGCACATCGTGTTGGGCCAAAATGGCTTTTACCGCATCCGATCTTACCGGGGATACCGCTACCGGCACGCCGGTACGTTGGGCGATCAGCACAGGTTCATCGCCCGCTTCTGCGGTAGTAGTATCAGCGGTTAGCAACAGCGGGTAAGCAGTCGCTTTCCCGCCATAACCACGCGACACCACACCCACGCGGATCCCGCGTTGTCGCAGTTGTTCAACCAACCAAATCACCACCGGCGTTTTACCGTTTCCGCCCGCGGTAAGGTTTCCGACCACCACAACCGGGACTGGCGCGCGCCATGCGCGTTTAAGCCCCAACTTGTAGCATAAGCGGATCGCGCCACTCACCAGGCCATACAGCCAGGAGAGTGGAAGTAACAATCGCCACAGCGGCGATTCACCAGACCAGATACGTGCGATCATTGACCAAATTGCATTTTGTGTAATTGTGCATACACCCCGCGCTGCTCAATCAGCTCGCTATGGGTCCCGCGTTCGACAATCAGACCATCCTCCACCACGATGATTTCGTCGGCTTGTTCAATGGTTGAAAGACGGTGAGCAATGACCAGAGAAGTACGGTTTTTCTGTAGCTCATCCAGCGCAGACTGAATCGCGCGTTCAGATTCAGTATCAAGAGCCGATGTTGCTTCATCAAGGATCAGTATTGGGCTGTCACGCAACAAGGCACGGGCAATAGCGATACGCTGACGTTGTCCGCCGGAAAGCAGGACGCCGTTTTCACCAATCACCGTATCCAGGCCATTGTCCATCTTGTTGATGAAATCCATAGCGTAGGCCATCTGTGCCGCTTTTTCGATCTGCTCACGGCTGTACATATCGGTACGCGCGTAGGCGATATTGTTGGCAACCGTATCGTTAAACAAGTGCACATTCTGCGAAACCAACGCAACCTGATCGCGCAGTGATGCCAGGGTATATTCGCGCAGATCGTGTCCGTCCATCAGAATCTGCCCTTCATCAACATCGTAGAATCGCGTAATCAGGCTGGCGAGAGTGGATTTCCCTGAGCCCGAACGGCCAACCAGAGCAACGGTTTTACCCGCTGGAATATTCAGGTTGATGTTACGCAGAGCCGGTACTTCACGTCCCGGATAAGTGAAAGTCACGTTGCGGAACTCGAGATCGCCGGTAGCACGATCGATCACACGTTTACCTTCATCTTTCTCCTGTTCGCTATCCAGAATCGTAAATAAGGTCTGGCATGCCGCCATACCGCGCTGGAACTGCGCGTTAACGTTGGTCAGAGATTTCAACGGACGCATTAATGCGATCATTGAGGAGAAGACAACCGTAATTGTACCTGCTGTCAGGTTTTCCATTACGCTTGGGAAGCTGGCCGCATACAACACGAAGGCCAGTGCCAAAGACGCAATCAGCTGGATGATAGGGTCGGAGATAGAAGAAGCAGAAACCATCTTCATGCCCTGCAAACGCATCTTGTTGCTGACATTATCAAAGCGCTTGGTTTCAACTTCCTGACCACCAAAAATCAGAACTTCTTTATGGCCTTTCAGCATCTGCTCCGCACTGGTCGTAACCTGCCCCATGGTGTTTTGCATGTTTTTACTGATGCTACGAAAGCGCTTGGAAACCACACGGATTGCCACTGACACAATTGGCGCCAGTACAATCAGGATCAGCGACAGCTGCCAGCTGTAATAGAACATCATGATAAACAGGCCAATGATTGAGGCCCCTTCACGTACCACGGTGATCAGCGCGCCGGAAGACGATGACGCAACCTGTTCTGAATCATAGGTAATACGTGATAACAATGTCCCTGTAGACTGTTTATCAAAAAAGGAGACGGGCATGCCCATCATATGACCAAACAGGCGGCGGCGCATGGTCATGACCACTTTGCCTGACACCCATGAGATACAGTAGCTGGAGACATAGCTGGTTAAGCCACGAACTATCATCAGCCCAATGACCACCAGCGGCATCCACAGCAGCACCGAGCGATCCGTTTTACCAAAACCATCATCCAGTAATGGTTTAAGGAGCGATAACATGAAGGTATCGCTGGCCGCGTTAAGGACTAACGCTATACCCGCCACGATCAGACCCGATTTAAAAGGCGCTATGGTTGGCCATAGTCGGCGAAACGTCTGCCACGTAGAGAGATCTTTATCGTTATGCATTCAAAAAACCAGCATTTGTTAGAATAGCCGCATATTCTACCCGTTATCCTCCGACACGCCAAACCACTGATGATACCAACGAGGTAAAATCTGATCCCGCATGCTGCGTATGCGCCAGTTTTTTTTGATAAAAATCCAGCGTAATCTGTCCCTGATGGGGGGTATCCAGCCATTGATAATTTTGTTGCCGATAACGTTGCTTCACTTTCCAGGACGGCAGACGCCAGGCGTTGTAACGGGATGCAGAGGCGAGTGCGACCTGCCCGTCAACCCGCTGAATGAGTGCCAGTGATGATGAAGTATTGCTGCCATGATGTGGAACCTGCATCACCGTCGACTGAAGGTGCTGCCAATAGTGACTTAGCATTTTTTGTTCAGCAGGAGATTCGATATCGCCGGTCAGCAGAATACTCTGATATCCGTCATCGACCTTAACCACACAGGAGTGGTTATTCCCCTGGTCTGTATTTCCACGCACAGGCCAGTGCGCACTGAAGGTTAACCCTTGCCATTGCCAATGCTCTCCGCGAAAACACGGGAGATGACCTTTCCAGCTCAGCGGACTTCTTACCCATAGCGACGGCCAGGCTTGTTGTAAGGAGTGCAACCCGCCGCGGTGATCCATGTGCTCATGGCTTAAAATAATCCCTTCTGGCTCCAGATTATGCCAACGCAACCAGGGAATAATCAGATGTTGTGCGCTATCGCCTTCAGGCCATGCCAGACCGGTATCGTAAAGCAGCGCTTTCCCATTTCGCGCGATCACCATCGCCAGCCCCTGCCCGACATCCAGCATATGCACTTGCCACACATCAGTACGCGGTGCACGCCAAAGCGGCCCACTCAGCAAAAGGAGCACAGAGAAACAGACCACCGGTAGCGTACGCAAGATATTTAGTCGCCATGCGATAATCATCATTCCGGGTAAAAATGCGAGCCATTGCCAGCGTGCATCAATATTGATCCACCCTTCAGGCAGACTTCTGAGCCCCCAAAATAGCAGCGCCAGAGAACGATCCGCCAGATACCACAGGCTTGATTCAACCATCACCGTCCCGGCTAAATGCATGATCATGCCTGCTAATATCAAGGGTACGGAAACAAACGTGACCAAAGGGACGGCAAACAAATTAGCCAGAAACGAGGTCAGACTAAAACCGTGAAACATTGCGATTTGCACGGGAAGAAGCAGAAGCGTAATACCCAATTGCAGATGAGCCAGCGCCAGAAATTGACGTCCAGCACGCGACAGCGGCCAGTCCGGGAGCGGTACCCATTGGTACCAGAACAGCAGTGCTGCAACGGCGGACGCAGACAACCATAGGCTTTGCGAAAGAACAGCAACAGGATCCACCACCACGATGGCTGCCAGACAGCAAATCCAGACCGACCATCCACTCCACTGCCTGCCGCTAAGTCTCAGCGCCCCCCAGACTAGCAGCGCAACAACCGTTCGTAATGCCGGGGGTTGCAGCCCCGTCAGCCAGGCATAAAATGTGGCGCAGACAATTCCACCCACTAATGGCATCTGCCAGCAAATCCACCTTGTTGGCATAAAAAATTGTCCAGCACGTATCAATCCTGCGGTCAGTAATGCAGCAAACGCAATATGCAGCCCGGAGATAGCCATCAAATGAGCCGTGCCGGTATCACGCATAATTGTTTTCACCTCTTGTGACACAGACAAGCGCTCCCCCATTCCCAGACCCAGTATGACCTGCTGCCAGGGATAGTCGGTGAGTGCCGTTTTCAGCGAGGCGAGATACCGCGAACGCAAACTGCATTGTGGTGTGATTACCGAAGCCTGCAAGAATCGTCCCGTCAGCGGTTGATGCTGCGCCAATGCGTAACGCTGGCTATCAAATCCGCCTTCGTTTAATTGACCGTGTACAGCGCGGACTTTCAACGTCATCGCCCATGTCTGACCCGCACAAACATCACCGGGTAAATACTGCCCGTACAAGACGATTCCTTGCGCAGGAAAGATTTGTTTCCCCTGAAGGTGAGTGATCTGGCCGTAGTGCGTTGTCATATTGTCAGTTCCGGTTATCCGCACAATGGCTTGCTGGGTTTTCGCAGGCAGCGTATTACCTGCCCACATAGCCTCTTCCGCGGCCAGGATTCCCCAAAGAAAAAACAGCAGGGTTAGTCCGGCGGAACGCATATATTTGTAGGGGAGAAAACAGAGCAGACATGCCAGACAAAATACAATGCCGATACACAACATGCCTGGCAGCATGGGTAATAGCATGAGTGGGAGGATACCGAGTAATGCGCAGGTACTCACCGTTGTTATTTTCATCAATCACCTCCCTGTTACAGGGAGTGTGCAGTACTCTTCGACGGTTGTCTGGCATCAATTTATCGTTATACGGCCTGAGTTCCGCAGACATTTAGTGATGGTTGTAACGTACAAATTAACTGGGATGAGGATTCCAGGATAGGTGGACAGAAATGAAAAAAGCACCCATTTGGGTGCTTTTCTCGGCGTTAAGTCTCGCTAAAAACTTAACCGTAAATATTGGCGCGATCGCGCAATTCTTTACCTGGTTTAAAGTGCGGAACGTATTTCCCTTCCAGATCCACTTTATCGCCGGTCTTCGGATTACGTCCGGTACGTGGTGCGCGGTAATGCAAAGAGAAGCTGCCGAAACCGCGGATTTCAATACGCTCGCCCTGCGCAAGAGTCGAGGCCATATGTTCCAGCATCTCTTTAACTGCATCTTCAACCGCTTTCGCGGGAATATGAGGTTGCTGGGTTGCAAGTCTTTCAATCAATTCTGACTTGGTCATGATTCCTCCGGTTCCTTAAAGGCATAATTAGCTGCTGCATTGATTAAGGGCGGCCGTAGCCGCCCTTTGTCATTGATTACAGGACGAATCCTGTAATCTGTCAAGCTACTCGTCACCCTTTGTGCCGTTAACAGCACAAAGGATTTAGAGCACTCGAAATTACTCGCCTTTAGCTGCTTTGAAAGCTTCAGCCATTGCGTTGTTAGAGAAGTTAGCATCTTCCTGTTTGTTAACAGTTGCGATTGCATCTTTCTCATCAGCTTCGTCTTTAGCACGAACAGACAGGCTGATTGCACGGTTCTTACGATCAACGCCGGTGAATTTAGCTTCAACGTCGTCGCCTACGCTCAGAACCAGAGTTGCATCTTCAACGCGGTCACGTGAAGCTTCAGAAGCGCGCAGGTAACCTTCAACGCCGTCAGCCAGTTCTACGGTTGCGCCTTTAGCGTCAACTGCAGTGACTTTACCGTTTACGATTGCGCCTTTCTTGTTCAGTGCAACCCAGTTGTTGAACGGATCTTCTGCGAGCTGTTTAACGCCCAGAGAGATACGCTCACGCTCTGCGTCAACCTGCAGAACAACTGCTGCGATTTCGTCGCCTTTTTTGTATTCACGAACTGCTTCTTCGCCTGCAACGTTCCAGGAGATGTCAGACAGGTGAACCAGGCCGTCGATGCCGCCGTCCAGGCCGATGAAGATACCGAAGTCAGTGATAGACTTGATTTTACCTTCAACACGGTCACCCTTGTTGTGGGTTTCCGCGAACTGCTGCCATGGGTTGTTTTTGCACTGCTTCAGACCCAGGGAGATACGACGACGTTCTTCGTCGATATCCAGAACCATAACTTCCACTACATCGCCAACGTTAACAACTTTGGACGGGTGGATGTTTTTGTTGGTCCAATCCATTTCGGAAACGTGAACCAGGCCTTCAACGCCTTCTTCGATTTCAACGAAGCAGCCGTAGTCGGTCAGGTTGGTCACGCGACCAGTCAGTTTGGTACCTTCCGGATAACGCTTAGCGATAGCTACCCATGGATCTTCGCCCAGCTGTTTCAGGCCCAGAGATACACGAGTACGCTCGCGGTCGAACTTCAGCACTTTAACAGTGATTTCGTCGCCAACGTTTACGATTTCGCTCGGATGCTTAACGCGTTTCCATGCCATGTCGGTGATGTGCAGCAGGCCGTCAACGCCACCCAGATCAACGAATGCACCGTAGTCAGTGAGGTTCTTAACGATACCTTTAACTTCCATGCCTTCCTGCAGGTTTTCCAGCAGCTGATCGCGTTCTGCGCTGTTTTCGGATTCGATAACGGCACGACGGGAAACAACAACGTTGTTACGCTTCTGATCCAGCTTGATTACTTTGAATTCAAGCTCTTTGCCTTCCAGGTGCAGCGTGTCGCGGACCGGACGAACGTCTACTAGGGAACCCGGCAGGAACGCGCGAATACCATTCAGCTCAACAGTGAAGCCACCCTTGACTTTGCCATTGATAACACCAGTAACGGTTGCAGCTTCTTCGTAAGCTTTTTCCAGCGTGATCCAAGCTTCGTGACGTTTAGCTTTTTCACGGGACAGCAGGGTTTCACCGAAGCCGTCTTCTACTGCATCCAGAGCAACGTCAACTTCGTCACCAACCTGGATTTCCAGCTCGCCCTGGGCGTTTTTGAACTGCTCTGCCGGAATGGCGGACTCAGATTTCAGACCAGCGTCAACCAGTACTACGTCTTTGTCGATAGCAACAACAACACCACGAACGATGGAACCCGGACGGGTTTCGATTTCTTTTAAGGATTCTTCAAACAGTTGAGCAAAAGATTCAGTCATGTTTAATCTTCAGGTTTCATATTTAACGTCCACCTGGCTCCATGCCGGATGGGGTTGTTTAACATACCCGCTGTCAATCCATTGCAACGGGGGTACTGCAAATTCGGTCGCACTTAAGCGAGAGCCAGTTTTTGGCGCGCGTATTGTAACGCTTTTTCAATCACTTGCTCAATGCTTAATCGGGTTGAATCCAAAACTAAAGCATCAGCAGCGGGAACCAGCGGCGCTACAGCACGATTACGATCGCGATAATCGCGTTCTTCGATCTCGGCCAAAAGGCGTTCAAAGTTAACACTAAAGCCCTTCTCCTGCAACTGTAGCATACGTCTATGCGCACGTTCTTGCGAGGAGGCGTCCAGAAAAATTTTCACCGGCGCATCCGGGAACACCACGGTGCCCATATCACGTCCATCAGCAATCAGACCAGGGGATTCGCGAAATGCGCGTTGACGACGTAATAACGCTTCACGCACGCGGGGAAACGCCGCAACCTGAGAGGCGGCATTCGCTACTTCCTGAGTACGTATTTCACCGCTGACATCTTCACCTTCAAGAATGACTTCCAGGTTGCCGTCTGTTGAGATAAAACGCACATCAAGGTGTGAGGCAAGCGGTACCAGAGCATCTTCAGATGTGACATCAACATGGTGATGTAACGCTGCGAGCGCCAGTACGCGGTAGATCGCGCCTGAATCTAACAGATGCCACTGCAATGCTTCCGCCATTGCCTTGCACAAGGTGCCTTTACCTGCACCACTTGGGCCATCAATGGTAATAACCGGGGCAATTGCCGTCATCTTTTTCTCCTTAAAAGGGCGTACATTAACGTGAACGCCGCGCATTATACGCGCCAACGCCAACGATCGTTATCTTTGTGTGAAAAATGCAGAATCATTGAAGCTGAGTGTAGAATAAATAGGCAATCGGAGATGTCAGAATGTGCCGCACCCGAAAGTGCGGCAATAAAATCAGGCAGATGTACTAATACGAGCCAGCTGTTCGAAATAATCCGGGAAGGTTTTGGCGGTACATTTTGGGTCAAGAATGGTCACCGGCGTGTCAGACAGCGCCACCAGCGAGAAACACATCGCCATGCGGTGATCGTTGTAGGTCGCGATGTCCGCAAATTGCAATGTTGCAGGCGGGGTGATGCGGATAAAGTCATGCCCCTCTTCCACTTCCGCGCCCACTTTGCGTAACTCCGTCGCCATCGCGAACAGACGATCGGTCTCTTTGACGCGCCAGTTGTAGATATTACGTAATGTCGTGGTGCCTTTAGCGAACAGCGCCGCCGTTGCAATGGTCATCGCCGCATCAGGAATATGGTTCATATCCATATCCACTGCGTTCAACTCGCCGTGAGTACAGGCAATAAAATCGTCTCCCCATGTAATGGTTGCACCCATTTTCTCCAGTACATCGGCAAAACGAATATCACCCTGCATGCTGTTGCGGCCAATCCCGGTAACTTTTACCGTACCGCCTTTAATAGCACCCGCCGCAAGGAAATAGGAAGCGGAAGAAGCATCACCTTCAACCAGGTATGCACCCGGTGACTGATACTGCTGCTGCCCCTTCACGACAAAGCGCTGGTAGTTTTGATTTTCAATTTCAACACCAAACGTTTTCATCAGGTTCAGTGTGATATCAATGTAAGGTTTGGATACCAGGTCACCTTTAATTGCGATCGTCGTATCCTGCGGCGCCAGCGGCGCAGTCATCAGCAACGCAGTGAGGAACTGGCTGGAAACGCTACCGTCTACCTCAACCTGGCCTCCGGTAAAGCCACCGCGCAGACGTAAAGGTGGATATTTTTCCTGCTCCAGATAGTCAATTTTGGCTCCGCCCTGGCGCAGCGCATCAACCAGATGGCCAATCGGGCGCTCTTTCATGCGCGGTTCGCCCGTCAGCACGATGTCATTGCTGCCCAGACATAACGCTGCGGCCAGCGGGCGCATTGCGGTTCCGGCGTTACCAAGGAACAGCTCAACTGCACCTTCTGCGTGCAACACACCGCCATTGCCAACTATCTCGCAGCGGGTACGATCGGCAGAAAGGGTATAGCTAATCCCTAACGCATTCAGAGCATTGAGCATATGGCGAACATCATCGCTGTCCAGCAGATTGGTCAGGACAGTGGTGCCATTGGCTAATGCAGCCAGCAGCAAAGCGCGGTTAGAAACACTTTTGGATCCAGGCAGATTGATGGTGCCATCCACCCGCGCAATGGGTTGTAACGTCAGGGATTCCATGAAACTCGACTCTCAAAAACAGACATAAAAACCCCACAGACGAGCTGTGGGGATGAAAAGTACAGCAGATTAGCCGCGGCGGCGTTCGAAATCGACCATGAAATCGGTCAGTGCTTTAACACCTTCAAGCGGCATGGCATTGTAGATGGACGCACGCATACCGCCGACTACACGATGCCCTTTCAGCGCGTGCAGGCCCGCAGCAAAAGACTCTTCCAGGAACAGTTTATCCAATGCGTTGTCAGCCAGCTGGAACGGTACGTTCATGCGTGAACGGTTGGATTTCGCCACATCGTTACGGTAGAAATCGCTGTTATCGATTACGCCGTAGAGCAATTCCGCTTTTTGCTGGTTAATTTTATCCATCGCATTAACACCGCCCTGCTTTTTCAGCCATTTAAAGACCAGGCCAGACAGATACCAGGCAAAGGTTGGCGGCGTATTGAACATGGAATCGTTGTCATTCAGCACGGTATAGTCGAGGATTGACGGGCATGAGACATGAGCTTTACCCAGCAAATCTTCACGGACGATGACAATCGTCAGGCCGGCCGGGCCGATATTTTTCTGTGCCCCAGCATAAATTACGCCATAACGGCTAACGTCAAGCGGTGCGGAAAGAATGGTAGAGGACAGATCCGCCGTGACCACAACGTTGCTGGCAAAATTCGGCGTTTCATCGATCGCAATGCCATCAATGGTTTCGTTCGGGCAATAGTGCAGGTATGCCGCGTTATCAGAAAGTTGCCATTCACTCATCGGCTTAACAGCACGCAGGCCGTCCACGGTGACTTTGGCATCAATAACGTTTGGCGTGCAGTATTTTTTCGCTTCTTTAATTGCGCTGGCGGCCCAATAACCGGCATCGACGTAATCCGCGGTGGTTTTATCGCCCAGAATATTTAACGGTATACCCGCGAATTGCCCACGACCACCACCATGGCAGAACAACACTTTATAGTTGGAGGGGATGCTGAGAAGATCGCGAAAATCCTGCTCCGCTTCCTCTGCGATCTGGATGAACTCTTTGCCACGGTGGCTAATTTCCATCACTGACGTGCCAAGACCGTTCCAGTCACAAAGATCCTGTTGAGCCAGTTTAAGTACTTCTGCCGGTAACATTGCCGGACCTGAACTAAAATTGAAGACCTGAGCCATTTCCCCTCACCACGTTGTGTTGTTGTCCAATCAACATCCTGTCATTGACGATAATCCGGTGACAGACATTGGTATAAGTTATTCCTGTGGATATCGGTTTTATCATTCAGTGACACGCGCCGCAATGGGTAAAACTGGCAAGGGTAAAAATGTGTCATCGGTCACACAACAGAATCTATCGGATTGACGGGTAAAAACCGAGATTTTTGCTGTCAGGTAACCCGTTTTGCCCGACTGGCCTTCGACCATTCTGGATTTGCACAGCGCGGACATAATTGATGATCTCCGGCGCTCATTTGCACCACTTCGCTACAACGTATGCAGGCATAGTCCCCTGCTTCAGGTATTACTTTAAATCGTTGCGTACAACGTTTAGGCAGAATACTGAGCCCCGGCTTTACGTCTTCATCAGCAAAGAAGTAGACGCTGATTTGCCCATTCGTCTCCAGAATAGCCAGTTTCACTTGTCCCAATTGCTCCACGCCGTTCAAACGCAGTTCCATAAAAAATTCAAATTCCGTCATATTGGCGCTATTGAGCTTTGACCATGCCAGCTCGCCGTCTTCAATGATCACGACGGGTTTGCCCTCCAGCAGGTCCTCCATTTTTTCACTATGTGCCATTAGCCACATTACCAGCCGATACAGCACAGCAAGAGTAATAAAGACCACCAGCACCGGCAGCATCGGAACATCGTCATAAAACGCCACGTCTCCCGCAGCGGAACCCAGCGTAAGGATGATAAGGACTTCAAAAAGCGACATCTGGCGTACGCCACGACGTCCGGTGATTTTTAAAAACAGAAAAACCAATATAAAGGTGTAAAGGCTGCGTAGCGCAACTTCCCCCAGAAAATCCATGGGCACCTTATCAAGCGCCATACGGTGTAAATCGAAAGCTTCCATTAATATGCTCTAAACGTGATTGGCTGTAAGAAAGCATAGCCAATGCTTTTATTTACGCATGGGCTCCGGCGACGATAGCGCCGTTCATTGAAAACCCGTATCATTGCGCGCTTTCCGTACGACAAAAGTGATTTTCATGACGCAAACATTTATCCCCGGCAAAGATGCCGCTCTGGAAGACTCCATCGCTCGCTTCCAGCAAAAATTGCTCGACCTCGGTTTTCAAATTGAAGAAGCTTCGTGGTTGAATCCCGTCCCTAACGTCTGGTCTGTACATATTCGCGACAAAGAATGCGCGCTGTGCTTCACCAACGGTAAAGGCGCGACAAAAAAAGCGGCGCTGGCTTCTGCGCTGGGCGAATACTTTGAGCGTCTGTCGACTAACTACTTCTTTGCGGATTTCTGGCTGGGCGAAACTATCGCCAATGGCCCGTTCGTACATTACCCGAACGAAAAATGGTTCCCGCTGACTGAAGAAGACGATGTTCCAGAAGGTTTACTGGATGCGCGTCTGCGTGCGTTTTACGATCCAGATAACGAACTGACCGGCAGCATGCTTATCGATCTACAGTCTGGTAATGAAGAACGTGGCGTCTGCGGCCTGCCGTTTACCCGCCAATCTGATAACCAGACCGTCTACATTCCGATGAATATTATCGGCAATCTGTATGTTTCTAACGGCATGTCTGCGGGTAACACACCTAACGAAGCTCGCGTTCAGGGCCTGTCTGAAGTCTTTGAGCGCCATGTGAAGAACCGTATTATCGCCGAAAGCATCAGCCTGCCGGAAATCCCGGCCGAGGTGATGGCGCGCTATCCGGCAGTGGTGGAGTCCATCGCCACACTGGAAGCGGAAGGTTTCCCAATTTTTGCCTACGATGGCTCGCTGGGCGGCAAGTATCCGGTGATTTGCGTTGTCCTGTTCAACCCGGCCAACGGTACCTGCTTTGCCTCCTTCGGCGCACACCCGGATTTCGGCGTTGCGCTGGAGCGTACCGTGACTGAACTCCTGCAGGGCCGTGGTCTGAAGGATCTTGATGTCTTCACCCCACCGACCTTCGACGATGAGGAAGTGGCAGAACATACCAACCTTGAAACTCACTTCATCGATTCCAGCGGTCTGATCTCCTGGGATCTGTTCAAGCAGGATGCCGACTATCCGTTCGTTGACTGGAATTTCTCCGGCACCACGGAAGAAGAGTTCGCCACCCTGATGGCCATCTTCAATGCTGAAGATAAAGAAGTGTATATCGCTGACTATGAGCACCTGGGCGTTTACGCGTGCCGCATTATTGTTCCGGGAATGTCTGACATCTATCCGGCAGAAGATCTGTGGTTAGCCAACAACGCTATGGGCACCCATCTGCGTGACACCATTCTCTCGCTGCCAGGCAGTGAGTGGGATAAAGAAGACTACCTCAATCTGATTGAACAGTTGGATGAAGAAGGTTTTGACGACTTCACCCGCGTGCGCGAGCTGCTCGGTCTGGCGACCGGTGCGGATAACGGTTGGTACACCCTGCGTATTGGCGAGCTTAAAGTGATGCTGGCGCTGGCCGGTGGCGATCTGGAGCAAGCCCTGGTGTGGACCGAATGGACGATGGAATTTAACGCCTCCGTCTTTAGCGCGGAACGTGCAAACTACTATCGCTGCCTGCAAACATTGTTGCTGCTGTCTCAGGAAGAAGACCGTCAGCCGCTTCAGTATCTGAACGCATTCGTCCGCATGTACGGCGCTGAGGCGGTTGAAGCGGCAAGTGCGGCACTGAGTGGTGAAGCGCCGTTTTATGGACTTCAGCCAGTAGACAGCGATCTGCACGCATTCCCGGCACATCAGTCTCTGCTGAAAGCCTATGAGAAATTGCAACGCGCGAAAGCGGCACACTGGTCAAAATAGTGACAAACAACTTGCCTCGAGTAGGCTAAATGTATTGTCTGAGCTATATTACGGGGCGCTTAAAGCGCCCCGTTTTTTATTTTGGTCAAACCAAAAAATAAATGTAAAGGCAAGGTTAAATATTAGTAGTTGATATTAAAAAAATTAGCTTATTAATGTGGTTTTTTATCTCAATTACTCCATTTTAATTAACCGTCCCATAGGAGGCTGAAAGAAAAAATTCAACTCACTTTATAATTTTTAAAATTTATTTTTATATGGATAATCAACATGTTACACCGTAATCGCATAAAAACCATGCGTCTTACGGGCCTATAAGCCAGGCGAGATATGATCTATATCAAATTCTCATCTATAATGCTTTGTTAGTATCTCGTCGCCGACTTAATAAAGAGAGAGTTAGTGTGAAAGCTGACAACCCTTTTGATCTTATTCTACCTGCTGCAATGGCCAAAGTTGCCGAAGAAGCAGGCGTCTATAAAGCAACGAAACATCCGCTTAAGACGTTCTATCTGGCAATTACTGCCGGTGTATTCATTTCAATTGCCTTTGTTTTCTATATCACCGCCACAACCGGCACTGGTACTATGCCTTTCGGCATGGCGAAATTAGTAGGTGGTATCTGCTTTTCCCTGGGGCTGATCCTTTGTGTTGTCTGCGGTGCAGACCTCTTCACTTCAACCGTACTGATCGTCGTTGCTAAAGCCAGTGGTCGTATTACCTGGGGTCAGTTAGCGAAAAACTGGCTTAACGTTTATGTCGGCAACCTGATTGGCGCCCTGATCTTTGTGTTACTCATGTGGCTTTCTGGCGAGTATATGACCGCCAACGGCGCATGGGGGCTCAACGTTCTGCAAACAGCCGACCACAAAGTGCACCATACTTTTGTTGAGGCAGTGAGCCTTGGTATCCTGGCTAACCTGATGGTGTGTCTGGCCGTATGGATGAGCTACTCGGGCCGCAGCCTGATGGACAAAGCGTTTATCATGGTATTACCGGTCGCAATGTTTGTTGCCAGCGGTTTTGAGCACAGTATCGCAAACATGTTTATGATCCCTATGGGTATTGTAATACGCGATTTCGCCACCCCGGAATTCTGGACCGCAGTTGGGTCTTCTCCGGAGAATTTTTCTCACCTGACCGTGATGAATTTCATCACCGATAACCTGATTCCGGTTACGATCGGTAACATTATCGGCGGCGGTTTGTTGGTCGGGTTGACATACTGGGTCATTTATCTGCGTGGTAACGATCATCATTAATCTGTTGATGCCCATTACACGCAGTAAATAAAAAATCCACTTAAGAAGGTAGGTGTTACATGTCCGAGCTTAATGAAAAGTTAGCCACAGCCTGGGAAGGTTTTACCAAAGGTGATTGGCAGAATGAAGTAAACGTACGTGACTTCATTCAGAAAAACTACACTCCGTATGAGGGTGACGAGTCCTTCCTGGCTGGCGCAACTGATGCGACCACTGCACTGTGGGACAGCGTGATGGAAGGCGTTAAACAGGAAAACCGCACTCACGCGCCTGTTGACTTTGACACCTCCGTTGCTTCGACCATCACTTCTCACGACGCTGGCTACATCAACAAAGCGCTCGAGAAGATTGTTGGTCTGCAGACTGAAGCTCCGCTGAAACGTGCGATCATTCCGTTTGGCGGCATCAAAATGGTTGAAGGTTCCTGCAAAGCGTACAATCGCGAACTGGACCCGATGCTGAAAAAAATCTTCACCGAATACCGCAAAACCCACAACCAGGGCGTATTCGATGTTTACACCAAAGACATTCTGAACTGCCGTAAATCCGGTGTTCTGACTGGTCTGCCAGATGCGTATGGCCGTGGCCGTATCATCGGTGACTACCGTCGCGTTGCGCTGTACGGTATCGACTACCTCATGAAAGACAAATACGCTCAGTTCGTCTCTCTGCAGTCCGATCTGGAAAACGGCGTAAACCTGGAAGCAACTATCCGTCTGCGTGAAGAAATCGCTGAACAGCACCGCGCTCTGGGTCAGATCAAAGAAATGGCTGCTAAATATGGCTGCGATATCTCTGGTCCGGCTACCAACGCTCAGGAAGCTATCCAGTGGACTTACTTCGGCTACCTGGCCGCAGTTAAATCTCAGAACGGTGCAGCAATGTCCTTCGGTCGCGTATCCACCTTCCTGGATGCTTACATCGAACGTGACCTGAAAGCAGGCAAAATCACCGAGCAAGACGCACAGGAAATGATCGACCACCTGGTCATGAAACTGCGTATGGTTCGCTTCCTGCGTACTCCTGAATATGATGAACTGTTCTCCGGTGACCCGATTTGGGCAACTGAATCAATCGGTGGTATGGGCGTTGATGGCCGTACTCTGGTTACCAAAAACAGCTTCCGCTTCCTGAACACCCTGTACACCATGGGTCCTTCTCCGGAGCCGAACATCACTGTTCTGTGGTCTGAAAAACTGCCTCTGAACTTCAAGAAATTCGCCGCTAAAGTGTCCATCGACACCTCTTCTCTGCAGTACGAGAACGATGACCTGATGCGTCCTGACTTCAACAACGACGACTACGCTATCGCTTGCTGCGTAAGCCCGATGGTTGTTGGTAAACAAATGCAGTTCTTCGGTGCGCGTGCAAACCTGGCGAAAACCATGCTGTACGCAATCAACGGTGGCGTTGATGAAAAACTGAAAATGCAGGTTGGTCCTAAATCTGAACCGATCAAAGGCGACGTTCTGAACTTCGACGAAGTTATGGACCGCATGGATCACTTCATGGATTGGCTGGCTAAACAGTACGTCACCGCGCTGAACGTTATCCACTACATGCACGACAAGTACAGCTACGAAGCATCTCTGATGGCGCTGCACGACCGTGACGTTATCCGCACCATGGCGTGTGGTATCGCTGGTCTGTCCGTTGCTGCTGACTCCCTGTCTGCAATCAAATATGCGAAAGTTAAACCGATTCGTGACGAAGACGGTCTGGCTATCGACTTCGAAATCGAAGGCGAATACCCGCAGTTTGGTAACAACGACTCTCGCGTTGATGACATGGCGGTTGACCTGGTAGAACGTTTCATGAAGAAAATTCAGAAACTGACTACTTATCGTAACGCTATCCCGACTCAGTCTGTTCTGACCATCACCTCTAACGTGGTTTATGGTAAGAAAACTGGTAATACCCCAGATGGTCGTCGTGCTGGCGCGCCGTTCGGACCGGGTGCTAACCCAATGCACGGTCGTGACCAGAAAGGTGCTGTTGCCTCTCTGACCTCCGTTGCTAAACTGCCGTTTGCTTACGCTAAAGATGGTATTTCTTACACCTTCTCTATCGTTCCGAACGCTCTGGGTAAAGACGACGAAGTTCGTAAGACCAACCTGGCTGGTCTGATGGATGGTTACTTCCATCACGAAGCGTCCATCGAAGGTGGTCAGCACCTGAACGTGAACGTCATGAACCGCGAAATGCTGCTGGATGCGATGGAACATCCGGAAAAATATCCGCAGCTGACCATCCGTGTTTCTGGCTACGCAGTACGTTTTAACTCCCTGACTAAAGAACAGCAGCAGGACGTTATTACTCGTACCTTCACTCAGACCATGTAATTGGTTTTGACTGAAATCGTACTTTAAAAAGCGTACAATAAAGGCTCCACGTAAGTGGGGCCTTTTTAATAGCCTGCTTTGTCAGCTATCTATACTTATATACTCGATGGATTTCGAGGTGCATTGAGGCGGCAACGGAGTGAATCCCCTGGAGCGTACAGAAGTAGGTGACTGGGGTGAGCGAAGGAAGCTAACAAAGATGCAGCTTGAAAGACGAAAAGTATGGATAGCAGCCAAAACAGACTCGACACAGTTAATAACTGTGCACTAACACTGGCCCCGGATGGGCCACACCTGGAGAAACACCGCAATGTCAGTTATTGGTCGCATTCACTCCTTTGAATCCTGTGGCACTGTTGATGGCCCGGGCATCCGCTTTATTACCTTCTTTCAGGGCTGCCTGATGCGCTGCCTGTATTGCCATAACCGTGACACGTGGGATACACACGGCGGTAAAGAAGTCACCGTCGACGAATTAATGAAAGAGGTGGTGACCTATCGCCACTTTATGAACGCATCCGGCGGCGGCGTGACGGCGTCTGGCGGCGAAGCTATCCTGCAAGCTGAATTCGTACGTGACTGGTTCCGCGCTTGTAAAAAAGAAGGTATTCATACCTGTCTGGATACCAACGGTTTTGTTCGCCGCTACGATCCGGTGATCGATGAGTTGCTGGAAGTCACCGACCTGGTCATGCTCGATCTCAAACAGATGAACGATGAAATCCATCAGAATCTGGTCGGCGTATCTAACCATCGCACGCTGGAGTTCGCGCGTTACCTGTCAAACAAAGACATTAAAGTGTGGATCCGCTATGTTGTCGTACCTGGCTGGTCTGATGACGATGACTCCGCACACCGCCTCGGCGAATTTACCCGCGATATGGGTAACGTTGAAAAAATCGAGCTGCTGCCTTACCACGAGCTGGGCAAACACAAATGGGTGGCAATGGGCGAAGAGTACAAACTGGATGGCGTCAAACCACCGAAGAAAGAGACCATGGAGCGCGTGAAGGGCATTCTCGAGCAATATGGACATAAAGTGATGTATTGAGTTTTAGCCACCACCAAACGGCTGCCCTGAACGGCAGCCGTTTTGCTATCTAAGCGACAATATTTGAGTCGAAGGCGCGGTTAACAGGAGAAAGCGACGCTATCTCCTGCCCTCGTCTTTAGCGCCCTCTTCTCGCCAGTAGCGGGAAAATCAATCCCAGTCCAACCAGCACAAATGGCGTCACGATATTCAGCGTGAGCTGGAATGTCCACTCAGGGGTAAAGGCTTCCATTTTCGGGAAGATCCCGGTCAGACAGGCAAATGCGGTAAAGGCAAAGCACCAGATCCCCACGGTCATCGCAAGCGAGCGGTTGCGAATAAAGACATATTCCGATTTATATTTTTGCGCCAGGCGAATAACGGCAATGAACGCCACAAATACCCATAAATAACGCAATGGCATCACGACAGAGTTAAGATTCAATAGCCATTTATACAGGTTGTTCATGTCGCCAATTCCCAGTGTTGGCAACATAATCAGAATCGCTACCAGCACCAGCGTCAGAATATAACCATTGACCGGCGTACCGGAAGCGTTGGTTTTACACAGACTCTCGGGAATATATTTACGATCAGCATCACCCAGAAGAACTTTAAGCGGTGCATCAATAGAAAATACCAATGCCGCAATCTGTCCCAGCGTATTGGCAATCGCGTAAATAACCATCAGCGAATTACCCATACCATAATACTCACCCAATTTCTGGAAGGCGTAATATTGACCATTCGTCATCAGGTCATCTGGAATATGCCGGGAGTCAAACATCATTCCCATAGCCAGCGACCCGAGAATCGCGCATACCGCTACCATAACAGCCAGAACGAGCATCCCTTTTGGAAATTCTTTGCCCGGATTACGTGTCTGATTAACGTATGGCGAAATTTTCTCCGCACCGCCCACGGCAAAGACCAGCATGGAGATCGTAGTAATGTAGGTAAAATCGATGTGCGGGATAAACGATTCCTAGGTGATATTGGTTGTCGCTATTTGCACATCCGTAATTGCAGGCGCGGTTACCGCCATCACGACATACAAAATGGACATCACAAACATCGCGATGCCAGCAACTGACCCAACAATTTTCAGTGACTTCATGCCACGGGACGCAACCCACATGAAAAAGACAAACAGCGCCAGCGTCAGTCCCTGCAACGCCACGACGGTGTACTCTTTAATCAACGAACCATCGCCCTTCAGCGCCCATCCCAGCGCAATCAGAATAGCCTGCGGTTTTTGCGCCAGATAAGGTATATGCACAACCCAATAGGTCCAGGCAGCAAGATAGGCCAACCCTGGCCCCATGGTATGTTTAATCCAGGTACTGACGCCGCCTTTACCCTCTTTAAAGGTTGAGCCAAGCTGCCCGACGATCAACGCATAAGGAATAAAATAGAGCGCGAAAATAAATATCCAGGAGGAGACAACAACCAATCCCTGATTAGCATAGTTGTTGACGACGTTACCAAAACCCCAGACGGTAATAAATGACATCAATGCAATGTTGTACCATCGCAATTGTTTTTCCTGCACACCAGCCATACGCAATCCTTTGTGGAAGCTTTTTGATTATCAATATATGAGGCGTGGGATTATGCGCGGTAAAATGAGCGAGCGGAAACGGCAGGATGTAAAACTATAACCTTCTGCACACTTTATTTTCAGGACAGACATGTGCAATTAAATAATGCAGGTTCCCATAAAGCATACATAAACAGTATGTATGGGAACCTGTTCATATTCTGTTAAATCAGGTCAAATGTGCGCAATAGAATTAGGCGTATGGCCCGTCTTACGCAACAGCATCAGTAAATAAATAAACGATACGCTGGCGATCATGATAAACAGCAGGCTATCTGAATAATTCTGCATCAGCATCGCAGTAAATGAAGGTCCCAGCAGGCTGCCCACGGTATAGCTCAATAACAATGCCTGATTCATGGCGACCAGCTGATGATGTTCCACCTTTTCACAGGCCCAGGCCATCGCGACCGGGTAGAGGGTAAAGCCTGCCGCACCCAACATAAACAACGCGGGCGCCATCGCCGCCTGGTTCAGCATGGCGATACTCCCGACGATCACCACGAAGACCTGGACGCGTAAAACCAGCAGACGTCCCAGCTTGTCCGCCAGACGGCCAATCGGCCATTGACCCAGAATACCGGCACTTACCAGGACCGCCATCCAGAAACCAATGCTGGCGTTGCTCACCCCCTGATGGTTGAGATACAGCGGCATCAGGCCATACAAAGACCCCAGCACGATCCCGGAAATAATGCAGCCATTAACGCCCAAGCGCGCCTGACGCAACCTCAGCATGGAGACAATAGGCGTAGACTGCTGTTCATCGCCCTGCTGATTAGCAATGCGCGTAAAGAGCAGTGGCAAAACACCCGCCAGGATAGTACCCGTCACCCACGGCAGGACGTTCATCAATTCTGTTGATACTTTACTAACCAGCAGTTGGCCTAAAAACGTTCCCACATAATAGATCATCATATAGGCGGCAAGTAACCGTCCACGATTACGGGACGTCCCGCTGCACATCAGCGCGCTTTCCACGACCACCCAGATCATGGCGCAGCCAACACCGGCGATAAAACGCCATGTCATCCAGCTCCAGAATCCCACCATAATCCCCAGCCCGACACAGCCCGCGGCGAAAATAAGCGAGGCGATGTAATAGCTGCGATTAAAACCAAGGTGTTTTATTAAATAACCTGTCAGCAACGTCCCTACCAGATTACCGGTAAAGTAAGACGAGCTCACCACGCCTACCTGCCAGGTGGGCAGATTTTCATGGGCGAGCCAAAGCGGGACGAGCGTGTTTAACACGGCGATCGCCAGGGTCAACAGAAGTAGCCCGCACAGCAATAGCATGACGGGACGGGTATACGTGGACATGAATAAAAACCGTGAGGAAGTTCAAATTTCATGCGCATCATGCCACTGCTAAAAACATTGTCAATCGGCGGAATCAGAGGGCTGAGGCGCTTTCTGGTCGATCGATTTGCATTACTGATTCTTAATGTGAATAGATAAAAAACACAAAAACACATCTGCTTGTTTTTATTGATCTAAAACAAAAATCTCGCGTTACGTTCAGTCGAAAAATTTCATGGACTCCCCTTACTTTTATTTCTTACTAAACTCTATGCGGGATGCTGAGCTGCATTGTCTTCAAAATAGAACAGTGAGTTCCTATTTATCTATCTAATCCAAATATCGTTCTTTTCGTAGACTTAAACTCATCAAATTTCCCCCACTGATACTGAACAGGAGAAATACCATGACTAAACCTTACGTAAGACTTGATAAAGACAATGCGGCAGTACTGCTGGTCGACCATCAGGCTGGCCTGCTCTCTCTGGTTCGGGATATCGATCCCGATAAATTTAAAAACAACGTGCTTGCGCTCGGTGACTTAGCAAAATACTTCAACCTCCCAACCATTCTGACAACCAGTTTTGAGACAGGACCAAACGGACCGCTGGTACCGGAACTGAAAGCTCAATTTCCCGATGCGCCCTACATTGCTCGCCCAGGAAACATTAACGCATGGGATAACGAAGATTTCGTGAAAGCAGTAAAAGCGACCGGCAAAAAGCAGCTGATTATCGCTGGTGTCGTGACGGAAGTTTGCGTCGCTTTCCCAGCGCTCTCGGCTATTGAAGAAGGTTTTGACGTCTTTGTTGTCACCGATGCTTCAGGCACGTTTAATGAAATTACCCGCAATTCAGCATGGGATCGGATGTCTCAAGCAGGCGCTCAATTGATGACATGGTTCGGAGTAGCATGCGAACTGCACCGCGACTGGCGCAACGATATCGAAGGTCTGGCGACGTTGTTCTCTAATCACATTCCGGATTATCGCAATCTGATGACCAGCTATGACACGTTAACTAAGCAGAAGTAAAGACTGGGGCAAAACCCTGGCCTGACATGTAGCCGGATAGCGCGCAGCTTTAAGGCCTACGGATATTGTAGGCTTGATAAAGCACGAGCCGCCATCCGGCACATTATGGATTAACTCGCCACCGCCATACCGACGGTCATATGCAGCCCGTAGAACACGCCACGACCAATCAGCTCACCGACTAACAGCAGAATAAACGCGACAGAAAGCAACGGAACGGCAGGCTGGTAACCCTTCACTTGCGGTACTATCCAGCAGCATAGCGCTAAGGCCAGTGCCACAATCCGCCACGCCATCAGCGAACCGTAATCCGGAACCAGCGCAGAGGCCTGTTGAATCGAACTGTGGATTGTCGCCAGTTCAGTCCCCTGCATTACCGACATGATGGCGCTCACGACCAGAGCAAGCACTGATATAGCCGGCAGCAGACGCATCGCCCAACCATCCACGCCAGCAATTCTCAGTAACAGATATCCCAGCAGCGGACCGCCCATAAACATCGTCAGGAAGAAGCCCAGCGGTGTCCAGACGCTGTACCAGGTCGGTACGGTATCGATGGTGTTATACACGCGCACCATCATCCAGACAAAAACCACACCCAGCACCATGGTGACAACTAACCACAGATTGCGTAATGCGGGCGACATTTTCTTCAACATAGCCAGCAGCCAGCCGATACCGCCAACGGCAAAGAAGAGTGAGCCGCTGGCAATTTCGTTACTCAACGCAGATGACCCAACGCGATTGAGTGAGTTAAAGGCGCGCATCGGTGAGCCCAAATGGAGCATGGAAGCAATAAATCCAATGCCCATTAATACCCACAGCCCAAACATGCAGGTAATTACGCGTTGCTGCGATTCTGGGCGTAAGCCCCCTTTCATCAACGCCAGCGCCAGAACGATAAAACCGCCAACCACACACTGCCCGAAGACCGTGAAGATCATCAGCGGCCATTCATGCCATCCACTTCCCATCTTACACCTCCTTCGGATTAGCCAGATAACCTGTGGTATCGCCGGTCGGGCGGCTATTGGCGTTAGGTTTGATAACAATGCTCGGTTTGGTAAAGTGCGCGCCCGGCAATGGCGCAACCGCAGCCAAAGTACCGTGTTTTTTGCGCAGTTCATCAATTGGGCCAAAATCCAGCGCACGCAGTGGACAGGACTCGACGCAAATAGGTTTCTTACCTTCAGCGACGCGCTCATGGCAACCATCGCATTTGGTCATATGTCCTTTGTCAGCATTATACTGTGGTGCGCCGTAAGGACAGGCCATGTGGCAATAGCGACAGCCGATGCACACATCTTCATCGACAACGACAAAGCCATCTTCACGTTTGTGCATCGCACCGCTCGGACACACTTTGGTACAGGCCGGGTCTTCACAGTGGTTACACGCAATGGAGAGGTAATAGGCAAAGACGTTCTGATGCCAGACGCCGTTGTCTTCCTGCCAGTCACCGCCCGCGTACTCATAAATGCGGCGAAAGCTGACTTCAGGGGTTAAATTTTTGAAATCTTTGCACGCCAGTTCGCAGGTTTTGCAACCGGTGCAACGGCTGGAATCAATAAAAAATCCATACTGGGTTGTCATCGGTTACTCCTTACACCTTTTCAACCTGAACAAGGTTCGTGTGTGATGGGTTCCCCTTCGCGAGAGGAGACGGACGCTGGGTCGTCAGGACGTTAATACAACCGCCCTGGTCCACGCGTTTTGCGTCCGGGTCATACCACGCCCCTTCGCCCAATGCCACCACGCCAGGCATCATACGCGGCGTTACTTTCGCCTCGATGTGCACTTCACCACGATCGTTAAAGATGCGCACCTTGTCGCCGTTGTTAATGCCGCGTCGCTGTGCATCCATCGGGTTGATCCACATTTCCTGACGGCAGGATGCTTTCAGAACATCCACGTTGCCATAGGTCGAGTGGACGCGAGACTTATAGTGGAAGCCGGTCAACTGCAGAGGGAATTTCTCCACCAGCGGATCGTTTAAGCTCTCAAAGCCTGGGGTATAAATCGGCAGTGGATCAATCACATCACCTTCCGGCAGTTCCCAGGTTGACGCGATCTCGGCAAGCTGCTGCGAATAAATTTCGATCTTACCTGACGGCGTGGTCAGCGGATTGGCGTTAGGATCCTCACGGAACGCCTTGTAGGCCACGTGATGTCCCTGTGGGTCGCGCTGTTTAAAGATCCCCTGCTTGCGGAATTCTTCAAACGTTGGCAGTTCAGGAATGGCTTTTCGCGACTGCTCGTACAGATGACGCATCCACTCTTCCTGAGTACGACCTTCTGTAAACTGCTGCTCAACACCAAGGCGTTTCGCCAGCTCACTGGTCATCTGGTAGATAGTCTTGCATTCGAAGCGTGGTTTGATCGCCTGATCGGTGAAAATCACATACGACATATTTCCGCAGGAGGCATCCAGTGCGAAGTCCATCTGCTCCGAAGCGGTGCAGTCCGGCAGCAAAATATCCGCGTATTTCGCCGAGGAGGTCATATGACAGTCGATAACAACGATCATCTCGCACTTCTTATCATCCTGTAGGATTTTATGTGTGCGGTTGATATCAGAGTGCTGGTTAATCAGACAGTTACCGGCATAGTTCCAGATCATCTTAATCGGAACATCGAGTTTATCTTTACCACGAACACCGTCACGCAGCGCCGTCATCTCCGGACCTCGCTCAATGGCGTCCGTCCACATAAACATAGAGATGCTGGTTTCGACTGGGTTTTCCAGCGTAGGCATACGTTCAAACGGCAAACTGTATGAGCCCTCACGCGCCCCGCTGTTGCCGCCGTTAATCCCAACGTTACCGGTAAGGATTGCCAGCATAGAAATGGCACGGGTCGCTATTTCACCGTTAGCATGACGCTGCGGTCCCCACCCCTGACTGATATATGCCGGTTTAGCGCTACCGATTTCACGGGCCAGTTTGACGATTCGATCAGCAGGAATACCGGTAATTTGCGCTGCCCATTCCGGGGTCTTGGCGATACCGTCTTTGCCCTGCCCAAGAATATACGCCTTATAGTGACCGTTTTTCGGTGCGTCGGCCGGTAAGGTTTTCTCGTCGTAACCCACGCAGTATTTATCAAGGAACGGTTGATCGATCATGTTTTCGGTGATCAGCACATACGCCAGACCATTAACCAGCGCCGCATCGGTACCTGGGCGGATCGGGATCCATTCATCTTCACGACCCGCGCCGGTATCCGTGTAGCGAGGATCGATAATAATCATGCGGGCATTGGATTTTTGTCGCGCCTGTTCAAGGTAATAGGTTACCCCACCCCCGCTCATACGGGTTTCACCTGGGTTATTCCCGAACAGAACCACCAGCTTGCTGTTTTCAATGTCGGACGGGCTGTTACCGTCTGCCCAGCCGCCGTATGTGTAGTTCAACCCGGCAGCGATTTGCGCTGAAGAGTAGTCACCGTAGTGGTTCAGGTAGCCGCCACAGCAGTTCATCAACCGTGCCACCAGTGTTTTGCCTGGCGGCCAGGAGCGTGTCAGGGTGCCGCCCAGCGTACCTGTGCCGTAGTTCAGGTAGATAGACTCGTTGCCGTAGTCTTTGATAAGACGCTGCATATTGCTGGCAATGATGTCGTAGGCTTCATCCCAGCTGATGCGCTCAAATTTCCCTTCACCACGTTTACCGACGCGTTTCATCGGGTATTTCAGACGGTCGGGATTATAAACGCGACGACGCATGGAGCGACCACGCAGACAGGCGCGTACCTGGTGCAAGCCGTCATAGTTGTCATCACCGGTGTTGTCGGTTTCAACATACTTTATTTCACCGTCTACCACGTGCATACGCAGAGGACAGCGGCTACCACAGTTCACCGTACACGCGCTCCATATGACTTTCTCATTGGCCTGTGTCGGATTAAGGGCTTCTGCAGCATTTGCAATACGGGTAAATGGCAGGGTAAACGCGCTACTGGCCGCCGCCAGTCCGCCTATCGCCGTCGTTTTCACCAAACCTCGGCGACTAACCTCAGCTGCCAGCATGGCATCGGGGATCTTAGTTTTCATAGTGGCTCACTCTGCTGCTCACAATAAACAAAAGAGAAATACTCGTTATGTAGATTTTTATATATCGTATATGTCGATATACAGACTGGTAGATACCGAATTTGCGAAAAGACAGAGATAAATACTGACTTTCATTCGAAGGCAGTATTACTCCTATGGAGGTAGGCGTTATTGTCCGACGTCAAACGGGCATAAAAAAAGCGCCCTAAGGCGCTTTTTTAGCAAAGAAAGGTAGCTTAGCCGATAAATTCCAGGCCATTCATGTACGGGCGTAACACTTCCGGAACCTGAATACGGCCATCAGCCTGCTGATAGTTTTCCATCACCGCAACCAGCGTACGTCCAACCGCCAGACCGGAACCGTTCAGCGTATGTACTAAACGGGTCTTTTTGTCGGATTTGCTGCGGCAACGCGCCTGCATACGGCGAGCCTGGAAATCCCACACGTTGGAGCAAGAGGAGATTTCGCGATAGGTGTTCTGCGCCGGGATCCACACTTCCAGATCGTACGTTTTGCATGCGCCAAAGCCCATGTCGCCTGTGCACAGGATGATCTTACGGTACGGCAGGCCCAGCAGCTGAAGAACCTTCTCGGCATGGCCGGTCATTTCTTCCAGCGCGTCCATAGAGTCTTCCGGGCGAACGATCTGCACCATTTCAACTTTATCGAACTGGTGCATACGGATCAGACCACGGGTATCACGACCGTAAGAACCTGCTTCAGAACGGAAGCACGGCGTATGCGCGGTCATTTTGATCGGCAGCGCATCTTCGTCAATGATTTCGTCGCGAACCAGGTTGGTCAGCGGAACTTCTGCCGTTGGGATCAGCGCATAGTTGCTGCTGTCAGCTTCTTCATCCAGCGGACGGGTGTGGAACAGATCGCCAGCAAATTTCGGCAGTTGCCCTGTTCCGTACAGCGTGTCATGGTTAACCAGATACGGAACGTAGTTTTCGCTGTAACCATGCTGCTCGGTATGCAGATCCAGCATGAACTGAGACAGCGCACGGTGCATGCGCGCGATCTGCCCTTTCATCACGACGAAACGAGAGCCGGTCAGCTTAACCGCAGCGGCAAAATCAAGACCCGTGTGCATTTCACCCAAGGTAACGTGATCGCGCACTTCGAAATCAAACTCACGCGGAGTACCCCAACGGCTGACTTCAACGTTGTCATTTTCATCTTTACCCACCGGAACGTCGTCCGCTGGCAGGTTAGGAATGGTCAGCGCAATGTCGCGGATCTCGGCCTGTAAGGTATCAAGTTCAGCTTTCGCGGCATCCAGCTCTTCGCCCAGTTTGTTCACTTCCAGACGTAAAGACTCGATATCTTCCCCGCGCGCTTTTGCCTGGCCGATGGATTTCGATCGAGAGTTACGCTCTGCCTGCAGGTTTTCAGTTTGTACCTGCAGAACTTTACGACGCTCTTCAAGAGCGCGCAGCTTATCTACATCCAGCTTAAAGCCCCGGCTTGCCAGTTTTTCTGCGACTGCGTCTGGCTCATTACGCAGCAGATTGGGATCGAGCATGCTTATCCTGTGCTTATCGAATTAAAATAGGAGAAAGTGACCACAGCCTGCGGTCACAGGGATACAGAGACAACATTACCGCAACGATAACACTAACGGTAGCGTTTTATAGGGCTATTTTGATCCTGTCCGGCGAGCCAGGCGAGCTTTTCGCCAATCTTGCCTTCAAGACCTCTGTTTGTGGGGTGATAATAGCGCGTTTGTGCCATTTCCTGCGGGAAGTACTCTTCTCCGGCGGCATAGGCATTTGGTTCATCATGGGCGTAACGATACTCCTGACCATAGCCCATTTCTTTCATCAGCTTAGTTGGCGCATTGCGCAGATGGACCGGCACGTCGTAATCCGGACGTTCGCGGGCATCAGCCAGCGCGGCTTTGAAGGCGGTGTAAACCGCATTACTTTTCGGCGCGCAGGCCAGATAAACAATCGCCTGAGCAATCGCTCGTTCACCTTCCGCGGGTCCCACTCGGGTAAAGCAGTCCCATGCGGAAATTGCCACCTGCATGGCGCGAGGATCGGCATTGCCCACATCTTCAGAGGCAATTGCCAGACAGCGACGAGCAACATACAGCGGATCACCACCTGCACTAATGATGCGCGCATACCAATAAAGTGCCGCATCCGGGGCGCTGCCGCGAACCGATTTGTGTAATGCGGAGATGAGATTGTAAAAGCGATCGCCTTTATTATCGAAACGCGCGCTGCGTTCACCGGCAATTTCAGTGAGCAACTTGGCCTTCAATACGCGCTTGCCAGAATCATCAACTTCGGCCATATCGGCCATCATTTCCAGCGTATTCAGCGCTCGCCGCGCGTCGCCATTCACCAGTTCAGCAATCGCCCGACGCGTCTCTGGCGGCAGTACGATATCCTGGCCGCCGTAACCACGGGTTTTGTCTGACATCGCCTGGTCCAGCACCTGTTCAATATCGTCGGTGGTTAACGACTTCAGTAAATAAACACGCGCACGCGACAGCAGTGCCGAGTTCAGTTCAAACGAGGGGTTTTCTGTGGTGGCGCCAATAAACGTGATGGTACCGTCTTCAATATGCGGTAAAAACGCATCCTGCTGGCTTTTATTAAAACGGTGAACTTCGTCCACGAACAGGATGGTACGTCGACCTGCGTTACGATTCTGACGCGCACGCTCAATCGCTTCACGAATTTCTTTTACGCCAGACGTAACCGCCGAAATTCGTTCAACATCGGCGTTGGCGTAACGGGCAATAACTTCGGCTAGCGTGGTTTTCCCCGTCCCCGGCGGCCCCCATAAAATCATGGAGTGCAGGTGCCCGGCCTCGATGGCGCGCGGCAAGGGTTTACCCGCAGCCAGCAGATGCTGCTGGCCGATGTACTGCGCTAAATTTTCTGGCCGCATACGTGCGGCCAGTGGCTGAAAGGTATTATCAGAAAAGTCGAGCGACAGATTGCTCACTCACACGCCTCTACTTACGTTGATCGTCAACCGTTACACCTTGCGGCGGGGTAAAGGTAAATTTCGAAGGTTCAATCGCACCATTTTGCTGGGATTTCAGCTGATAGCTGCTGCGCTGATCGTCTTGCTCAACGGCACTAAACTGGTGGATCGTCCCGTCCCGCCCAACATTGATAGTAAACTGCTTCAGGTTACCGCTGCTGGTTTTTGGCGTCAGCACGAAATCGTCGCCGTTTTGCTTAATGTTGTACTGTTGCCAGTCGCTGGCCTGGTTACGCGCAATCAGCATAAACGGCGTGTTACCCGTGGCGTCTTTCAACCAGGTCGCAGTCGCCTGCTCAACAAACGGGTTAAAGAACCACAGCGTTTTACCATCGGAAACCAGGATGCTCTCGTCAGGCTGCGTCATATGCCAGTTAAACAGATTAGGGCGTTTAACCCATAAGTCGCCCTGACCTTCCTGCACCGCCGCGCCGCTACCGTCCGTGACCTTCTGAGTAAAGCTGGCATGGAAGCTACTGACTTTATCCAGACGGCTTTTCAGGTCGCTGGCAGCGTCAGCCCAGACGCTGCTCACCACAAAGCTAGACAGTAATGCACAGGTGATTGCGATTCTTTTCATCGTTATTCCTCAAAATACGTCACTCCCAACGGGGAGATCCCTCTGCTATCCATTTCAGGCCAAAAATCAGCATGAGGAAAGTAGAAAATACTGAATTACTTAACTTTGCAATCATTCGAAGGGCGGCGGAGCCAGCACTTCACGATTACCATTATGCCCTTGTTCGCTGACTATTCCCTGCGCTTCCATCTGTTCGATGATGCGCGCCGCTCGGTTGTAACCGATACGGAACTGACGCTGGACGCCGGAGATTGAGGCTTTGCGTTTCTGAGTAACAAAGTTCACCGCCTGATCGAACAGCGGATCCAGTTCTTCTCCACCATCAAAGCCGCCACCGCCGCCTTCGCTTTCGCTGTCAGAGGTAATGCCATCAATGTATTGTGGACGGCCGCGCGCTTTCCAGTCTTGAACTACCGCGTGAACTTCTTCATCGCGTACAAAGGCGCCGTGTACACGTACAGGGATCGTCGAGTTTGGTGCAGAATAAAGCATGTCACCCATACCCAACAGCGATTCCGCGCCGCCCTGGTCAAGGATGGTACGCGAGTCAATTTTACTGGACACTGTAAAGGCGATACGCGTCGGGATGTTCGCTTTAATCAGACCGGTGATAACGTCAACTGATGGTCGCTGGGTTGCCAGCACCAGATGGATCCCCGCCGCACGCGCTTTTTGCGCCAGACGAGCGATCAGTTCTTCCACCTTTTTGCCAACGGTCATCATCAGGTCAGCGAATTCATCCACCAACACCACGATATACGGCAGTTTTTCCAGCACCGGATGCTGAACATCCATGCTGTCGCCCGGCTTCCAGTATGGGTCTGGAATCGGACGTCCCATACGGGCGGCTTCAGCAATCTTATCGTTATAACCGGCAAGGTTACGCACGCCAAGCGCCGACATCAGTTTGTAGCGACGTTCCATTTCATTTACGCTCCAACGCAAGGCATTGGCGGCATCTTTCATGTCGGTCACAACTTCAGTCAGCAGATGTGGAATACCTTCATAAACAGAAAGTTCCAGCATTTTCGGGTCAATCATGATAAAGCGAACGTCTTCCGGCTGCGCTTTGTACAGCATGCTGAGGATCATGGCGTTCACCCCAACAGACTTACCGGAACCGGTTGTCCCTGCCACCAGCAGGTGCGGCATTTTAGCCAGATCGGCCACCACCGGTTCGCCTGCAATATCTTTGCCCAGCACCACAGTCAGCGGAGATGAGTTATCACGGAATTTAGCGTTATCCAGTACTTCACGCAGATAAACGGTTTGACGTTTTTTGTTCGGTAACTCCAGTCCAACATACGGTTTGCCTGGAATAACCTCGACCACACGTACCGCCGCGGTCGACAATGAACGCGCCAGATCTCGTGACAGGTTAGAAATACGCGCCGCTTTAACCCCTGGAGCCAGATTAAGCTCAAAGCGGGTAATCACCGGGCCAGGAGAGTAGTTCACCACATCGGCTTTAATGCGGAAATCCGCCAGACGCGCTTCCACCAGACGTGCCATTTGTTCTAGTGCGAACGTATCTATCGGCTCAACTTCGCTCGGCGGCGGCGTGAGCAGATCTAACGATGGCAGCGGCGTGCTTGGACGGTGCGCCGGACGACTATCCCCATTACGCATCAGCAGCGGATGGATCAGACTATCCTGCGGCGGCGGTGTAACAGGCCGCGCTGGCTGCTGATAATGCTGCTGCGGTGCAACTGGCTGCGCTGGCTGTTGATAATGCTGCTGCGATGCAACTGGCTGCACCGGTTGCTGGTAGTGCTGCTGCGATGCAACTGGCTGTGTCGGTTGCTGATAGTGCTGCTGCGGTGCAACTGGCTGCGCCGGTTGCTGATAATGCTGCTGCGGCGCAACTGGTTCCTGGTACTGCGGCGCGGGCTCCGGCATTACGCCAGGCGTAAACAGCGGCTCATGCGGCCCCTCATCCACCAGCGTTTTCATTGGCGAAAATTCAAAGTCATCGAGGGAGAATGGATTCGCTCCGGCAGGCTGTTCACCGGAATAACGCTGCTGCTGAGAAGACGCAAACTGGCGAGCAAGCTCCGCTTCTGCGGCTGAATCTTCGTCATCAGTCTGGTGGGTATCGTCCTGATACTCTTCGCCATAACGATGCTGCTGCGACTGAGCGAACTGACGTGCCAGCTCGTCCTGCTGCATTGCATCCATTTCATCGTCACTGTACGCATCTGTATCAAGCTGCTCTTCGCGCGCTTTCTCTTCAGCCATACGCTGTGACGGCAGTTTTATGCCATATGAAGCCAGCTCACGACGAGTAGGCACGCGCACACGATTCGGACGCGGCAACTGCGGGCCAATGCCCTCTTTCACCTGCGGACGCGGCGTACCGCTGCCTGCAAGGCTAAAGACAGGTGCTGCGGCAGCGGCACTCGCCCCTAACGCGGCGCTTTTTACGCCAGCGGCCAGCGGTGCAACGGCAGCAACAGATTCAACGGGCGGTATGGATGCAGTCGTCGGCATAGACGGCGTAGACGGCTTAACACGCTCAGGCTCCTGAGCAGGTTCTGGGATCGGTTGATACCATGCGGCCAGTTGCTCACGCTCACGCGCACGTTTCTCTTCGACTTCTTCAAAGTAATAGAGCGGCGGACGAGTCGGTTTAACTTCTTCAACCACCGGCTCAGGTTCCACCACTGTTGGTTGTTCAACCACAGGCTGCTGGAACGTAGTGCTCTGTTGAAAAGTTGGATCCTGCTGATAAACAGGTTGCTGCACAGGCTCCGGCTGATAACCAGGCTGCTGGAATGCGGCGCTCTGTTGAGAGGTCGGATCCTGTTGATAGACAGGTTGCAGCACGGGCTCCGGCTGATAAACAGGTTCCGGCTGCGGCGCGACAGGCTGCGTATAAACAGGTTCAACGGGCTGCTGTGCGTAATATTGCGGCTGCGGACTCTGCTCCACAACCGGTTGTTGCCATGGCTCATACGGCTGCTGCACCGGAGGTTGCGCGTACTGGGCTGGCTGCGGATAACCTTCAGGCGCTGGTGCAATCGCGGCATCACCGGTTTGCGGGCCAGGCACGGGTTGCCAGGCCACAGTTGGGACCGGTTGCTCCATAACAGTGTTGGTCACGGGAGACGTTTGCAGCAACGGATCAACCGGTGCGCTCCAGGCCTGAGCGGCCGTTGTAGCTGCAGCTGCTGCAGCTACAGGCTCGGTCACCGAGTGGCCGTTAAGGAGCGGATCAAGTTCGTCATATTCAGGCAGCGTCGCGCGATTACCGGAAAACAGCACATCATTAGGATCGGCAACCACGCCACGGGCGCTGTATTCAATTTCGTCTTCATCATCCATGCGTTTGCCGGAGAACAGCGCCGCATCGGTATGACGACCAAGCGGGTTGGTAAATTTCTCAGCCAGACGTTTACGGCGCGCTAACGCACCGCGCAGGATACGAGCTCGGCGCGATTCATGGGGTTTGCCATCAGCGGCGTCGACAGACTCTTCTTCGTCTTCATACTCTTCGTCATCGACCCAAGTATCGTCGCGGCGGGTACGGTTGCTGGCAAACGTCAGGATATTGAGTAACCAGCCGCCCAGTTTTTCCGCAATGCTCACCCATGACCAACCGGTGAACAGCGTTAATCCCGCAGCCCAAATGCACAACAACGTCAGCGTGCCGCCGCTGCTGTGCAGCAATGGTTGTAGCGTGGTGCTGAGCAGACTGCCGATCACGCCGCCAGAGGCGAAATACCAGATGTCATCGGCGTTAATTGCGGCCAACCCGCAGGAAGTGAGAATCAGCGCCAGAACGCCAATAATGCGCAGCGAGACGGCAAAATAATCGACGTATTCGTCGCTGGCCTGATGTCGCCAGGCAAACCAGCAGCCACCGACAATGATGACGGGGATAGTGTAGGCCATGACGCCAAAAATAAAGAACAGCGTGTCCGCCAGCCATGCTCCAGGTATTCCGCCCAGATTATGGATAGGCTCATGCCACGCGGTTTGCGACCAACTGGGATCCGAAGGGTTAAAGCTGAGTAAGGCAGCCATCAACCAGACGGCAAAAAGGGCAATAAGGATCAGTAGCGCTTCCAGAAGTCGGCGCCCGCTGCTTAACTTCGTCAATGTGACGTCTTTGTCTTCAGTGTATTCCTGGCTCAAAAACGGCTCTCCAGGTTTCGGGCTTTTCCTGCCCGATGCTAAAACGGACAACAGCACCGGGTTGCCCCGGCACTGTTGCTGTATGGATTAACAGGAGTGTAATCAAACTGCGTCGATTTTGCACCTGTTCCGTGTTAGCGCGTCTTAATTACCAGACGATTGCTCTGTTTGACTTCTTCCATTACTACATAAGTACGTGTGTCATTCACGCCAGGCAGACGCAGCAGGGTTTCCCCCAACAGCTTACGGTATGCTGACATATCCGGTACGCGTGTTTTCAGCAAATAGTCGAAATCACCGGAAACCAAATGACACTCTTGAATTTCTTCAAGTTTTTGTACCGCAGAGTTAAATTGTTCAAACACATCCGGGGCGCCACGATTCAGAGTAATCTCAACAAAAACCAGAAGTGATGCATCCAGATAATGTGGGTTTAACAGCGCTGTATAGCCCTGAATGAAACCCTGTCTTTCCAACCGACGCACACGCTCAAGGCAGGGCGTTGGTGAAAGTCCCACACGTTTAGAAAGCTCGACGTTAGAAATACGCCCATCCTTTTGCAGCTCATTAAGAATGTTACGATCGATACGGTCGAGATCTTTGCCAGGGCGCTTCTTACTATCTACCATTATTATTGTCTCTCTGTATTCCTTCCCTACTCCTGCCTGACTCTACCAACATCACTGTTCAGAGTCGCTACCCATCAAGATAAACCGCAACCCAGAGGGATTTTCGGTTCGCAATGTCTGGGTTTATGGTGAGAAGACCGTTGCCTGTCGGCGGCTATCGACATCACGAATGGCATCTGTCCACACCATGCGTAGATTTCGCTAACACGGTAAACATGGTATCTACATGCATGATTATGCAGCACATACATGACACAGTTTTTTTCTTCCTTGAATGTTTTCGCAAAACAGCAGGGGATTGTCAAAGCAAAACATCGATTTTTAGTACAACATGCCAGTTATTCATTCGCAGTGATGGAAAATCGTCATTTTATCACCTTATAACTGACCGAATTTAAGTAGAAATCGTTATAGTATTACGACTAATTCTGCCGTTCATCGGTTCCCGCTATTACACATATTGTTAACAAAATCGCCATACTCTTTTTTTACGCCTGTAAATTCCCTACAATCCTGCTCATTGCCTGCTAACAACTATGAGGATCTCATGGGCGCAACCAAACACAGTAAACTTCTTATTCTGGGCTCTGGCCCTGCGGGGTATACCGCTGCGGTCTACGCTGCACGCGCGAACCTGCAACCGGTACTGATTACCGGTATGGAAAAAGGTGGTCAGTTGACCACAACAACAGAAGTGGAGAACTGGCCTGGCGATCCGCACGATCTCACAGGCCCATTGCTGATGGAACGCATGCACGAACATGCGACCAAATTTGAAACTGAAATTATTTTTGATCATATCAGCAAAGTTGATCTGCAAAACCGCCCTTTCCGTCTGACCGGCGACAGCGGTGAATACACCTGTGACGCACTGATCATCGCCACCGGTGCGTCAGCACGCTACCTGGGTCTGCCTTCAGAAGAAGCCTTCAAAGGCCGTGGCGTTTCCGCCTGCGCGACCTGCGACGGTTTCTTCTACCGTAATCAAAAAGTTGCGGTGATCGGCGGCGGCAACACTGCTGTTGAAGAAGCGCTGTACCTGGCGAATATCGCATCTGAAGTGCATTTGATTCACCGTCGCGACAGCTTCCGCGCCGAGAAAATCCTGATCAAGCGTTTGATGGATAAAGTCGAAAACGGCAACATCGTGCTGCATACCCACCGCACACTGGAAGAAGTGACCGGCGATCAAATGGGCGTAACCGGACTGCGCCTGCGCGATACGCAAAACACTGACAACGTCGAGTCACTTGACGTTGCAGGGCTGTTTGTCGCTATCGGTCACAGCCCGAATACCGCCATTTTCGACGGTCAGCTTGAACTGGAAAATGGCTACATCAAAGTTCAGTCCGGTATTCATGGTAACGCCACCCAAACCAGCATTCCGGGTGTATTCGCCGCCGGTGACGTGATGGACCATATTTATCGCCAGGCGATCACTTCAGCAGGCACCGGTTGCATGGCTGCGCTTGACGCAGAGCGTTATCTCGACGGTCTGGCAGACGCTTGCAAATAAGTTTTACAAATCAGTAACAAAAGTAAAAAAGGCGACTATAAGTCGCCTTTATTTTTGCCTCGTTGTAACATTGTCCTGCCCAAAAATTCCAATAACTCACCTGCTAAGCGTGCAATGAATAAAACCCGTCAAAAAGAGCTGACCCGCTGGTTAAAACAGCAAAGTGTAATTTCCCAACGATGGCTGAACATTTCACGCCTGTTGGGGTTCGTGAGCGGCCTGTTAATTGTCGCTCAGGCCTGGCTCATGGCCCGAATTCTCGACCATATGATCATGGACAATATCCCCAGAGAGGCGCTTCTGCTCCCTTTCATTGTGCTGGTATTGATTTTCATCCTGCGAGCATGGGTCGTCTGGTTACGCGAACGCGTCGGGTTTCATGCTGGCCAACATATCCGCTTTGAGATTCGCCGCCAGGTACTTGACCGTCTGCAACAAGCAGGTCCCGCCTGGATACAAGGCAAACCAGCCGGGAGCTGGGCTACGCTAATCCTGGAACAGATTGATGACATGCATGATTACTATGCACGTTATCTGCCGCAAATGGCGCTGGCCGTATGCGTCCCCTTATTGATCGTGGCAGCGGTATTCCCGTCAAACTGGGTAGCCGCCCTTATTCTGCTTGGAACTGCCCCGCTGATCCCGTTGTTTATGGCGATGGTTGGTATGGGTGCAGCCGACGCTAACCGCCGCAATTTTCAGGCTCTTGCTCGCCTCAGTGGCCATTTTCTCGATCGCCTGCGGGGTATGGAGACGCTAAGAATCTTTGGTCGCGGTGAAGCTGAAACAGAAAGCATCCGCGCAGCGTCACAAGATTTCCGCCAGCGCACCATGGAAGTCCTGCGTCTGGCGTTTCTGTCATCCGGTGTCCTTGAGTTCTTTACCTCCCTGTCCATCGCACTGGTCGCGGTTTACTTCGGTTTTTCCTACCTCGGTGAACTCGATTTTGGTCACTACGGGACAGGCGTCACATTGGCTGCTGGCTTCCTCGCGCTCATTCTGGCGCCGGAATTTTTCCAGCCCCTGCGCGATCTGGGCACGTTTTATCACGCCAAAGCGCAAGCCGTTGGTGCCGCGGATAGTCTGAAAACCTTCATGGAAACCCCGCTTGCACATCCTGAGCGTGGCGATATTGAGCTGACAACAAAAGACGCAGTTTCAATTGAAGCAGAAGATCTGGTCATCACCTCGCCGGAAGGTAAAGTGCTTGCAGGTCCGCTCAACTTTACCCTGCCAGCGGGCCAACGCGCGGTGCTGGTTGGCCGCAGCGGTTCCGGCAAAAGTTCGTTGCTCAATGTCCTGTCCGGTTTTCTCTCTTATCAGGGTTCGCTGCGGATTAACGGCTTTGAGCTGCGCGACCTGTCGCCTGATTGCTGGCGCAAACAGCTGTCCTGGGTTGGACAAAATCCGCAGCTCCCTGCCGCCACGTTGCGCGATAACGTGCTGCTCGCTCGCCCCGATGCCAGCGAAGAACAGCTGCAGGCCGCACTCGACAGCGCCTGGGTCAGTGAGTTTTTACCACTTCTGCCACAGGGTGTGGATACACCAGTAGGCGATCAGGCTGCTCGACTTTCTGTCGGACAAGCGCAGCGCGTTGCCGTGGCTCGCGCCTTACTCAATCCATGTCAGTTGTTGCTGCTTGACGAGCCCGCCGCCAGCCTTGATGCACACAGCGAACAACGCGTGATGCAGGCGTTGAAAGCAGCGTCACGCCGCCAGACCACGCTGATGGTGACACACCAACTTGAAGATCTTGCCGACTGGGACGTTATCTGGGTGATGCAGGACGGACAGATCGTTGAACAAGGCACTTATGCCGAACTTAGCGCAGCCAACGGGGCGTTTGCGACATTACTGGCACATCGTCAGGAGGACATCTAAATGCGCGCTTTGCTACCTTATCTGACGCTGTATAAACGTCACAAATGGATGTTAACCCTGGGGATCGTTCTGGCGATCGTCACACTGCTGGCAAGTATTGGTTTGCTGACGCTTTCCGGCTGGTTCCTGTCGGCTTCTGCTGTGGTGGGTGTCACCGGAATTTACAGTTTTAACTATATGCTCCCTGCTGCCGGGGTACGCGGTGCGGCAATCACCCGAACCGCGGGCCGCTATTTCGAGCGGCTGGTCAGCCACGATGCGACGTTCCGCGTGCTGCAACATTTGCGTATTTATACCTTCAGCAAACTGCTGCCGCTCTCCCCTGCTGGCCTGTCCCGTTATGGACAAGGTGAATTGCTTAACCGAGTAGTGGCAGATGTCGACACGCTCGATCATCTCTATTTGCGCGTGCTCTCCCCGCTTGTGGGCGCTTTTGTCGTCATCATGGTGGTCACGCTGGGGCTAAGCGTTCTCGATTTCACGCTGGCTATCACTCTCGGCGGTATTATGCTGCTGACCTTATTTATCCTGCCCCCACTCTTTTATCAGGCAGGTAAAAGCACCGGGCAAAGCTTGACGCATTTACGTGGGCAGTATCGTCAGCAGTTAACATCCTGGCTGCAGGGCCAGGCTGAACTGACCATCTTTGGCGCCAGTGAACGTTACCGCGCCCAAATGGAAGCCACCGAGTTGCAGTGGCATGAAGCCCAACGACGTCAGTCTGAATTAACGGCGCTATCGCAGGCGGTCATGCTGTTAGTCGGCGCACTGGCAGTGGTTGTGATGTTATGGATGGCCTCCGGCGGCGTGGGTGGCAATACCCAGCCTGGCGCGCTGATCGCGCTGTTTGTCTTCTGTGCGCTGGCCGCGTTTGAAACATTAGCACCCGTCACCGGCGCGTTTCAGCATCTCGGACAGGTTATTGCCTCTGCGCTGCGCATCACCGAACTGACCGAACAGCAGCCAGAAGTCACCTTCCCGGATGCCAGTTCTCCAGTTTCTGAGCAGGTCACTCTCACGCTACGCGATGTTTCATTCAGCTATCCGGGGCAAGCACAAAAAGCGCTCGACACCCTTTCGCTGCAGGCTCAGCCCGGTGAACACATTGCGATTCTCGGTCGCACCGGCTGCGGTAAGTCAACGTTACTACAATTGCTGACCCGCGCATGGGATCCGCAGCACGGCGAAATTCTGATTAATGAGCAGCCGATTTCAGCCCTCAGTGAAGCCACGCTGCGCCAGAGCATCAGCGTCGTGCCACAGCGCGTGCACCTGTTCAGCGCGACGCTGCGTGATAACCTGCTGCTGGCAGCACCGCACGCCAGTGATGACACATTATCCGCAATGCTGTGCCGCGTCGGTCTGGACAAACTGCTAGAGGGTGATGGACTCAATGCCTGGTTAGGCGAAGGCGGTCGTCAGCTTTCTGGCGGCGAACTCCGTCGTCTGGCTATTGCCCGCGCCTTATTGCACGATGCCCCACTGATGCTGCTGGATGAACCGACCGAAGGGCTTGATGCCACAACAGAAAGCCAAATGCTTGAATTAATTGGCGATGTCATGCGCGATAAAACCGTACTGATGGTGACACATCGTCTGCGCGGCTTGTCACGTTTTGATCAAATAATAGTGATGGACAACGGACACATTATTGAGCAAGGTAATCACGCAGATTTGTTAGCCCGGCAGGGGCGTTATTACCAGTTTAAGCAACGTCTGTAAGCTATTATTGAACGATCAAACTCGCGTAGTGGAGTTTCGCTGTCATGCGCCTGGTGCAATTGTCCCGCCATTCTATAGCCTTCCCTTCACCGGAAGGCGCTTTACGCGAGCCTAACGGTTTGTTGGCGCTTGGCGGCGATCTCAGTCCAGCTCGACTGTTAATGGCCTACCAGCGCGGAATTTTCCCGTGGTTTTCACCTGGCGACCCCATTCTTTGGTGGTCGCCCGATCCACGCGCCATTCTTTGGCCCGAGAAATTTCATCTCAGCCGCAGCATGAAACGTTTTCATAAAAACTCGCCTTATCGCGTGACGCTCAATTACGCGTTCGGTCAGGTGATTGAAGGCTGCGCGAACAACCGGGAAGAAGGCACCTGGATAACGCATGATGTAGTCGACGCCTACCATCGCCTGCACGAGCTGGGCCATGCGCACTCCATTGAAGTATGGCGACAAAATGAGTTAGTGGGCGGTATGTATGGCGTGGCGCAAGGTACGCTATTTTGTGGCGAATCAATGTTCAGCCGTCAGGAAAATGCGTCCAAAACCGCACTGCTTGTTTTTTGCACTGAATTTATCCGTCAGGGCGGAAAATTAATCGACTGCCAGGTATTAAACAGCCATACAGCTTCGCTGGGCGCTGTCGAAACCCCACGTCGGGAGTACCTTGAACACCTGAGCAGACTGCGCCAGCAGCGGCTACCGAGCCATTTCTGGGTTCCCAGGACGTTATTTTCGCCTCAGGAGTGAATGTTTTCGGCACATTTTTTGTCGGGGTGTTATAATTGTCGCGCAGAGTTGGTTTAGCCCATTACCCCGCCGCCGTTAAGGAACAGTTCGCGTCAGGCAACGCCTATCGTTTATCTCCTCGTTCCCTTACACGTTGCGCTTTAAGTGCGGCTTTGCCGTGTGTGGTTAGAGTAATGCGCCAAACCCGATTTGCTGTGTTTTAAACGCACAAATCTTTACTTATTAAAAGAACTTCGGCATTATCTTGCCGGTTCAAATTACGGTAGTGATACCCCAGAGGATTAGATGGCCAAAGAAGACAATATTGAAATGCAGGGTACCGTTCTCGATACGTTACCTAATACCATGTTCCGCGTAGAGTTAGAAAACGGTCACGTGGTTACTGCACACATCTCCGGTAAAATGCGTAAAAACTATATCCGCATCCTGACGGGCGACAAAGTGACTGTTGAGCTGACCCCGTACGACCTGAGCAAAGGCCGCATTGTCTTCCGTAGTCGCTGATTGTTTTTAACGCCCGAATGGCGTCCAGATAATAAAAGGTCGGTTTAACCGGCCTTTTTTGTGGGCCAAGGTCAGGTATTTAATCCTCAATCATCCGCGCATATTCTTCCGTTAAGAAATCCACTAATGTGCGTACTGACGGCAATAATCCCCTGCGTGATGGAAAGACTGCGTGAATTATTTCTCGCTTCGGTTCCCAGCCGTCGAGCAATGCCACCAGTTCACCCGCAGCTACTTGATCTTTTACCATCAGCTGTGGAAGTTGAACTACCCCCACACCGGCAACTGCGGCTTCACGTAACGCCAGCATATCGGTGGTGATCATACGCGGCGTGAAATGCACCTCCGCACGTGCGCCCTGCGGCCCGAATAACTCCCAACGATGCACATGTTTACCCGTCGCCAGACTCAGGCCCGGCCAACGCGTCAGCTCCGCCGGAGAATGTAGCGTTCCCATTTGCTCGATTAACTGCGGGCTGGCATACAAACGATGCCCCCTGTCCGCCAGCACACGCATCACCAGGTCGCTATCCTCAAATGGTCGGGGCCTGACGCGAATCGCCACGTCCAAGCCCTCTCCAACAACGTCCACGCGGCGGTTAGTAGCCTCCAGTTGCACTGATACGTCAGGATAACGCGCCATAAAACGGGCAAGCATCGGCCCGATATGCACATGCAGCAGCGTGACCGGACACGTCAACTTCACCACGCCACGCGGTTCAACCTGTAACGCGGCAATCGCATCCTGCGCTGCCTGCGCTTCCACCAGCATCGCCTTACAGTGTTCGTAAAAGGTTTGCCCAACTTCCGTCACGTTAAACTGGCGGGTGGTTCGCTGAATCAGTCGAACTCCCAGCGTCTCTTCCAGTTGCGCTATCCGTCGGCTTAGTTTTGATTTCGGTTCATCAAGCGCCCGACCCGCCGCCGCGAATCCCCCTTCCTCTACAACATGCACAAACCATGCAAAATCATTGAGATCTGGCTTCGTCATCTAATTGTCCTATTTATGAGACAGTGAGGACTATTTTAGCTACTACTCAGCTCGCTGTCATGAATATAAGCTTATTCACATCAAGATAACGCCACAGAGGAGACACATATGAAACAAGTAACAGGCGTCTACACCGCACCTCGCCCGCACTGGGTTGGCGATGGATTTCCGGTTCGCTCGATGTTTTCTTACCAGTCTCATGCTGAACAGCTAAGTCCGTTCCTGCTGCTGGATTACGCCGGTCCACATACGTTTACGCCGGGTAACGAAAAACGCGGCGTAGGCGAACACCCTCACCGTGGTTTTGAGACGGTGACCATCGTTTACAGCGGCGAAGTTGAACACCGTGATTCAACCGGTCGCGGCGGCATTATCGGCCCCGGCGACGTGCAGTGGATGACCGCAGGAGCAGGAATATTACACGAAGAGTTCCATTCACCTGAATTTACCCGTCAGGGTGGCGAATTGGAAATGGTACAGCTGTGGGTCAATCTGCCAGCAAAAGACAAAATGGCCGTTCCGGGTTACCAGGGCATCAGCAGCGATGTGATCCCCACTGTCGCCCTGCCTGATGAAGCAGGGAGCGTTCGTGTGATTGCGGGCAGCTATCAGGATACAAAAGGCCCGGCACATACCTTCTCGCCGCTGAACGTCTGGGATATGCGTTTGCAACGTAATCATCAGCTCACGTTGTCCCAGCCGGAAGGATGGAGCACTGCCCTGGTGGTATTGAAAGGGAATATCACCGTAAACGGCACTACGTCTGCCAGCGAAGCACAACTGGTGGTGCTGAGCCAGCAGGGGAAAACGCTGCATATTGAAGCCTCCAGCGACGCCAGCGTGCTGCTGCTTTCTGGAGAACCGTTGAACGAGCCGATTGTAGGTTACGGTCCGTTTGTAATGAACACGAAACAAGAAATCGCTGAAGCCGTACGCGATTTTAACTCCGGCCGCTTTGGCCAAATCTGAATCGAAGGAGAAGAATATGTCCAGTCCTGCAAACTTTAATGGTTCACGTCCAGTCATCGATGTGAATGATTCCGTCATGCTGCTTATCGATCATCAGAGCGGGCTGTTCCAGACCGTCGGCGACATGCCAATGCCAGAACTGCGTGCGCGTGCCGCCGCGCTGGCTAAAATGGCGACTCTGGCGAAGATGCCGGTGATTACCACGGCATCCGTACCGCAGGGACCTAACGGCCCGCTGATCCCTGAGATCCACGCCAATGCGCCGCATGCCCAATACGTGGCGCGTAAAGGCGAAATCAACGCCTGGGATAACGAAGATTTCGTGAAAGCGGTCAAAGCAACTGGTCGTAAAACGCTGATTATCGCCGGTACGATTACCAGCGTGTGCATGGCTTTCCCGGCTATCAGCGCGGTTGCGGAAGGCTATAAGGTTTTCGCTGTGATCGACGCTTCCGGTACTTACAGCAAAATGGCGCAGGAAATCACCCTGGCTCGAGTTGTTCAGGCTGGCGTTGTGCCGATGGATACCGCCGCCGTCGCTTCTGAAATTCAGGGCACATGGAACCGTGAAGACGCCGCCGAATGGGCTGAAGTGTATACCAAAGTCTTCCCGGCTTATCAGTTGCTGATCGAAAGCTACAGCAAAGCTCAGGAAGTCGTGACCAACGGCGAAAAACTGGACTCTCAGCGCTAATCCAATCCTCTGCGCCTGCCTGGGCGGAGGAATATGTATAATGCGTAACCAAACGAGAGTTAACACGTAAATTCTGCTTGACCGTTTTAGCGCAACTCCCTATAGTAGCGCCCCGTTGCCCCCCAAGCGGTCAGGCAGCAATACAATATGGTGAGGTGTCCGAGTGGCTGAAGGAGCACGCCTGGAAAGTGTGTATACGGCAACGTATCCGGGGTTCGAATCCCCGCCTCACCGCCATATTTTAAGAAGAGCTCGTACGAAAGTACGGGCTTTTTTTTTCGCATGTTGCATTTGCCGGATGCGGCGCAAGCACCTTATCCGGCCTACATTGCTACAGCCCTGAATATCTCCGTAGGCCTGATAAGCGAAGCGCCATCAGGCATGGCAGTTATTGTCGGCTGAGCAGCGTTAACACTTCATAGTGCGCGGTGTGTGGGAACATATCGAAAAGTTGGACGCGTTCAATGCGATACCCGGGCAACTCACAAATATCCTTCGCCATGGTTTGCGCATTACAGCTGGAATAAATGATAAAACGCGGTGCCATGCGGGAGAGAAAATCGCACAGCGGCTTTCCAATCCCGCGACGCGGCGGGTTCACCAGCACCAGGTCAGGTACTTCGCCCTGAGCGGTAGCAAACTGGGTTGAATCCAGTGCCTGAAAATGCAGATTCTGCAATCCAAGCTCCTGCGCTGACTGCTTCGCGCAGGTAATCGCTTCTGGCGCGATTTCAATCCCCGTCAGTTTCATCTGCGGTGTGGCGCAGTGCAGACCAAAGCCCCCGACGCCGCAAAAGAGATCCCACATGTGATTAACCGGAAGCTGACGCACCCAGTCGCGCGCCGTGGCATATAACTGCCCCGCCACCACCGGGTTGGTCTGGAAGAAACTCTGCGGGCGGATCCACAACGGCACATCGTTAAAGCGTTCCGCCAGTGCCTGTTGTTCAGTCAGGAAGATTTCGGTCTCCCCTTCCATAATCGCCATATGCACCGGCTGAATATTGGCGGTGATCACTTTTAACTGCGGCAGCTGTACCTGTAACCATGGCAGCGCCGCGCGCAGTTGTGCCAGTTTTGCGTCAGAACGCAGGACAAAACGCAGCATCATACCGCCGTCGTACCGGCTTTCCGTTAACAGCAGATATTTCAGTTCCCCGCGTTTGCGCGCCACGTTATAGGGCGTCAGCCCCGCCCGAGCGATAAACGGCTTAAGCGCGGCAAATACGGGCGCAAAAGACTCAGGATAGAGCGGACAGTCGCACAAATCCTCAGGCGTACCGTCACGATGCAGCATTCCCAGCAGCGGTTTTTCCACGCTGCCGCTGACCACCATTTTAGCTTTATTACGAAACGCGCTTTCCGGACCACTGATCGGCGCGCACCATTCTCCGACCGGACGCTCGGCAAGCAGATTCTGCAGATCGGCTGTTTTAGCGAAGAGTTGATCGGCGACAGGCTGAGTTATCCACTGACAGGAGCGGCAGCGCTCGGCGTCATATAGTGCGCACTGCATACAAAAACCTATAAATTAACAGGGGGCCAATATTATACACGTTATTGCAAACGGAAGAACCGCCTGCTGGACGCAGGAACAAACAGTAACAGCAATACCAGCATATCCGGCAGTTTTTGCATTACCAGCGTATGCAGGATTTCGCGTCGGGACTCCCCCGCAATACTGAATAGTTCTGGGTATCCGTAGCCCAGCGAAGCAGCCCACAGATAGACGCTGGCGATAATCTGGGTCAACAGATAGATCCAGCGTGCCCAGTTCCGTCCTTTTACCAGCGAAAATGCGCAGTAAATTTCGATAAATAGCAGCACCAGACTGCCCAGAAACACCAGCGTCAAATTCCAGGTCTGCACGCTGCGATGAATAAACTCACTGGTTCCACGAAACCCAAGCGTATTAAAAATCATCAACAGATCGAGACAGCGGATCATGATAATAGCCAGCGCCGCCACCTGCACCAAAGCAGGGACGTTTAAGCGAGCATGTGATGTGGATGATTTCTTAAAAAATCCCAACGCGTCGTCTTCCATGAAAACGGCGCAACCACCACAGCTGCGCCGTATAGACAGGTTGGCAGATTTTAGTTTTTTCAGCCGCGTCTTGCACGTTGGATATCGCGGATCCGTTGTTTTTCTGTTCGCGCCATCAGATACCACGCGATAAATCCGATAATTCCTACCACACCAAGGATCAGCGTCGCCAGCGCGTTGATCTCCGGGTTCACCCCCATACGTACGCTGGAGAACACCAGCATCGGTAACGTTGTGGCGCCAGGACCAGAGACAAAGCTGGCAATAACCAGATCATCGAGCGACAGCGTGAAGGCTAATAACCAACCGGAAATCACCGCCGGCATAATCATCGGCAGGGTGATGACGAAAAAGACCTTCAGCGGCGTGGCGCCGAGATCCATCGCAGCTTCCTCAATGGAGTGATCCAGTTCGCGCAAACGTGAAGAAATCACCACCGCCACATATGCCGTACAGAAAGTGACATGCGCCAGCCAGATGGTCAGCATGCCGCGATCCGCTGGCCAGCCGATGGCGTGAGCCAACGCAACAAACAGCAGCAGCAGCGACAAACCGGTAATAACATCCGGCATGACCAGCGGCGCGGTGATCATAAAGGCGAAACCATTTGAACCACGAAAACGACCAAAGCGCACCATTACCACGGCGGCGATGGTGCCAAGGATTGCCGCCATCGTCGCAGCACCCGCAGCAATCGTTAAACTCATGCCGACGGCGCTTATCATCGCGCTATCGTGGAAAAGCTCACCATACCAACGGGTTGACCAACCCGCCCATACCGTCACCAGCTTCGAGCTGTTAAACGAATAGATAACCAGCATTAGCATCGGCGCATACAGGAAGGTAAAACCCAGCACCAGGATAAAAATACGCCACGGCGAGCGAACGACCGGTAAGTTATTCATCCGTGTTCCCCCACGCTTTTTTGCTGATATTTATGGAACCACATGATTGGCACAATCAGTAACAGCAGCATAATAATGGCGACAGCAGAAGCCACCGGCCAGTCGCGGTTATTGAAAAACTCCTGCCAAAGCACACGGCCAATCATGATGCTATCCGGGCCGCCCAACAGTTCCGGGATCACAAACTCGCCAACAGCCGGAATAAATACCAGCATTGACCCGGCGATAATACCGCCCTTGGTCAACGGCACAATCACGCTAAAGAAGGTCTTCAGCGGCCGGGCACCTAAATCCAGCGCCGCTTCCACCAGCGAGTAATCGATACGGGTCAGCGCGGTATAAATCGGCAGCACCATAAAGGGCAAATAGGCGTAAACAATACCGATGTAGACCGCCAGATTAGTGTGCAAAATCGTCAACGGTTGGTCGATGACGCCCAGCCACATCAGGAAGTTGTTCAGCACGCCGTTGTTTTTCAGGATCCCCATCCAGGCATATACGCGAATTAAAAACGAGGTCCAGGACGGCAGGATCACCAGCAACAGCAGAATATTACGCGTTGAGGGTTTACTGTGCGCGACGGCCCATGCCAGTGGGTATCCCAGCAGCAGGCAACAGATTGTCGAAATTCCCGCCACCTGTAACGATTGCAGGTAGGCCTCGAAATAGAGCGGATCGTCCGTTAACTGCAGGAAGTTGGCTAAGTTGAGTGTGATGGATAGCTGATCATCAGCCCATGAAACGAGGTCCGTATAGGGAGGAATAGCGCGCGCCATTTCAGCCAAACTGATTTTGAAGACAATCAGAAAAGGCAGCAGAAACAGGAGCAGCAGCCACACATACGGCAGCGCGATCACCAGCTTGCGCCCGTGCTTCATTTGCAGCCGCGACATAAACAGCGTGAATCGCCCTGCTTTATCCACGCGTGCCGGAGGTTCAAGTGTACTCATCTTCGCTCCTTAAACCGTCAACACCACACAGCTGTCCGCATCCCAACATAAACGGACTTCGTCACCCCAGGTTGGTAATCCCTTGCGATAACGATGCTCATTTTGTAGCTGGGCGCTCAACATCTGGCCGCTTTTCAAACGTACGTGGTACACCGACAAATCACCCAGATAGGCAATGTGCACCACTTCGCCTACCGCGAAGTTATAACCCTCTGGCGGAGGGGCTTCGCAGAGCATGATTTTTTCCGGACGCAGCGCAACATACACCGGGACGTTATCGACAACAGAAGCATCGGCGTCCACTTTCAGCGGATGTACCAGACCAGGAGACTCAATCACCAGACCATCTTCCTGGCGTTCTTTTAGCAGTCCCTCAAAAACGTTTACCGAACCGATAAACTCTGCGCTGTAACGCGTAGTCGGATGCTCATAGATCTCTTCCGGCTCGCCAATCTGGACAAATTTGCCACGGTTCATGATCGCAATACGGCCCGCCATCGTCATGGCTTCTTCCTGATCGTGTGTCACCATCACGCAGGTCACGCCGACGCGTTCAAGAATATCCACCACTTCCAGTTGCATGCGGTCTCGGAGTTTTTTATCCAGCGCCCCCATTGGCTCATCCAGCAGCAGCAGTTTTGGACGTTTTGCCAGGCTGCGCGCCAATGCCACGCGCTGACGCTGGCCGCCAGAAAGCTGATGTGGCTTGCGTTTGGCGAACTCCTGCATATGCACGAGTCCCAGCATCTCATTCACCCGACTGGCGATTTCAGCCTTCGGCAGTTTGTCCTGCTTGAGGCCAAAGGCAATGTTCTGCTCCACCGTCATGTGCGGAAACAGGGCATAGGACTGAAACATCATATTAATCGGACGCAGATAAGGCGGGACATGCGCTAAATCGACGCCATCAAGCATGATTTGCCCGGTAGTCGGCAGTTCAAATCCCGCTAACATGCGCAGCAGAGTCGATTTGCCACAGCCGGACGCGCCGAGCAGAGCAAATATTTCACCTTTGTAGATAGTAAGATTGACGTCATCAACGGCGTGCTGACCGTCAAATGACTTGGTCAGATTGCGAATTTCAAGCAGCGGGGTCAGCGCCTTGCGGATTTTCGCTTGTGGGCGTGGGGTTGCATCATTCACTCAGGTGCTCTCCGGCATAAAACAAAGAAACGGTGCAAATAACGCACCATAACGGTGCGTATTGCCGGGTTATATGTGTCCGGGCTCAACACTGCCCGGCAGGCAAAAATCCTACCGGGTCATGTCCCAAACATCGGTTTATTTCCCGCTTTTTACCTTCGTCCATGCGCGGGTACGTACACGATCGATCTTCGGATCCTGTACTTTCAGTGTGAACAGCTTGGCGCGAACATCCGCAGGCGGGTAGATACCCGGGTTGTCACGAACCTCAGGGCTGACCAGTGCTGTCGCTTCTTTGTTGGCATTGGCATAGAACACGTGGTCGGAAATATGCGCAATCACATCAGGGCGCAGCAGGTAATTGAGGAACTGATAGGCTTCATCTTTGTTTTTCGCATCAGCAGGCATCGCGAATACGTCAAAGAACGCCATTGCACCTTCTTTAGGAATTGAGAAGGAGATATTGACGCCATTTTTCGCTTCTTTCGCACGGTTTGCCGCCTGCCATACGTCCCCTGCCCAGCCAATCGCGACGCAGGTATCACCGTTTGCCAAGTCGTTAATATATTGCGAGGAGTGGAAGTAGCGAATATTTGGACGCAGCTTCAACAGCAGATCGGTTGCTGGCCCGGTGTAATCATCCGCTTTGGTACTGTTTGGGTCTTTACCCAAATAGTTCAGCACCGTGGCAAATACCTCTTCTGGCGCATCGAGGAAAGAGACGCCGCAGCTTTTGAGTTTTTCCAGATTTTCCGGTTTGAGGATCAAATCCCAGCTGTTAACCGGCGCATCCGGCCCAAGCACCGCTTTAACTTTATCCACGTTATAGCCAATACCGGTCGTAGCCCACATGTACGGCATCGCGAACTTGTTGTCCGGATCGTGTTTACCCACCAGCTTCAGCAGTTCAGGATCAAGATTTTTCCAGCCCGGCAATTTGCTCTTATCCAGCGGCTGGAATACGCCCGCAGTCAGTTGACGCTCAAGGAAGCTGGCAGAAGGAACGACAAGGTCAAAGCCGGTACTGCCAGCCATGAGCTTACCTTCCAGTACTTCATTGGAATCAAATACATCATAGATAACTTTAATTCCGGTCTCTTTTTCAAAATTAGCCACCGTATCCGGGGCAATATAATCAGACCAGTTATAAATATGCAGCGTTTTTTGTTCAGCAGCGAGCGTGCCGGCAGAGATGGCCATCAGAGCACCCGCAACCAGGCCTGATAACCATTTTTTATTTAAGGCGGTCATAATCTCTTTCCTTCTGAAAGTTCGTTAACAAACGAACAAAAATGTCACACTCTAATGATATGCAAGAAACGTGCATATTCTTTCATGCAGCACCGATGAAAAGAGAGACCTCTCCTCATGCCGCTGTTGCTCGCTGGCATCCGCCTATGCATTCAACACACATTGTGGCCACAGGTCAGGTCACAAGGGACTGTTTAAATGATGACGTTGGTAAGCTTCGCAAGAATAACTTTAGCCAGGAATTGTGGATATAGCCCAGATTAAAAAACGTCTTTTATCAATTTTTTATGCAGGAATTGTCTATGACATAAAGCGGAAGGCGCTGAATCGAGGTGAATAATTCTTTAATGAAAGGTTAAATGCAGAATAAAAACAGGCAATACGCAACCGCTCTGGCAGCGGCTGCGCAATATATGTCCAGATTCAGGAAGAATTAATGGAGGAAATGAATTTCAGCGGTGCTGTTTTGCGCATCTTCTTCAGCATTAAATAACAGCTGATGCGCTCCGGCTTCGAGGATCACCATCGATATTTGCTCTTCGCTCTGGCGAACAAAACATTCAAACTGCTCAAACGTTACGCCCGGCGTAACGGATAAAGACTGGCAAACCACCAGCTTTGGCAGATTATCATCCTGCATATCCAGAAAAGCTTTCACCGTCAGTGAACTGGCATTGATCGCAGACAGATCGGCTGCCAGTGGCAGCAGTGCAGAAGGTCTGACTTCCGCCATCGCAGAAAACAGAATGACGTTATCGACCAAATCAACTTTTGCATCAAAGATGCCGTCAAAATTCTGCATGTGTGGCAAGTGCAGCGCCTGACAGGTATCGCATTCAAAAAAACTCATGCCCAGGTCGTCGAGCCATTGACGCAACGTATCCAGAGTGGGAACGACCAGTGATGTCATAATAATGTGCGACCTCTATTGATGAAAAAAATACCGGCACAGCTTACGCAAAAAGAGCGTGTCATACCACGATCGCAATCGATATTGCGCTTAGCCGCCGATTTTAAGACAAAATTCAGGAGTAGCATGGCGCTCGATCCACTGGATCATTTTCGCGGCAATGTCTATCCCGGTAGTTTTCTCCACGCCTTCCAGCCCCGGAGACGCGTTGACCTCCATGACCAGTGGCCCTCGATCAGCGCGCAGAATATCAACGCCTGCAACGTCCAGGCCCATAGTCCGGGCGGCTTTGAGCGCAATTTCTCTTTCGCGCGGCGTGATACTCGCAATAGTCGCCACACCACCGCGATGGAGATTAGAACGAAAATCGCCCTCTTTAGCCCGTCGTTCAATGGCGGCCACTACTTCATCGCCCACCACGAAACAGCGAATATCGCGCCCCTTCGCTTCTTTGATATATTCCTGAACCAGGATATGGGCATTCACCCCACGAAACGCATCTACCACGCTTTCTGCAGCCTGCCGCGTTTCCGCCAGCACCACGCCAATACCCTGGGTGCCTTCAACCAGTTTCACCACCAACGGCGCACCGCCAACCATGTCAATCATGTCGCTGGTATCGTCCGGAGAGTGAGCAATTCCGGTGATGGGTAAATCAATTCCCTGACGCGCCAGCAGCTGTAGAGAACGCAGCTTATCGCGCGCTCGCGTAATCGCTACCGATTCATTCAACGGATAGCTACCCAGCATCTCAAACTGGCGCAGCGCCGCCGTCCCATAAAAGGTAATCGCGGAACCAATCCGCGGGATCACCGCATCGAAATGAGGAAGCTGACGGCCCTTGTAATGAATAGAGGATGCCGCTGGGCTGATGTTCATATAGCAAGAAAGGGGATCGATAACTTCAACCAGGTGACCGCGCTGCATCGCCGCTTCACGCAGGCGTTTACAAGAATAGAGCGTTCCGTCCCGGGACAAAATGGCAATTTTCACCCTGCACCTCTCTGAATGACCTGGTAAAAGCTGGCGTATCATACACTGGGTTAAAATCTTTAGCGCGTGGCCCATCCCTGTTTATGCAAATATTCCAGGATAAAGGGGCGACTTTCTTTAATGATGGTACGGCGAATATGATCGCTCCAGGTGTCGCGGCGGGTATTGCTGCCTCGGGTCAGATAGTACTGCGCGAGCTGCTCATCATATTGCGCCAACACATCGCTGTTGAGTGGCTGATATTGATTTTCGTGCACCACAAGCGACGCGGGCAGCCGCGGCTTGATATCCGGGTTATCCGCAGGCCAGCCGAGGCACAAACCAAAGAGCGGAAGAACATGTTGCGGAAGCTTCAGCAGTTCGGTGACCGGCTCAATATTGTTACGCAGGCCACCAATAAACACGCCGCCAAGTCCCAGCGACTCTGCCGCCGTCAACGCATTTTGCGCCATCATTGCGGTATCAACCACGCCCAGCAGCAGCTGTTCCGCCAGCCCAAGTTGCGCGTCAGGGCAAATCTGCAAATGACGATTAAAATCAGCGCAAAACACCCAGAACTCAGCGGCCTGTGCCACATGCTTTTGGCCGCCAGATAAGGTAGCCAGCGATTCGCGCAGAGATTTATCCGTTATGCGAATGATCGTCGTGCACTGTAGAAAACTGGAGCTTGACGTTCCCTGAGCGGCGGCAATAATCGCCTCACGCTGTGCATCCGAAATGGCATCATCAGTAAAATGGCGAATGGAACGGTGGCTGCGGAGTAAATCAATGGTTGGAGTCATCTCTTTTGTCTCTGTCTGAATCAGTTGAATCACCGGGTGTGCGAGACATCAGTTGCGGTGCCAGCAGTTGAGCAACACGCCACATCAACGCCACCGCAGCAGGGAGCATCAGCAGTACGCCCAGAAATATCATCACCACGCAGGCTAACGGGCTGTTAAGCGGTGCGGGCAAGGTGAGGTAATCGTTAAGCGATAGCAGTGCCAGCGATAACAAAACCATCCCAATTATTTCCAGCATCAATACGCTTTTGGGTAATACACCAATTGTGCGCATACGCGGCCTCCCGGCGAAATGGCTTCCATTATAAAACGTTCCGGCTTGCCGTGTTTAACAGATATAGCTTGAGGATATCAAAGCAACAGGCTGAACCTGCTTTCCATCCGTCACAAATCGCGGCATCATAACCAGTATTGCCATCCGGCCTGATAAGTTCGAGGAGAAAGAGATGTTTGCCGTTATTTTTGGTCGCCCAGGGTGCCCGTATTGCGTGCGCGCAAAAGAATTAGCAGAAAAATTAAGCAGTGAGCATGACGATTTTAACTTCCGCTACATTGATATCCATGCTGAAGGAATTACCAAAGCAGATCTGGAAAAGACGGTAGGTAAGCCAGTTGAAACCGTTCCGCAGATTTTTGTCGATCAAAAACACATCGGCGGCTGCACGGATTTTGAAGCTTGGGCAAAAGAGAACATGAATCTGTTCGCCTGATAGCGGTTTCTACGCCCTCACCTTGAGGGCGTCATCAGTTCTTTTTCCGCCGTTGATGCTGATTGAATAAGCTACTGATAAATAAAAAACATAATGCGCCAAGCGCGCACCAAAACACCGCACTAAACAACCACGCCAGCTCTTGCCACAATGAACGCGTCGGCATAAAAACGAACCGCATCAGTAACAGGCAGCACGGCGCCGCCAACATTGCACCAAGCAGGGGTTTGAGCACTTCCCGACGATGGGAAAAAAAGCTTGCTGCAGCACCAGGTAAGATAAAAAACAACAATCCGACCTCAGGATGCCCTGCCGCTCTGAATGCCCCTTTCACGTTCAGCGTTAATGAAAGACACACCACAATAAAGAGCACAAAGCAGCAGACCGCACTCGCCCAACTTTGCTTATGTTTCAATCGTTCCTCCTGACACATTCTCTATCGAACACTCTTTTCGCCCGCAGGCGTCCAGTCAGATAAAGTAACTCGGCATTCCATGCCAAAAACACACCCACACGATTCTTATAGCCGTTGATACGTAATGAGATTAAACTAACCGCATATATTGTTATGCTGCATTATTCGGGGCTGTGTACGATGCTATCGCCCCTTAATTTCTGGCAAAAACATTAGCGTAAATTGCCATTTCTTTCAATAGCTTACTAGTAAACAAGAAGTTAGTCTCCGTGAATATAAACGTCGCAGATTTGTTAAATGGGAATTACATCCTGTTATTATTTGTGGTCCTGGCTCTGGGCCTGTGTCTGGGCAAATTACGTCTGGGTTCAGTCCAACTCGGTAATTCCATTGGCGTTTTAGTGGTCTCCCTATTATTAGGTCAGCAGCACTTTAGTATTAACACCGATGCATTAAATCTCGGCTTTATGCTGTTTATTTTTTGCGTCGGCGTCGAAGCCGGTCCCAACTTTTTTTCGATTTTTTTTCGCGATGGGAAAAATTATCTAATGCTTGCCCTGGTGATGGTCGGTAGCGCAATGCTGATCGCGCTGGGGCTGGGTAAGCTATTTGGCTGGGATATCGGCCTGACGGCGGGCATGCTGGCTGGCTCGATGACCTCAACGCCGGTGCTGGTCGGCGCGGGTGATACCTTGCGCCATTCAGGAATGACAGGGACACAACTTTCAAGCGCTCTCGATAACCTGAGCCTGGGTTACGCCCTCACCTATTTGATTGGTCTGGTCAGCCTGATTGTTGGTGCGCGCTATTTGCCGAAACTGCAGCATCAGGACCTGCAAACCAGCGCCCAACAAATCGCGCGTGAACGAGGTCTGGATACCGACGCTAATCGTAAAGTGTACCTCCCGGTGATCCGCGCCTATCGCGTTGGCCCTGAGCTGGTGGCATGGGCCGATGGTAAAAATCTGCGCGAACTGGGTATTTATCGCCAGACCGGTTGTTACATTGAACGCATCCGTCGCAACGGCATTCTGGCCAACCCGGATGGCGACGCGGTATTGCAAATGGGCGATGAGATAGCCCTGGTGGGTTATCCGGACGCCCATGCTCGCCTCGATCCCAGCTTCCGTAACGGTAAAGAGGTGTTCGATCGCGATCTGCTCGATATGCGCATCGTCACTGAAGAAATTGTGGTAAAAAACCACAATGCCGTTGGTCGTCGCCTGGCCCAGTTGAAACTGACCGACCACGGTTGTTTCCTGAACCGCGTGATCCGCAGCCAGATTGAAATGCCTATCGATGACAACGTCGTGCTCAATAAAGGCGACGTGTTGCAGGTCAGCGGTGATGCTCGTCGCGTGAAAACCATTGCCGATCGTATCGGCTTCATTTCAATTCACAGTCAGGTGACCGATCTGCTTGCCTTCTGCGCCTTCTTTATCATCGGTCTGATGATCGGGATGATCACATTCCAGTTCAGTAATTTCAGCTTCGGCATCGGGAATGCGGCTGGACTGCTGTTCGCTGGGATCATGCTGGGCTTCCTGCGTGCCAACCATCCCACATTTGGCTATATCCCGCAGGGTGCGCTGAATATGGTGAAAGAATTTGGCTTGATGGTATTCATGGCAGGCGTCGGTTTAAGCGCAGGCAGCGGCATTGGTAATGGCCTGGGCGCCGTCGGTGGTCAAATGTTGATTGCCGGCCTGGTGGTCAGCCTGGTTCCAGTTGTCATCTGTTTCTTGTTTGGTGCTTACGTATTACGCATGAACCGCGCCCTGCTGTTTGGTGCCATGATGGGCGCACGTACCTGTGCTCCGGCAATGGAAATCATCAGCGACACCGCACGCAGCAACATCCCTGCGTTAGGTTATGCAGGGACCTACGCGATTGCCAACGTTCTGCTGACATTAGCGGGGACACTCATCGTCATCGTATGGCCTGGTCTTGGTTAGCACTGAAATTTTCCCTTAATTGAAAAATTTTTTGCAGGTAAGCAGAACTTTTCTTCAAGGCGTCAGTCATAACTATTGCCACTGCTTTTCTTTGATGTCCCCAATTTGTGGAGCCCATCAACCCCGCCGTTTTGGTTCAAGGTTGATGGGTTTTTTGTTGCCTGAAATTCATCCCCCTTCCAATCAACCACTTAGATAACTTCTTTTTCATGTGTGGCGACAAAATGGCGACAGCGCTTTTGTTATGGCGGCACCAGACGTACAAAACCCGCCAGCGGCGGGTCAGTATTAGTAAGCAAATTGTTCCTGCATACCCTTTGGATGAGGCGGTGCTGCGCTGATTTTTTGAGGACGGCATACTGAGCGCACAAAAGTCTCATGCGTCACGAAAGTATGCCCGCATTCGATGTTAGTGCACTGGTTGTAGCGTTCTTTGGTCTCATTGGAAACCTGGAAGCTGCTTCGGGTATGTGCAGCCTGCCCGCACATAGGACAATTCATCATAATAATCAGCCCTCATTATTAACCAGTTCGCAATAATGATACATCATTGTTCGCAATTTGGAACTAATCATTCCATTGCGAACTCATCTATTTTCACTTCAAGCTCCATGCTGGTCGTAAATCCATTATCCGGGCTGACAGAATGCGTCAGGGTGGTAATGGTCCATTCTGCATCATCGATCGGCTGCTTAAACCCCGCCACCTTCACCGGCATTTCCGTATAGAGATCAGCCCGCCCCTCAGCGAGCTGCAGGGAAAATGAAGCAACCCCACGCTGCAGGCGTTCCCACTGCATTTTTGCTGCGCGCTCTGCATTGCTCCGATTGGCATAGGTACGATTAAGAACCAGCACGTTTTCATCCGTTCCCACCAGATAATCTCCCTGTTTTGCTTCCGGCTCTCTGGGTGTGGTGGTTTTCTTTCGACGGCGCTTAACACTGGTTGTCTCTTTTTTCCTGGGTTCACGCGTATGCAACCAGCTGGCAATAACACCGGTATAGGCACCACGATCAGCAAGGGTGAACCGATGACCGTCACCGGCTTTGCGCGTGATGGTGATAACCGGCAGCGGCTTGCCGCTTGCCGTTCTTCCCTGTCCCTGCCGGATAAACAGCAGGTTCCCGTCCTTAACGGAAGCAATCGCCCCATACTGTCTCGCCAGTTTCACCAGAAAACTTGCATCGCTTTCATTGGTCTGGTCCAGATGATCCAGTGCCTTATCCGTCAGGTCTTTACCCAGCGCCACTTTGAGGTTATGCCGGGCGGCGATTTCCTTTACCACCTCCCCCACCGTTGTCTGATGCCATGATTTTTCGCGCCGTGTATTGAGGGTTTCACGGAAATCTGCGCTACGCGCCCGGATGGTCAGCCGGTCAGGGGCACCGCTGTGTTCAATTTCATCCACAGTAAAAGCCCCTTTAGGGAAAAGCGGCTGGCCTTTCCAGCCCAGCGCCAGCTGAATCACTGCCCCACGTCGCGGCAGGGCGATCAGCCCGTCGGCGTCGTCCAGCTCCAGATCAAGCTGGTCCGCTTCAAAGCCCCGGTTATCCGTCAGCGTCAGACTCATCAGACGGGTATCCAGCACGGTCGTCACGTCCTTACCTTCAATGACGATACTGAAAGCCGGGCTTTTGCTGTTCAGATTCAGAAGATCAGAATTAACGTTCACTGCAGCAATCCTCCTACCGTGTTCTTAATCCCCCCAATCGCAGAGGCAGCAGAGTCCTGCAGGTTGCTGAGCTGGTCACTCAGGCTCCCGAACATGTCAGACAGCGATTCATCAACCCGTTTGAGGGTGATCGTAAACTCAATGCGCCTTGGCATTCCACTGGCAAAAAACTCCGTCTTTGTCTGGCTCAGACTTTCAATAACAAACATGCCGTAAATGGTTCCGCTGCCTTCAATTAAAGGCCAGGCTTTGCCCTGCTCTGCCATCAACTCCAGCGCCAGCAATGACAGCCTGCCTCCGGTCACTTCCGGCAGCAGAACCCCGGAGAGTGTCAGTGAATCGTTATCCGGGCCAAGAAACTGCGTTGACGGGCGGCGGTTCACCCGGCTGTTGGCTGCATGTCGCCAGCTGCGCTGATACTGCAACTCCTGATAAGGGACAGTGCGCAACATAAATACATATAAACCCAGCACCATCATCATGATTCATACCCCCCCTGATCGCTGAAATTGCTGCGCGCTTTTGCCCTGGCCCTGCGTTCCCGCTCGTCAAGCTGCCGTGCCACTTCACGGGCAATATCCTGCACACTCTGTCCCGGCTGCGCGACGATATGAATGGGCGCATTTATCTCATAACGAATAACTGACGGCGGGCTGTCAGCCTTAACAGATTGTGTCTGGTATGCCCTCGCAGGCAGGCTGAACGGATGAAGCGGAGCCGCTTCTGCAGGTGTCGCAGCTACCCCCATCACACCTGCAACGACAGAGGCCAGCGCAGCAGTACGCCGCCTGCTGGTGACATTTGCCGGTCCGTTCACAATTTCAGGGCCATTTTCTCCAACAATGCCAAACTGCCCGCGTGGAATGATCCCGCCCGTGTCGTACATCCCCGCGTAAGCCGGGAACCCGCCGGGCGGCAGCACCACTTTGCCGTCACTGTTCACCGTGGCGGACTGCTGCTGCGTGACCTCCACAGGCAGTTTCGCCTTTGCCGCCTCCTTACTGACAATACCGAGTTTTTCCAGCAGCCACGACACACCAGATTTAAGTGATTCCAGCGGGTGCATCACCCTATTCAGACCTTCCGCCAGCGCCTCACCAAACCGGCGCCCCATTGCAGCTGCGCTGTTCAGTTCTTCGGAAGTTGATTTAACCGGCGTAAGTAAATCACTGAACCAGCCCCACAATGCCTGCACCCTGTCACCAATCCACTGAAACACGGGTCTGAGCGGCTCAAAGGCGGCGCTGATGGGCGCAGCAGCGGCTTTGAACCCTTCCACCACGCCCCCCAGAAATGCACTGATGGGCTGCCAGTATTTCCACACAACCAGCGCCACACCAGCCAGCGCAGCCACAACCAGCCCTATCGGGCTGAGCAGCGCGCCCAGCAGACCAGAAATGCCAAACAGCGCGCCGCGAAGTAATGCCAGCGGACCAGAAACAAGAAAACGCAATACGCCACCGGCAGCTGTCAGCCCACCCCGCAACGCCGCCAGCGGGTTCATCACCATACCGATAACATTACGGATGCCTGACATACCTGTACGGAACACGGCAAGCGGCGCACCTGCCACCGTTTTCAGTGCATTACCCGCTATTCCGGCTGAGCGACGCAGGGAATTAAGCGGGGCACTCAGCAACCCGACACTGCCACCGGATGACGCCATCCCCCGACGCAACAGGGAAAGTGGCGCACCTGCCAGCCATGACAGGGCACTGCCAGTACGTGTTACTGCTGCAGCAACGGAAGGTAATGTTTTTACACCCAGCACAGACAGGCCAAACCGAATCACCGCAATCGGCCCCAGCACAGCAGCCACCGCCACGGCAAGTGTACCCAGCCCGACAGTGACAGCCGCCGTAGCCGCCGCCACTTTCATCAGCGAGCCAGCCAGCACGGGATTCTGCTCCACCCAGCGACGCAGCGCCCCGGTCACGCCCTTAACCATGCCCATAATATCCATCAGCGGCTGGCGCAACGTTTCCCCCAGGCTGCTGAAAGCGTTCTGCGCGCCCGTCTTAACCAGCAACCACTGCGCAGACAATGAATCCTTGTTAATGTCGGATTCTTTCTGCATGGAGCCATTAGCACCACTGCCTGATGTGAGTTTCAGCTGACGCTGCAGCTCCGGCAGGTTGTTAGCCAGCTTTGCCGCATCATCGCCAAACTCTTTACCAAAAATCATTGTCATGGCTGACAGGCGTTTATCCTGCGGCAGATTGTTGACCTTCTCCAGAACCCGCTGAATGGTGCCCATGGCATCGGTGGTCATCTGCTTTTCAATCTCCGCAGGATTGAGTTTCAGCAGGTTCATACCTTCAAAGAAGCGCTTACTTTGCATGGTGGCAATGGACAGTTCACGCACCATGGCATTAGAGGCGCTGGCGGCAATTTCCGGGGCAGCCCCAAGAGAAAGGAATGTTGAACCCAGCGCAGCAGCCTTTCGGAAGTCAAGGCGGTCAGCCACGCCCCCCATACGCTGCAGGACGTTGATAATGTCCCCTCCCTTTGACATGGCGTTATCGTCCAAGTAGTTCAGCGCATCGCCCAGTTGTTCAATATTGCGCGTCGGCACTTTATAGAGCTGCGCGATTTTCCCCAATCCTTCCGCCAGCTCATCGGCGGGCAGCTCAAAGGCCGTTGCAGCTTTTGCCGCCGTGGATGCAAAGGCCAGCAAGTCACGTTTCTGGTCCTCAAAGGGATCGTCCTGGTTGGTCACGCCCATACGCGCGCCCCCTTCAACCAGCGCGGCATAATCTATAGCGCCATTCTCCATCGGCAGCTGCTCACTGGCAGCCTTAATGGCATCCTGCATGTCATTAAATTGTTTTGTACGGTTGCCGTTATCGTCACGAAGCCCGTTTACCTGCTTTGCCACGCCTTTCATAGCATCTTCCATACTGGCGTAGCTCTTAACTGCAGCCATAACCGGCGCGCCCATTGCCAGCCCCGCTGCCGTAGTGGTGGCCCCGGCTCCGGCTATGCGATCCCGAACCTCAAGACGGCGCGAATACTGATCACGAACCGCATTCATTCTCGCCTGCTGTTCACCCAGGCGTTTCAGGGATTTTTGCTGTCGCTCCAGTGCCAGTCGGGTTTCATCGGCGTTCTGCCGTAGCTCACGCTGTGCGCTGCTCAGTTTCTTTGTATCAAGCCCTGCCTCATTCAGCGCAAGGCGCTGACGCTGCACTGACTGACGCAGCCCGTTATATTTTCCCTGTAAATCGGTGACGCGATTTTTAGCCTGCTCAAGCAGTCTGGCCTGTGCTGCCGTCGGGCGGTTGGTCGCAGTAAACTGCGTGGCGAGTTTTGCCGCTTCTTCGCGGGCGGCTTTAAGGCTGTTACCTGTGACTGCCAGCTGCGCGCTGGCCTTACGGAAGCCATCAATTCTGCCCGCCTGAGAATCTAACTCTTTCAGCCGGGCGCGGCTTTGCTGAATAGCGGCAGCCAGCTCTTTTGAGCTGGCCTGCGCGGATCGAAATGGGCGGGTGAGCTTGTCAACCGCATTCAGGATCACCTGCAGACGCAGGTTATTGTCACTCATCGCTGGCCCCGCTTCTCTGAATCGCTTTGTGCCGCCACTCCAGCACCTCTGTCAGCGGCATAACGTCAGTGATGGACGGCGACCAGTGAAAGATGGTGGCGATATCCGCCACCAGGTCATCAATCGTCAGGCTGTCGGTAAACCGGCAAGCACCGACTTCTTCAACAAAAAAGTCACCACCTCGACCGACAGCGCGGTGAGATCGGCGGGGTCCAGTTCAGCCATTTCCTGTGCGGTCAGCGTCGGGGTGGAAATACGCGGGATCACTGTCATCATGGCCCCCACGTCCATATCCATAATGGCCTGCAGGCGGGTGCCGCGCAGCGCACCGGACTGAGGCTTACGCAGCACAATTTCGGTGATTTGGGTTTTACCGCGCATGATGGGCGTATCCAGTTGTACGGTTTTTTCAGTCAGCTTGTCGTTCATGTTCGTTTCCTGTTAATCAGATACTGGCGCGGATCACCGCGCCGTTAAGTTAAATCAGAGGCCAAGGGCGTTACGGTGCGCTTCCATCAGGTCCACGCCGTCAACGATTTCAATCATGTTGACCACATCAACCTCATAGAGCACCTCGCCGTTAATGGTCAGCTTCGCGTAACTGTTGGTGCTGCTGACTTTGGTGGCGCTACTTTCTCCGGTTTTCCACTCGCCGGAATCCACCTCTTTATGACGCCCGCGCACAATCAGCTCAACGGCCTGCACTTCGCCGGTATCGTCACGCTGAATAGAGCCGGTGAAACGTAGCTGGATGCCATCAACGGTTGCCTGGCCCATCTGCTTGAATAACAACAGTTCGGTGCCGCCGATTGAAAATTCCGTGTCCAGTGCGCCGTCATCCAGTCCCATATCCACATCCACCGCGCCCGGCATACCGCCGCCGCGATACTTCTCAAACTTTCGTGTGAATTTCGGCAGGGTCAGGGACTCAACGATCCCCTGCCAGTTGTTCCCGTCGTTGAACAGGTTCAGGTGTTTTAACTTGCGTGGTAATGCCATGTATCCCCCTTATGCACTGACACGGCTGGCAAAATCGACCAGGTAGCGATCGGTGATGCGCTGGCGCAGCATCAGATTTTCAAGCGGCGGCACAGGCGTGTAGTCGTAGTCGATGGTGAGTTTCCCGGCTTTCAGGGAGTCTTTATCGTTCACTGACTCATCCAGCCAGCAATCCGCCCCGATGAGGTATCCCTGATTCACCAGGCTGCGTAATTTGGCGCGAATACCTTCGATAATGTCGCGGGCCAGTGACGGATTCAGTGGCTTATCCACCGCCCACATATGCCCCTCTGCAATCGTGTCAGCCAGCACCTGCGCCGTGCGGGTGTAGTTCTCAAACGCAAACAAGGGATCGTCACTGAGGCAGCGGGAACCCCAGAAGCGGAACCCGTCTTTACAGATCAGCGTGGTGACGTCGTTCTGGTTCAGCAGTCCCGCATCCGTTGCCGGGTCCTGCAGATCCCAGAACACATCAGCGGAAATACCGGTGACGCCATTCACACCCACGTTGGACAGGGTTTTGTGCCAGCCGGTCTGTTCGTCGATTTTGGCGCGCAAACCGAGCGCACGGGCGGAGGCGTAAGCCGTTGCATCGGCTTTTAGCACGGTGTCAAAGTTGATGAAATCAGGCCAGATCAGCATCCCTTCTCGCTGACTGAAATTGTCCCGGTAAGCAATGGCTTCCTCCACCGTCTTGCAGCCATAGGCAGACAGGTAGGCAAACCCACGCAGGCTCTGCGCAACACTCATCAGCTCAGTGGCTACCGCCTGCGTGTCGTGCCCCGGCACACCGAGAATGCGCGGCTTAACTTTCAGCTGCGACTGCGCAGAAAGCAGCGCTTTCATCCCCGTTTTTTTACCGTCGGAGGTGACGCCACCGATAATATTGGAGGTGGTTTCCGCTTCGGTTTCGCCCTGCGCCACGCGCACAACAACCGTCACGGGTTTTGACTGATCGGCAATCGCATCCAGCGAACGGGCCAGCGTGCCCGACTCGCCTGCTTTACCGCTGGCCTCCAGCACATCCGTCAGCAGAACCGGCTTATTGAGAGGAAACACGGACGCATCAGCATCATCGCCGGTGCAGACCATGCCCACGATAGCGGTGCTCACCGTGGTGATAGATCGGGTGCCCTCGTTGACTTCAACAACGCGCACCCCGTGGTGGTAATCCTGAGCCATAGCGGCGAACCTCCTGATTGGAATAGGCTTCGCCCTATGTTGTATTGATTACGTCACGCAGACAGCTGCGCGGCGTTGTCCTGTTAATCACACAATGTCGCAGGATATTTGCGGTATAACGTCGAGATCCCCACATCAAAAATTAAAGCAACCCGCTGCCGTGTTTCACCTGCAGCAAGTAACCTGCCAGCCTGTGCCCATTGCTCTGGCGTCAGTTTTGGTCTTCGCCCTCCAATCCTGCCTTTAGCTCTTGCGGCTTCCAGTCCCGCACGGGTTCGTTCCACTATCAACTCGCGTTCCATCTCCGCCAGTGCCCCCATAACGTGAAAGAAAAACCGCCCCATTGGCGTACTGGTGTCTATGCTGTCAGTCAGACTACGGAAATTAACTCCGCGCTGCCGGAGTTCTTCTATCAGGGTAACAAGGTGTCGCATGCTTCTTCCCAGCCTGTCGAGCTTCCATACAACCAGCGTGTCTCCCTCTGATAACGTCCTGAGCAACCTTTTTAGCCCTGGCCTGTCTGCTGTTTTTCCGCTCATTTTGTCTTCAAAAATTAGCTCACATCCTGAGCGTTCCAGAGCATCACGCTGCAGCGCTGTGTTTTGCTCACTTGTTGATACGCGCACATAGCCGACTAACATTTGTTTTCCCTTATGCAAAAGCCCAAATAATGCCAGCCAGACGGGAAAACAGCATTTTCTTAAACGTT
>NZ_JAOWGW010000053.1:0-48917 GCF_030332945.1 Citrobacter sp. Cpo037
GGTGTGTTCGAGTCTCTCAAATTTTTGCAAACCGATGATGAATCGAAAGAAACATCTTCGGGTTGTGAGGTTAAGCGACTAAGCGTACACGGTGGATGCCCTGGCAGTCAGAGGCGATGAAGGACGTGCTAATCTGCGATAAGCGTCGGTAAGGTGATATGAACCGTTATAACCGGCGATTTCCGAATGGGGAAACCCAGTGTGTTTCGACACACTATCATTACGTGAATACATAGCGTAATGAAGCGAACCGGGGGAACTGAAACATCTAAGTACCCCGAGGAAAAGAAATCAACCGAGATTCCCCCAGTAGCGGCGAGCGAACGGGGAGCAGCCCAGAGTCTGAATCAGCATGTGTGTTAGTGGAAGCGTCTGGAAAGTCGCACGATACAGGGTGATAGTCCCGTACACAAAAGTGCATGTGTTGTGAACTCGAAGAGTAGGGCGGGACACGTGGTATCCTGTCTGAATATGGGGGGACCATCCTCCAAGGCTAAATACTCCTGACTGACCGATAGTGAACCAGTACCGTGAGGGAAAGGCGAAAAGAACCCCGGCGAGGGGAGTGAAAAAGAACCTGAAACCGTGTACGTACAAGCAGTGGGAGCACCCTTTGGGGTGTGACTGCGTACCTTTTGTATAATGGGTCAGCGACTTATATTCTGTAGCAAGGTTAACCGAATAGGGGAGCCGAAGGGAAACCGAGTCTTAACTGGGCGTTAAGTTGCAGGGTATAGACCCGAAACCCGGTGATCTAGCCATGGGCAGGTTGAAGGTTGGGTAACACTAACTGGAGGACCGAACCGACTAATGTTGAAAAATTAGCGGATGACTTGTGGCTGGGGGTGAAAGGCCAATCAAACCGGGAGATAGCTGGTTCTCCCCGAAAGCTATTTAGGTAGCGCCTCGTGAATTCATCTTCGGGGGTAGAGCACTGTTTCGGCTAGGGGGTCATCCCGACTTACCAACCCGATGCAAACTGCGAATACCGAAGAATGTTATCACGGGAGACACACGGCGGGTGCTAACGTCCGTCGTGAAGAGGGAAACAACCCAGACCGCCAGCTAAGGTCCCAAAGTCATGGTTAAGTGGGAAACGATGTGGGAAGGCACAGACAGCCAGGATGTTGGCTTAGAAGCAGCCATCATTTAAAGAAAGCGTAATAGCTCACTGGTCGAGTCGGCCTGCGCGGAAGATGTAACGGGGCTAAACCATGCACCGAAGCTGCGGCAGCGACACTATGTGTTGTTGGGTAGGGGAGCGTTCTGTAAGCCGTTGAAGGTGTACTGTGAGGTATGCTGGAGGTATCAGAAGTGCGAATGCTGACATAAGTAACGATAATGCGGGTGAAAAACCCGCACGCCGGAAGACCAAGGGTTCCTGTCCAACGTTAATCGGGGCAGGGTGAGTCGACCCCTAAGGCGAGGCCGAAAGGCGTAGTCGATGGGAAACAGGTTAATATTCCTGTACTTGGTGTTACTGCGAAGGGGGGACGGAGAAGGCTATGTTAGCCGGGCGACGGTTGTCCCGGTTTAAGCATGTAGGCGGGAAGTTTAGGTAAATCCGGACTTCTTTTAACGCTGAGGTGTGATGACGAGGCACTACGGTGCTGAAGTAACAAATGCCCTGCTTCCAGGAAAAGCCTCTAAGCATCAGGTAACACGAAATCGTACCCCAAACCGACACAGGTGGTCAGGTAGAGAATACCAAGGCGCTTGAGAGAACTCGGGTGAAGGAACTAGGCAAAATGGTGCCGTAACTTCGGGAGAAGGCACGCTGATATGTAGGTGAAGTGGTTTACCCATGGAGCTGAAATCAGTCGAAGATACCAGCTGGCTGCAACTGTTTATTAAAAACACAGCACTGTGCAAACACGAAAGTGGACGTATACGGTGTGACGCCTGCCCGGTGCCGGAAGGTTAATTGATGGGGTTATCCGTAAGGAGAAGCTCTTGATCGAAGCCCCGGTAAACGGCGGCCGTAACTATAACGGTCCTAAGGTAGCGAAATTCCTTGTCGGGTAAGTTCCGACCTGCACGAATGGCGTAATGATGGCCAGGCTGTCTCCACCCGAGACTCAGTGAAATTGAACTCGCTGTGAAGATGCAGTGTACCCGCGGCAAGACGGAAAGACCCCGTGAACCTTTACTATAGCTTGACACTGAACACTGGTCCTTGATGTGTAGGATAGGTGGGAGGCTTTGAAGTGTGGACGCCAGTCTGCATGGAGCCATCCTTGAAATACCACCCTTTAATGGCTGGTGTTCTAACGTAGACCCGTAATCCGGGTTGCGGACAGTGTCTGGTGGGTAGTTTGACTGGGGCGGTCTCCTCCTAAAGAGTAACGGAGGAGCACGAAGGTTAGCTAATCCTGGTCGGACATCAGGAGGTTAGTGCAAAGGCATAAGCTAGCTTGACTGCGAGAGTGACGGCTCGAGCAGGTGCGAAAGCAGGTCTTAGTGATCCGGTGGTTCTGAATGGAAGGGCCATCGCTCAACGGATAAAAGGTACTCCGGGGATAACAGGCTGATACCGCCCAAGAGTTCATATCGACGGCGGTGTTTGGCACCTCGATGTCGGCTCATCACATCCTGGGGCTGAAGTAGGTCCCAAGGGTATGGCTGTTCGCCATTTAAAGTGGTACGCGAGCTGGGTTTAGAACGTCGTGAGACAGTTCGGTCCCTATCTGCCGTGGGCGCTGGAGAATTGAGGGGGGCTGCTCCTAGTACGAGAGGACCGGAGTGGACGCATCACTGGTGTTCGGGTTGTCATGCCAATGGCATTGCCCGGTAGCTAAATGCGGAAGAGATAAGTGCTGAAAGCATCTAAGCACGAAACTTGCCCCGAGATGAGTTCTCCCTGACTCCTTGAGAGTCCTGAAGGAACGTTGAAGACGACGACGTTGATAGGTCGGGTGTGTAAGTGTAGCGATACATTGAGCTAACCGATACTAATGAACCGTGAGGCTTAACCTTACAACGCCGAAGATGTTTTGGCGAAAGACAGAGACAATATTCAGCCTGATTACAGATTAGATTGACATGCAAAAGCGTGTTGATAAACAGAATTTGCCTGGCGGCTGTAGCGCGGTGGTCCCACCTGACCCCATGCCGAACTCAGAAGTGAAACGCCGTAGCGCCGATGGTAGTGTGGGGTCTCCCCATGCGAGAGTAGGGAACTGCCAGGCATTAATTAAAGTGAAGAAGCCCATCCTGCCGGATGGGCTTTTTTGCGTCTGTGCGGGATGAAAACCGCCGGATGCGGCGTGCCGCCTTATCCGGCCTGCAGGGGCTGGGTTGAACGTATTTTGTAGGCCTGATAAGCGCAGCGCATCAGGCACATCACATCGCAGTACCATCGGGTGCAAAGCAATATCCAAAACCTCCATAACACAAGCCTTCCTGCGGCATATGCGGTAAACCCCCAATCTGAATTTTCTGTATTACCTCCCGAAAATATCAGGATCGCCTGCGACAGTTACGTGTACCTTTATCTATTAGTAAGGGTCTATCCGGAGAATAAAGTGTTCGGAAAAATGGTATTAAACTACATGCCGGGGCTAAAAAATTTATTAGCGTACGATAAAAGCTGGCTAAAACATGATGTTAAAGCCGGGTTATCCGTTGCTGCCGTAGCACTACCGGTTGCGATTGCTTACGCTGAGTTGGCGGGAGTCGGGGCTATCGTCGGGTTATATTCCTGCGTGTTGCCAATGCTAGCTTATGCGCTGTTTGGTTCTTCCCGCCAATTGATTGTTGGTCCTGATGCCACGACCTGCGCGGTGATTGCGGCCGTTGTGGTTCCTCTTTCTGCCGGAAACCCAGAACTTCACTGGCAGTTAACAATCGTCATGACTGTGATGATGGGAGGATGGTGCCTGCTTGCCAGTAAATTTCGCCTGGGGGCGCTTGCTGACCTGCTTTCTCATCCCATTCTAACGGGTCTGCTTAACGGCGTTGCCGTGACGATTATTGTCGGGCAACTCGGTAAGGTATTGGGGATTACGCTTGATGAAGAGCAAGTGATTGAGAAGATCATTGCCCTGCCTGGTCGACTCTCAGAAATTCATTTATTAACCTTAGGGATCGCCATCCTAACGTTAGCGATTTTAATAGCTATCAAGACGTTTCGTAGCCAATGGCCAGCACCGTTGATTGCTATTGTGATAACAACGGCGCTGGTATGGATTACATCTGCGCAGCAGTATGGGATTGCCACTATTGGGGGATCGGGCTTTCAGTCTGGTTTGCCCGTCGTTCACTGGGGATCGTTTCAGCCTGGTCTGGCGCGTGATTTATTGATCCCTGCGCTGAACCTGGCGTTAGTCAGTTTTGTTAGCCTGATGCTCACCGCTCGCAGTTTTGCCGCGAAAAACGGATACGAAATAAATGCTGATGCTGAGTTCAGGGCTTTGGGGGTCGCGAATCTAATGTCTGGCTTATCTCAGGGGTTTGCGATTAGCGGAGCCGATTCCCGGACTGCGGTAAATGATTCCTCTGGAGGGAAAAGCCAGCTTGTTTCAGTTGTTGCTGCCTTAATCATCGGAATCGTCGTGGTATTTTTCACGCAGCCATTACAATTTATTCCGGTATCTGCATTAGGCATTGTTCTAATTTATGCATCGTGGTCATTAATTGATTTACGCGGACTCTGGAACCTGAGGCGAAGAAATAAACCCGCATTTCGCCTGGCGTTCTTCACCTTTGGCTGTGTTCTGATTATTGGTGTTATTCAGGGGATTGGCCTTGCGGTATTGCTGGGTCTGTTGCAGTTCCTGCGCACAGTTTTTCGTCCCACTGAACACTTATTGGGAATTGACGAAAATGGGATGATTCACTCATTAGGTAATTCAACTGATGTGAAAATGATCCCTGGCGTGTTGATGTACCGATTTAACTCACCGCTGACCTATTTTAATGTGGCTTATTTTAAGCGCCGCGTTTTGAATTTAGTCGATGGTGCAGTATTACAACCTAAATGGGTGGTCATTGACGCCGTTTCTTGCTTTACCTATTCAGATATCAGCGTTCTGGCAACCATTAATGAGTTAAAACGGGATCTGAAGGGGCGGCAGATTAAGTTAATTCTTGCGGGCCGGAAAACGGAGTTAACACGCTGGTTTAAGGAGAGTCGACCGACAATGAAAGACGACGACATGATTCTGGCACCAGACCTTTATTTGGCGCTCCGGTTTATTCAAAGCAAAGAAAGCATGAGTGAGGATGAATCTGGCGTTATTGAATAATGCAGATTTAGGTAAGTGATCAGGCTGGATGGAAGGGCTGGGGACGGATTTCTCGTCCAGCAGGACCTGACATTGACCGGAACCCACAAAGCAAGGAAATCAGCCCGTAAACTGATTTTGCCGAATCAACATAACGCCGGGCCCGAGGTGCCTGTGGCGATGAACATGCCCAGGCACCCATTTGCTAAAGGGCGATCAGCATCCGCGCGGGGACGGTGAGATCCCCGGCAGAGCATTGATACCGACATGCTACCTGAAATATAGACAGCGTGACTGTTGTTAACCTTACGCTATGAATGCGACAAATCGCTTAAATGCTTTCCTTCCCATTGCTGGCTTCGAGCTCGCGGATCAAGCGCTTGTTGATCTTGCCGACGCTGGTTTTGGGAATTTCCGGGACTATCCTTATCTGTCGTGGGATCGCCCATTTGGTTATGTGGCCGCGGTCGACAAATCCTTGTAGATGTGCCGCTATGGCCTGCGGCTCCAGGTCCTCCCCTTCCTTGCAAACCACCAGAGCCAGGGGGCGTTCGCCCCACTGTTCATCAGGTATCCCGACGACGGCTACCGACCTGACCGCCGCGTGTGAGCTGATGAGGCTCTCCAGCTCCAGCGTGCTTATCCACTCACCGCCCGTCTTGATTACGTCTTTGATGCGATCCTTGATTTCCACTATCCCATGGGGATCGATAGAGGCAATGTCACCGGTATGCAGCCAACTGCCATTCCATAGCTCAGCCCCTTTCTCGGGTTCCTTCAGATAGCCCTGAGTCAACCAAGGGGCTCGCACCACTATTTCACCCAGGGCTTCGCCGTCGTGCACTACCTCCCGACCTTCGCCATCGACGATACGCAGATCCACCAACGGAACAGGCAGGCCGGTCCGAATCCGCAGGGGTAGCTGCTCATCCATGGGAAGGGCCAGCTCGGCATCGCTTAAGTGGGTCATACAGAGCAGGGGACAGGTCTCAGACATGCCATAGCCGGCGTGAATGCGTATGCCCTTATGGTGGGCCTGTGTTGCCAGTCCAAGGGACAGTGAACTGCCACCCAGCAACATCTTCCATCCCGACAGGTCGGTCTGTGTGGCTTCGTCGCACTCAAGGATCATCTGCAAAATGGTTGGCACACAGTGCGAGAAGGTTACACCCTCATCGCGATAGAACCGCACCAGCTTGTTGGGTTCGTAACGACCGGGGTATACCTGCTTCACACCCAGCATTGTTGCGACATAGGGAGCGCCCCAGGCGTGCACGTGAAACATAGGAGTGATCGGCATGTAGACATCGTTCGATCGTAGCAGCGACTGTCCCTCGTGGGCTGCCAGGAGGCCCAGTTCATTGAGCGTGTGCAGGACCAGCTGACGATGGCTGAAGTAGACCCCCTTGGGATTGCCCGTGGTTCCAGTGGTGTAGAACAAGGTCGCTACCGAGTTTTCATCGAAGTCGGGGAAGTCAAAGCGATCTCCCGCTGCGGCCTGAAGGGTCTCATATTCCCCCAGCACCGGCAGGCTGGTTGCCTTCGATTCTTCGTCGCTAAGCTGGATGTATCCCCGGACAGTGGTTAGCGTCTCTGCCAGTGACTCGACAACCGGCAAGAAGTCGTCGTGCACCAGTACCAGGTTGTCCTCGGCATGATTCATGGTGTAAGCGATTTGGTCCGCCGAGAAGCGGACGTTCACCGTGTGTAGCACGGCACCAATCATAGGCACCGCAAAGAAGCACTCGAGGGCGCGATGGCTGTCCCAATCTAAGAGGGCGACGGTGTCTCCAGGCATGACACCGGCCGCTGTCAGCATGTTTGCCAGGCGATGGATACGCTGTTTGAGGGTGCGATAGTCGTAACGCAACTTGTCGGCGTAGACGATTTCTCGCTCGGGATGAGAACGCCCACCCGACAGCAGCAAGCTCTTGATCAGCAGCGGATAGGCATGGGCTCCCTGCGCTGACTGTATGACTCTTGTTTTCACCATCCAGGTTCCTCGTTGACTCATTATTTGCTCGGTATGATGGCAATTGTAGATGAAGGTTGGTATTTACTCCCTGGCGTTTGCTTCAGATGTCGAGGCGGCGCACCAACTCCAGCCCCTGGGGATGAATGTGCGTACCCTGCAACGCCATCTGGAAGAGGGTGATGCGACCTTCAGCGAGCTTATCAATGAAATGCGGCGCGACCTGGCGCTCCCGCAACAGTATTGTGCCCAAGGTTGTTCAGATAAATTACTCAAATCTGGCCTACGGTTAAGCACGCCAGAAAAAGAGGTGTGTCTGATACCGCTATATTTTTTGCCGTACTATGGTGGTTCCAGTGAAGGTTTAAGTGTCGTGATGAGGTGGGGTAGGAGTTGCTGTGGTCAGAAAGATAAGAAATCTCGCGGAGCCCAGAAAGCAAAAAACCCGCCATAGGCGGGTTCTTCTAAATAGTGGTGCCGGACTCGGAATCGAACATCACCATACCTCATTGATTTATATGATTAAGAATTGTTTATGGTATTTTTTACCAACTTGTTTTTACCAACAAATCATAGCGTATGTCAATTTAAATCAATGATTTACTTAGCCACTCTGCAGTAGACATTGTTAGACATTAAGAGCGAAAAGCAGTAGAGATCTACTCTCTTGTATACCATTTCCACACACTCGAAAATAAAAGCACTTTTTGCTAAAAATTATAACATTTTGTTTTTTAAGGGTATTTTATGTGTGTTTGTGGATTATATCTTAACTTTTATATTAAAGCTAGTGTTTTTTTTAAGTTGCTTATTGATTGTTACCTTCGAAATATAAGATAATAACGTCTCCAAAATAACAGAGAGGAATTATATGAAAAAGACAAAAAGACTTATTAGACTTAAAGAGGTGATCGAGAAAACTGGCTATTGCAGAGCGTGGATTTACAGACTGATTAAAGATAACAGTTTCCCCGCTCCGGTAAAGATTGGTGAGAGATCTATTGCTTTTATTGAAAGTGAAGTTGATCAGTGGATAGATAGCAAGATATTCAATTCACGTAATAAAGCCGCCTAAAATCATTATCAGCTATTGGATTTATACTTAACATATTTATTGTTGAAGTATAAAAGTTCAAAAATCGAGCGCAAAGCGTTTCAGAGCTAAATATGAAAAACATAAGCAATTAAAATAATACAAACCATCAGTGTGGCTTGTATTATTATTGTTTTTTCTGTAATAAATACCTTCTGTAATATGCGATAGCACTGTTTTGAGTTGTATTCATTCTTTCTGCAATTTCTTTCCATTTTAATCCCGACTCTCTTAAACTAAAAGCAAGATTTCGTTTCTCTTCGGCCTCTTTCTCGTATTCATCACGAGGTAAAGAAATGTATCTTTTTACTGTTGAAACCGACACGCAGAATTTTTTTGCCATCTCTTTTTGTGTCATTGGTCTTTTAACCCTTTTATTTACTATCATAATTCCTCCAGAAATTTAATTAGTTCTTTTGTTTTTCTTGGTGCTGTGTTTTTCCTTGCCCGTGCAGACTGAATTTCAGAAAATCGACTTTGGGAAAAATTTCTCCATGTCCATTTGCAAATACTTTTACAAATTTGGTTAACTTCATTATGTGATAATAGATCGTTAACATTACAATGGTTGTTTAACATAATTGCACGAGAAAGAATATGCTCATAAAAATCATAATATGTTTTGTTTGCTTTATATTTTAAAACATCTTTATAAGATAAAATTCTTAAATCTTCAAATAAATTAACATTACGGCCTAAACCATATACTGGACTTGGTTTAGTATTTTTAGTAATTCTAATATCAGGCACAAAATCTGCTAAATAATCTAAATCATATTCTGGAATGTTTGTCCAGGTACTTCTCCATTCATTTATATTGATAGGGTTTTTCATTAAAATATCAGCATAGGCTCTGTCTGCGTCCAGTCTTTCCGTAAAACCTCGCTGAACAATTGAGGCTAATCGCAACGGCTTTATTCTTGCAAAGTCAGTCTTCAGAACTGGGTTCTTTAAAGCATAAAGTAGGTGTGCGTGACCGTTTTTGGTATTTTGAATTATTATATTAGGTTTGGGTAAGTCAGCTAAATCCCAGGCAATTGCTCCATTTTGATGGTCTACATCGAAGACCAAACCATTTATAAATGACTTATTATTAAAAGCAATGTATTTTTTTAATAGTGCTTTATCTTTGGGGCTTCTGTAAACACCATCATTAAAATCGTCACAGCACAAAGCGTATTTTTGAATTTTATTTTCAAATTTTTCTATGTTATATATCTCTTGTTCTAATAGCATTTTACATTTCCTTTGAGTAATTACTCCTTTTTGATAGTTAGTGAAACTTTTCAAATATGAGTCTTGTTGTTAGTTTTATTTTTTAATAATACATTTAAAAATATTGTCAAGTGGTTAATAAGCCATATCAGATATTATGTTTTATTGTGGCTCAATTTTATAAGGGAAAACAATATATGTCTTTTTTGTGTAAAAGGTTGTTATGAGTGATTAAGTAGGTTCTGATGATGTAAATAAAAAGAATAAATATAAGTAAGAGGGATGGTATTTATTTTGATAATTATGTTTATTAATGAAATGAAAGTTATAGAATACCATGAGGAATTGTTAATAGAATTAAGTGCGAGTGAGCTTAAATGTGCTTTTAAGTGATGTTTATTTACCCTTAATAGAATTGGATTATCATAATATAAAACGTCTCAAAATAATTTACAGGACATATAAGAGTGAATGTAAGAGGAACGTTGAAATTAAAACTAAATATGAGATCGGAAACTGTATTCGATCCGTTCGTTAGCGTTTCATACTGAGAGACTAACACACATATCCTGCGACGCGTAGAAAAAGTACAATAAGACAGAAAAAAGTGGATAGAGGAGAACAGGCACGATTTTTCAAAAACACACCCCAGATACATGACATCATCATATCTTTATTATGGTAATATACAAGACCAAAACAAGAGGGTTAAATAAATGCACATTTTTGAATTTAAAACAACACATAGATTTACAGAACATGAGATTATGAATTACTTAAAAAGCAAAAAAATAAAAGATTTAGATCACTTTAATGTTGAAGTGCTTATTGAACAAATAGCAAAGAATGAAGGGATTGATTATTACGATATTATCCATCCCAATGATGAAGAAAAAAAAGAAATTATTGAAGAGGCACGGATTGTTTTAGATGAAATAAGAAGAGGAGTAAGAATAGAAAAAGGATTTGAATATTTGAAAGAATAAAACGGTTTAACAGGTGGAAGGTTCACTTTGTTCTCCTTCCACCTTTGCCAGTGTGCGGGGCGTTCCAAGCCGTCAAGGGTTCGCTATCGCCGCTACGCGCCCTTGACTGCTTTCCTCTTAAAATAATTAATAACCCTGAATATAAAAACAGCCGACAAGTTGTCAGATGAGTTTGTGAGAATTAAAAAAAATCTTATTTTAATCTATCACTTTGGTTTTTTTAGAACTTTTTGAATGTTCGTGCTATTTTCTTATCTTTTCTTTCTTTGAGTTCGTTTTCTGCCCACGCAATTATTCCATTTTTAAAGTCTTCACTCTGATGCTCAAAATATGTCAGCAATCCAACCAGTTTCTTAAAGTTGTTATATTGTGGAATATCATACTTTAAAATTTCAGCCATAATTGCCTTAATGTTTTTGGCTTCCGCCTGTTTCTTTAAGTACTTTTCTTTTTGCTCTAATCGTGCGAGTTCACGCTTTAATCGCTCTTTTTGTTGGTTTAAGTCCATACATTACCTCTTTTTGTAATATTTATTCTTTATCCTTGACTGATTTTTGTCTTTCTTTGATTTTTTCATTAATTATCTTTATGAAATACTCTTTCACTTCATTTAAATACTCATCACCTCTGGTTTCATATTCTTTTTTATTTATAGTAAATGCGGGGTAATAAAATTTATTTTTTAAGTCTTTTATTGCCATAGTAAAATAACTACTGTTTATATGTTTGGTTTTTCTATATTGATATTGTGTTTTAAAGAAATTGAAAAAATTCTCTCTGAAAGCCCTTTGTTCTACCTGTTCCCAAGTTTTAACTCTGTAAGTTGCTGAATTTGCAAAAATACGACCGTTGTTTTCTTTTAAGCAAAGGAAATAATGATCTTTTATTTCTTTCGCACATATATTGATGTTGTTTCTTTCCATTTTATAACTCCTGTTTTAATATTTCATTATGTTCAATACATCTAAAAATAATAAAGTCAATTTTTATGTCATTTTATTTGATTTTATTGAAAAAGTTTTTATTAAATAAATAAGGCACGAAGTGGCGAACGAAGAGAGCAACATTTTAGTGTTAGCTAATAATGCCCACTTATACATTCCCCTTCGGGTAATGTGTGGTCCCTGCGGGGCTGTGTGCTTCGCACTAACGGCAAGCCGTGAAGCGGGAGGCTTACCTGCCGCCCAGTCGAAGACTCAATGCCAGCGGCAAAGGTTGCACGATAAAATGAAAATTATGAATATAATAAAGGAGGCCAAAATATGGCAATATTTCACCTAAGTTTTAAGGTGCTTACACGTATAACAAAAGAGGGTAAAAGTAAAAGCTCCGTTTATTTGGCTGCTTACAATTGCCGCATAAAATTGACAGACGAAAAAACAGGCAAGATATTCAACTACACTAAAAAACAAGATCTGTATAAAAGCGGTATTTTATTACCAGAGTCGGCCCCTGCTCGTTTCCGTCATCGTTCCCAACTTTGGAATGAAGTTGAAAAGATGGAAAAAAGGAAAGACTCCCAATTATGCCGTTATTTTATTATTGCCCTACCCAAAGATATTACACCGGAAAAAAATGAAGAGCTTTTAAAGAGGTATTTAAATAGTTATTTCGTTGAGAAAGGCATGATTGCAGATTATGCAATACATGATATAGGAAGTGGAAATCCACATGCTCACGTTATGCTCACGATGAGAAAGGTTAATAAAAATGGTTTTTTAAACAAAAAAGCCAGAGAATGGAATGACCCAAGACTTGTTGAGGTGTGGCGTAGATCATGGGCTGTTTTAGTAAATAAAACATTAAGGGACAATAACATTGCTGACACAATAACAAATCTCAGTCACCTTCGACAAAAAGAATTGTTCATATACAAGGCAAAAGAAGAGATTAAAAAAGGAGATTTAAAAAAAAACAGAACAGTTTATTAACGGTGTAAATATCTTAAACATGAAACCACCACGAAAAAGAAGAAATCGTAATTTATATATTAATTTAAAAAATAATGCAATCAAAACTAATGGAATAAGAGATAGATTGAGACAACAACTAAAGCAAATAGAAGAAAACCAGAAAAAAAATACTTGGCTCGGCTTGCTTTTTTGTAAAATCACGTTAAGTATTATTAGTCCTGGTCGTGAAAGTAAAAATAATTATAAAGTCACCGACGTTGAGTTTTATAAAAATATGAGAATCGAAAAAGAAGACATAAAGGAAAATTTAGAACTTGAACAATATATAGAAGAAGAAATTAAAAAAGGAGATTACTATGAGTTTAATAAGAAAAACCACATACCACACACCGCTAAACGGCTTGGAATTAGAAACAAATAGGAAAAGAATTGGAGTATATGTGGATGAAATTGGAAAGAAATGGAAAGTTGAATTTTTATTGAGAGATTCAGAACAAGAATTGAAAGACAAGAAGGAGAGGGAATTTAATAGGAGAGAGGTTCAGAACAAAAAGAGAAAATGAGCATAAGAAATAATCTTCATGTGTTGGGAGAGGAGAACTCGTTTTGCTTCTTGAACTTACATACAGGAAAAGGTAATTGTATACAAAAAAAAGCATACCACCTTTAAAATGTCAAGGAACATGATATAAATTAAAAATAAAAGGTTATCTATACCAAACTACCTTATCCATTTTAAGGGATGCTTTTATTATTGCAGGAGAAATGTTACAAAACCGAAAAAATAAAAAATAAAATAAACGGATATGTTGCTATTCCGATTTACAGTCTGAAAGTAAAGTATATGACAATTCCAAATATACCTTAAAGACCTGTTACGTGCTTCATTTGCGCTACTGTTCTTCCAAAGTGACTCTTAACATTTGTTTCTGTTCGGCATGACATGTGGATCTACGGTAGCAGCATCAATGGCTGTGCTTTGCAAAATGGGGAGATTGCCTTAATATCCTCTTAACATAAAATTATATCGGTCTGTAAACTGTAATCATAAGGGCCTATACATAATATATGTGTATAGGCCTTTTGTTTTATTTTTACTTTGAGGTTATATATTCTTTGGTGTTATCATTTTTATCTCTTAACACTAATTTCAGACTCGAGTTATAAGCATTTAGACCATTATTAGTAGTTGTTCCATCGAGATATAGATTCATTTCCAACCCTATTCTTTTGTCATAGTTAGAAATAGCATCGTAGACGTATTTCGCCTCATCTCGGTCTTTAAATTTTATTAAACACGGGGCCTGGTTATTTATAGCAGTTATACTTATATATAAACGGCCCGCACCAACGAATCTATTTATTGAATTTGGATCTTCACTTCCGTTATTGCAGAATGCGCTATAATTCGTTTTTGACAAATCTAGGGTGTTATTTGAAACATCGAAGCCAGAAGCTAAACTACCTCTCCCATCAACCTCCGCTCCGACATAAGAATCCATTTCTTTTCTTGTCATTCCCATAAAATTAGTGTTTTTTGAAAGGCTACTTATTATTGCAGGGTATTTAATAAAAATAGGCTCTCCTTTTTTAAACTTGCTAAACTCTGATTTTATTCTTTCTAATTCACTCGCTTTAATATCTTCTTTTTTAAAAGGGTCGCTCTCGTTATTATACGCTGAGCTGAAGTATTCCAAATATTTTTCATCTGTCAAATTATAGTTACCATTAACAGTGTCAAATATTACTAAGTCATTCTTACTGACTAAGTGATAACTATCATCACTCATTGCTTTCATTTTGTTAAATATTTCTTCTGTTTTTTTGCTCTCTTTTTCTTTTTTCTCTATTTCTGACTTTTCTCTATCTGCCTTTTCTTTTTCTCTTTCAGCTTCTTTTTTTCTCGTTGATTCAATTAATGCGGCTTGCTTTTCAGTTGGTTTTACATCCTTATTCTCTATTATGTTTTCATTTCTTATTAGTTCAATAACACTACTAACAACATCATTTCGAGATATTATTGAGGTGACGCCATCATTTTCAGATAGTTTTACCCTTATAGGGGTGGCATTGTAAAATTCAACTGCGCTATCCGTTGCAGGATGCATTTTGAAATTATATTCACATACTTGGATATCTTTGTTTTCACTTTTTATGGCCTTTCCTTCTATATCAATAGTAGCACCGCTTTCCAGTGATACCTTGTCATACATCATTGGGAATATTTTAGTAAAGCCCAATATAATACTCGATTTAATGTCATCGGTGACAGAGGTCGTATTACAATCTATTTTATCATTACATCCAGATAAGAATATAATAAAAGCTAATGCAAAGAGTTTTTTCATGATGGTTTCCGGTTTATATACAGAAAAGGTGGTTGTATGAAAAAACACCACCTCTGAACTGTTAATGGACACAAAATAACTGAAAAATGAAAAGATTATCTATACCAAACTACCTTATTTTTTTTAAAGAGTGCTTTTATTATCGCAGGGAAAAACGTTACGAAAATGAAAATTACAACACCTACAAGAAAACCAGCAATCCAAAATGTTTTTAAACCTATGAGTGTTCCGAAAGAAAAACCTATGAGAAGCCCAAACATACCAAATAACGTTAGCATTGGTTTCATTTGTTCTGCTGCTCTTTCAAAGTGACCTTTAAAAGTTGTTTCTTTTTCGGCATGGCATTTGGGGCACACGGTCGCATCATCGCTGACAGTGCTTTTACAAAATGGGCAGATTGCCATAGTATCCTCTTTATTAAGTTAACATGAGTCTATGAGTAATGTTATGGATAGATATTTTGTTTTAATTGCGTTGATTAATATCGTTTTTTACCCATGTTCTTTATTATGTCATCTGTTGCTTTATCTAATTCTTGCATTTGTGCTTTCTGTAAGTTTTGACAATTCTCTATTATAGTGTCTGATGGGTTAGTTACCTTTTGACATTTTATGACCCACTTTTCCATTAATTCATGATTGCCAGTAAAGTCACTAACACTATATGATGAATCGCAAGCGCTGAGGAGAAAAACGGCGACTAATAATATATATTTATTCATTGTTAACTCCATTTTATTATTAAGTGATAACTATTGTTTTTATTTATTTAAAATCTTGGCAGGTGATAACGATATTTGATTGCTCGCTCCACCAACATTATCTATAAGTACAAACCCTTTTACTGTAACTACATCGCCAACGTTATATTTTTTAAGATCATCATATTTAACAAATGCACCTGCCTTACATGCCCTATATCCACTTGATATAATCCCTGAGTCGAAAATAAAAACAGCTTGTGTGCCTTTAAAATCTGGATCTCCAGTAAAACGTGGTCCAGCTTGTGCTACATTAATTATCTTATCTGTAAACTCAATGTATTTACTATCCCACTTGTCATTTGCCATATACTGATTTTTTTGAAAATCTGAACAAATTGCTTTTAAGGATGTTTTTGTGAACGACTTTTCGTCTAATTCATTTTTCTTTGAATTAGTAATGTTTGGTATTGAAATTTTATTTAGCCCCTCTGATAAAGAATTATATGAGCTTTGAAGTTGTTGGCAACCCGATAAAATAAAAGAAGAAACTAGAACAAGCCCGGTAATTTTTTTTACTTTAACCACAACGTTGATCCCCATAATGTAAATCCCCATTCCAATGTGTCTTACCTCTCGCTCGCTCGAAAAGCATAACATCAGAAAGGAGCTTCTCAATAGCAATGATCGATAAAAAGGATCAATAAGTATCTATTGATAGGTTATGACGATTAAGTCAGTGGTCATCGATCGGTAACTGCATCGATAATACCGATCGATAAATGTTATATGATAGTTATTGTCTATCATTATTTTGGTTTTGATCGTTTTAAACGATACTGGAAGGGGGAGATTTAATTGAGTTATGTCAGATGATTATGGAAATGCTTTCCTGTTTTGATTGGTTTTACACAGAATCCAGGCTTTTTGGGATAGGGGGGCTATTCAGAAGATAGTCAGCAACGAACAGTTGGAATGATACAGGGTGGCAACGTGGGAGTGCGAAAGTGTCTTTTTGATGAGGGAGTACCAAGTGCTCCTCCCTCCTGTTATTTTTAATTATTTGTTCTTGCAAAATCAAAAGGCATAATATGTTTTTCCTTATTAGCATCGAGATAATCAGCCCACCACTGCAACATTAATCGACGCTGTGTTATATGTTTTGCTTTATGGGTATAAGCAGCCCTGACATTGTTTTGCTCTTTGTGGCTCATTTGTCTTTCAATAGCATCTTCTGTCCATATACCAGACTCAACAAGAGAACTACAAGCCATTGTGCGGAAACCATGACCGCATATATCCTTTTGGGTGTCATAACCCATTTGACGAAGAGATTTGTTGATTGTGTTTTCGCTCATTGGTTTACGATAATCATGAGCACCAATAAATATTAGACCTTTCCCATCAGAAACATCATGGCTAATATCTTTTAACTCTTTAAGTATTTCTATTGACTGTCTGCACAGGGGAACATAATGCGGTATGCGCATTTTTGAACCTCGTTCTGAAAACTTGACGTTTTCTATTTCTTCCCTTTCAGTTGGAATAACCCATAAGGCATTTTTAAAATCTATTTCTGGCCATCTGGCGAAGCGTAATTCACTTGACCTGATAAATACAAGCATCGTGAGCTTTAAAGCCAATATCGTTAATCTACGGCCATTATAAGCATCAATACGAGCAAGTAGATCGGGTATCTGTTCAAGTTCAAGCGCTGGGTAATGCGTTCTTTTAGGTGTGATTAACGTACCGCCAAGTTCATTAGCGGGATTATGGGTAATCATATCTTCCTGAACGGCATAACGCATGATAGCTGTGATCCGCTGTTTCAGACGTGAAGCGGTTTCGTGCTGACCTTTGGCCTCAATTTTACGCAAGGGCCGAAGCAGATCGCGAGTGGTCAGCTTCGTAATATCTTTTGAACCAATTGTGGGGAAAAGATGATTGATGAGGCTGTTTAAAATTCGTTCACTATGTTGAGGTATCCAGCGCTCACTAACGGACATCTTATCGTGCCAGACGCGCGCGACAGCTTCAAACGTAAAATCACCGCGCTCCTCAGCCTTTACAGCCTTTTTTTGTTGGAGTGGATCAATTCCATCAGCTAACAGAGATTTCACCTCTACGAGCTTTGTGCGAGCTTCTGCGAGGGGAACATTGGGATACGTGCCGAGAGAAAAGACTTTCTGCTTACCATCATAGCGATAAGCAACCTGCCAATACTTCGACCCGTTAGGATGCACCAACAGATACAACCCCTTTCCATCAGATAGCTTGACCTGCTTGCCGGAAGGCCTGGCGTTTTTTACAGCAATATCAGTTAAACGCATGACAAGTCCCCTTGCCCAAATGTTGGTAAAAAACTCATCGAACTGAGTTTACCAGCTTTTTTACCAACAAAAAGGGAGCAATACCAGTAGATTTTAACTAACGGTAGTAGACGTGGTGAAGGGTATAACTTATTGACTTTATAAAGCAAAACGGACGTCAGTAGACGCCCGTTTCTAAATAATTGGTGCCCGGACTCGGAATCGAACCAAGGACACGGGGATTTTCAATCCCCTGCTCTACCGACTGAGCTATCCGGGCAACGGGGCGCATTAAACCGTATTCACGTCTGTCAGTCAATCAAATTTCTGGAAACATTGTTCAACCGCTTAATATTGCGGCAATCTGCATGGTTATGCCTGAAGTTTGCACAAATCTATCCGGCAGAGGCGACGAAAACAGGTAATGCTCGCTTAGGTCAGCGCACCGCCCATTCGGCACTGGGCAAAGCGCAGGATATCTTCAGCCAGGCGGTGTGCCGTTTCGACATCAGCATGGCTACGATTAACCAGCATGCGGCTCAGGCAGCCTTCCAGCACCAGTTCCATCTGTTTGGCGACCATTGCCGGGTCGTCAACTTCCAGCGTAGTCAGCAGCTCATGGGTGAAGTCATGTGCCGCCTTTTTTTGCTGATCGGCTAACTGATGGATCGGATGCCCGGGATCGGGGTAAAACGTACAGGCGGCGATGAACAGACAGCCGGGATAGCGATTATTGCTCACGCATTCGGACAGCGCAGTGTAGCGCGCCAGTAATTTCTGCTCAGCGCTCAGCGTGTCATCCAGCAAAAGCTGACGCCGCCAGATATCCACCCGCTGGCTGAGGTAGCGTAGCGCATCGTACAGAATGGCCTCTTTATCGGGCCAAAAGCGCTGCAGTTCATCCAGAGGATAATCGATGCGTTCGGCCACCATTTCCAGCGTGGTATTGGCTATCCCTTGCACCTCAAGTAATTTCAGGGCTTCTCCCAGGACATCTTCACGTTGCACGGTATTCTCCTCCGTATTTCCTGTTGCAAGTGTCGCTCACGGTTGGCGATCGCGCAAATGTGCGCTGAAGGTCGCGGCATCCATAAAGCCCGTAACCCGAGCTTCCGGGTGCTCTTTCCCCTCGGCATCAAAGAACAAGATAGTCGGCAAACCTAAAACCTGTAGATGTTTCAGGAGAGCGACATCCTGGGCATTGTTTGCTGTCACATCTGCCTGCAATAGCACCGTGTTGCCTAGCGCTTGCTGAACCTGCGGATTACTGAACGTGTACTTTTCAAATTCCTTACAGGCTACACACCAGTCGGCATACAGATCCAGCATGACTGGCCTGCCTTTAGCTTGCGCCAGTGCTTGATTTAACGCATCTACCGATGCCACCGGCGTGAAGTTAAGATGTGCCTGGGTTTGAGCATGTGGTGCGCCGAACGCCCAGTCTTGCAATGGACGCACGCTTACCAGTGCTGCGGCTAACAGGACAATCTGCACGATACGCATCCAGGCGTGCTTTGCCTGTAGGCTGGTGATGAACGCCCAGCCAAAGAACGCGACGGCTAGCAGTGACCATAAGCGAACGCCCCACTCGTCGCCAACGATACGTTCGAGTAAGAAGACGGGAAGCGCCAGAATGACAAAGCCAAAAGCGGTTTTGACATGTTCCATCCATGGGCCACTTTTAGGCAGCAGGCGGTTGCCAAATACGGTAATCAGCATCAGGGGGAATCCCATCCCCAAAGCATACAGATACAGTGTGCCGCCTCCCAGCCACATGTTCCCGCTCTGAGCGATATACAGCAAAATCGCGCTTAGCGGGGCCGTTGTGCAAGGAGAACAGATGAGGCCAGCAATCGCTCCCATCGCAAAGACGCTGCCGGGAGATCCGCCTTGCTGGCGGTTACTCATTAGCGTGAGACGCGTTTGCAGTGATGAAGGCAATTGCAGCGTGAACAGGCCAAACATCGACAGAGCCAGCAGCGTAAAGATGACGGCAAGGCCAATCAGGACGTAGGGATGCTGAAGCGCGGCCTGGAACTGCAAACCGGCGGCTGCAACAACCAAACCCAGCGCGGTATAGGTGAGCGCCATCCCTTGAACGTAGATAAAAGTCAGCAGCAGTGCCCGTCCGGTTGATAAGCGTTGCTTGCCACCCAGTACGATACCGGAAATCAGCGGATACATCGGCAGTACGCAAGGCGTAAATGCGATACCAATTCCGATCAGCAATGCCCACAGCGCGGAGAAGGGGAGTTGGGCCGTGGGCTGCGGTTTCTCTTGCGGATCTGCAGTGGCTGGGGCTGGCGCAGGGGCCGCCGCAGAACCGGCAGACACTTCACTTAATGGCACCGTTTTTGTTTCTGGCGGATAGCAAAATCCAGCGTCGGCGCAGCCCTGATATGTGATCGTTAATGTTGCGCCAGACTTAGCCTGATTGACCGTGATCGGGACAGTCAGCTGTTTACGGTAAATCTCACTTTTGCCGTAAAACTCATCTTCATGCCAGACGCCTGGCGGTAGTTTTACCTCAGCAATATCGGCCTGAGATGGCGCAATGCTTATCTGTTTGCGATACAGATAGTAGCCATCTTTAACCTGCCATGTGAGGTTCAGATCGTGTTGGTTTTGCTGAAAATCAAAAACAAACGCCCGATCGGCAGGAACAAACTGCGAGCGGCCAGGCGCGTCAAATAATCCGGCAAAGGTAGATGTGCTGCACAGCAGCAGGATCAGCGTAAGGATGCGTTGAGCCATGAGCGGTAATCAAAGTCTCCGTGAGTGACGGGTAAAATCAGAAGTTCAGGCGTTTGATACGGATGATGTGACTTCAGGCAATCGAGAAGGGCTTGCTGGTGTGTGACGGTGGTTTTTAAAATCATCTGGACTTCATATTCCTGTTCCAGTTTGCCTTCCCAATAGTAGAGGGAGGTCGCACCGGGTAGCAGGGTCACACAGGCAGCCAGCTTCTCCGCCAGCACTTTGGCGGCGAGATCCTGGGCGGTTGCTTCATCCGGGGCGGTACAGAGCACCACAACGGTATCGGGGATGGAAATATCCTGACTCTTTACATCAAGCATAAACACCTCGAAAGAACAGAGTAACCAGCAAAAGAATGGTCACTATACAACGGACGAGGGAAGGATGTTAGTTAAAGCGGGGTGGGGAGGAGGAACTGCAGGGCGCCCAGGCACCCTGCAGGAAAAACTTACAGCATGAAGCTGCCCAGCAAGAAGCCGAAGCAGACAGCCAGAACCACACCCAGAGTACCCGGGATGAAGAACGGATGGTTAAAGACGAATTTACCGATGCGAGTTGTACCGGTGTCATCCATCTGAACTGCCGCAACCAGAGTTGGGTAGGTTGGCAGAATGAACAGGCCAGAAACCGCGGCGAAAGACGCAACAGCAGTCAGTGGGGAAACGTTCAGAGCCAGAGCCATCGGCATCAGTGCTTTAGCGGTTGCAGCCTGAGAGTACAGCAGTGCAGAAGCAAAGAAGAAGATGACAGCCAGCAGCCACGGATGACCCTGAATTACGCTACCTGCAGTATCTTTGATCCAGTCAATGTTGTGAGATACGAAGGTATCACCCAGCCATGCAACACCCAGGATACAAATACAGGCGCTCATACCGGCTTTGAAAGTGCTGGAGTTCAGGATGGAGTCAGTTTCAACGCGGCAGATGATCGTGGTCAGCGTCGCGATGCTCAGCATGATGATCAGGATTGCGTTGGTGGTGTTCATCAGCGGTTTAGCGACCAGACCGAGGCTTGGGCTGTTGACGATCGCATATACGACGACACAAACCACGCCCAGCAGGAACAACCAAACAGAAGTTTTTGCGCCAGCTTTGATTTCAACTTGTCTTTCACCACGCAGTTCAACCAGGCCTTCTTCCAGACGCTTACGATAAATCGGGTCGTCAGACAGTTTGGAGTTGAACAGTGCAGTTACCAGGAAGGACATGACCAGAACAGCCAGCAGGGTGGACGGAATGACCACGGACAGCAGGTGAATGTAGCTGATGCCATGACCTTCCATTACAGAGGACATGTAAACCACGGCTGCGGAGATTGGAGACGCCGTAATCGCAATCTGTGCAGAAACTACTGCAGTAGAGAGCGGGCGGCAAGGTTTGATCCCTTGTTCTTTCGCAACTTCGGCGATAACTGGCAGCGTTGCCAGAGAGATGTTGCCGGTACCTGCGAAGATGGTCAGGAAATAGGTCACGATAGGTGCAAGGATCGTGATGTATTTCGGGTTTTTACGCAGCAGTTTTTCAGTTTGATGAACCAGATAGTCCAGACCACCTGCAATCTGCATAGCTGAAATGGCAGCGATAACCGCCATGATGATGGAAATAACATCGAACGGGATATTACCGGGTTTTACGCCGATAGCGGCGAGAACCAGAACACCCAGCCCACCTGCAAATCCAATACCGATACCCCCAAGTCTGGCACCTAAAAAGATTGCCAGCAAAACGATGATAAGTTCTAAAACTATCATATTAGCCTTCCTTGTTGTTTAACAAGTTGATATTAAATTGTTGTTTTTAAGTAACTTCGAGTAAGAAAAAAGGCACGTCATCATGACGTGCCTTCTCCGGTACTACCCTACACGATTACTGTTCGCTTTCATCAGTATAACGTTTTGCTTTATAAGCAGGGTGCATCAGGTTCTGTGCAGAGAAGATATCGTCCAGTTCAGACTCGGTCAACAGACCGCGCTCCAGGACAACTTCACGTACGCTCTTACCGGTTTCGGCACAAATTTTACCGACGATGTCGCCGTTGTGGTGACCAATGAACGGGTTGAGGTAAGTAACGATGCCGATGGAGTTGAATACAAACGCTTCACAGACTTCTTTGTTAGCAGTGATACCACTAACGCATTTTTCCAGCAGGTTGTAGCAAGCGTTGCTCAGAATGTGAATGGATTCAAACATTGCCTGACCAATGACCGGCTCCATTACGTTCAGCTGCAGCTGACCAGCTTCAGATGCCATGGTTACAGTGATGTCGTTACCGATGACTTTGAAGCACACCTGGTTTACGACTTCCGGAACAACCGGGTTCACTTTAGCTGGCATGATAGAAGAACCTGCCTGCAGTTCCGGCAGGTTGATCTCGTTCAGACCTGCACGCGGACCAGAGGAGAGCAAACGCAGGTCGTTACAGATTTTGGACATCTTCACAGCCAGACGTTTCAGTGCGCCGTGCACCATAACGTATGCGCCACAGTCAGAAGTTGCTTCAATCAGGTCTTCTGCCGGAACACAGGCGAAGCCGGTGACTTCAGCCAGTTTCTGTACTGCCAGCGGAGAGTACTCTTTCGGCGTGTTCAGACCAGTACCGATTGCTGTCGCGCCGAGGTTAACTTCCAGCAGCAGCTCAGCGGTACGGCTAATGTTTTTCACTTCTTCTTTCAACAGTACGCTAAAAGCATGGAATTCCTGACCGAGGGTCATCGGTACAGCATCCTGCAGCTGGGTACGACCCATTTTCAGGATGTCCTGGAATTCAACAGCTTTTTTCTCGAAGCCTTCGCGCAGCTGGTTCAGTGCATCAACCAGTTTGATGATGGATGCGTATACAGCGATACGGAAGCCAGTTGGGTATGCGTCGTTGGTAGACTGACATTTGTTAACGTGGTCGTTCGGGTTCAGGTACTGATATTCACCTTTCTGGTGACCCATCAGTTCCAGACCGATATTGGCCAGAACTTCGTTGGTGTTCATGTTGACGGAGGTACCCGCACCACCCTGGTAAACGTCTACCGGGAACTGATCCATGCATTTTCCGTTATTCAGGACTTCATCACACGCCGCGATGATGGCATTTGCCACGCTCTTAGGAATGGTTTGCAGCTCTTTGTTGGCCATAGCCGCTGCCTTTTTAACCATTACCATACCGCGAACAAATTCAGGAATATCGCTGATTTTGTTGTTGCTAATGTAGAAGTTTTCAATCGCTCTCAGAGTGTGGACACCGTAGTAGGCGTCCGCTGGAACTTCCCTGGTACCCAACAAGTCTTCTTCGATACGAATGTTGTTTAACATGTGAACCTTCTTTTTCAAGCTGCCAATGATTTGACTAAACACACAGGATATATGTGATTTCGATTGTTTCTCGACCGACGATTATCCCCTGCATCGGTCTGATACCCGAGATCATATGCTGGTTCAGGATTTCTACCGTAATCTGGATCACTTAAAGCGTGGAATTTACCCCTTATTTATTATTCTGTGAAATGGATCACCCCTTTGTGATTAACCCTAAATATTAGTGTACAAGCCACTTGAAATTTTGCTAACCACCACAATATCAAATCGATGCGATTAACATAATTTTTCGAACAGAAGTTGAACAAAACGGCTGTTATTAACAGGAGATCCCTTTGCGCTGGATACCATTACTTGCCATTTTTCTCTATGTTTACATAGAGATATCTATTTTCATTCAGGTTGCCCATGTGATGGGCGTCCTGATGACGCTGATTTTGGTTATTTTTACATCGGTTATCGGTATGTCTCTGGTTCGTAATCAGGGATTTAAGAACTTTTTACTGATGCAACAGAAAATGGCGGCAGGTGAAAGTCCGGCTGCAGAAATGATCAAAAGCGTATCGCTGATTATTGCCGGTCTGCTGTTGGTGCTGCCCGGATTTTTCACCGATTTCCTCGGTCTTCTTCTTTTATTACCCCCGGTGCAAAAACATCTGACGATGAAACTGCTGCCACATTTGCGTTTTTCGCGTATGCCTGGCGGTGGTTTTAGCGCCGGAACGGGCGGCGGTGAGACTTTTGATGGTGAATTTCAGCGCAAGGATGACAAGCGCGACAGCATCGAACATAAAGACGATCGCCGGGATTAAGCATCAGTATGTAGGCCGGATAAGCGTTAGCGCCATCCGGCAAAAGTGTTTATAGGCCGGATGATGGCGTCAACGTTGCCTTATCTGGCCTGCGGGGTAAAAACAGCCACAGTCCTGCCAGCATAATCAACGCGTACAGACTCTTCCAGCCGACCATCGCCAGTAGCAGTAGACACAGCAGACCACCAATGACCGCCAGTGCGCGATAATGCCCTTTCAATAATCGACACCCCGCCAACATGCACAACAAATAAATCATAATAAAGATGCCGTTGGCGTAGACGATTAACGCATCGAGATTGATTTGCAGCATATAGATGCACAGAGTACTGACTACGCAGCAGCCCAATACGGCGTTAAGCGCATTGCGCGGAAGGTGGCGGGGGGACAGACGAGCCAGATAACTCTCCGGCTTATACTGCGCTTGCGACCAGACCAGCCGGGCGAAGCTTTGTATATAAATGTTGAGGCTGGCAAAACAGGCCAGATAACCAATGATGCAGGCGACCCACAGAGCTTGTACGCCAAACAGTTGCACGACGATCTCTGGCAGCGACGCTGCGGCCGCCATTTGCTCGCCGTAGGCACCAAAATGGAGAACGACAACGGTGCATGCCCAATAAACAGATCCCGCCAACAGCAGGCCGATCATCAGTGCGCGTGGGAAGTCTCGCTCCGGATTTTTGAATTCAGACGCCAGGTGAGCAAACGCTTCAAGGCCGACAAAGCACCAGAACATGACCGACAACGCGGCGAACAGGCCGGGAAGCTCAATATCGGTAATCGCAGGGAAGGGGATTTCGCCAGGTGTCAGATCGCCCGCCCACCAGATAGCAACAACCAGGGCAACAATCAGCCCGGCAATGACCGTTTGTAGATTCGCGCTGGAGCTTGCGCCGCGGGAGCCGATGTACCAAACCAATGCCAGCGTACCGAGCTCAGCCAGCAAAAGCTGCTCGTCATGCCAGCCAAACATCGCCTGACCGAATCCGGCGGCGATATGCAATGCCGCAGGCAAGCCGACAGGAATGACCGACAAAAATAACCATCCGGTGACGCGCTCCAGGCGCGAACCAAAGGCCATGCCGACAAAATGCGCCACACCGCCTGCGCTGGGAAAATGACGACCCAGTACGGCGAAGACAATCGCTACGGGAAAGACCAAAACAATCAGCGCCGGCCATGCCCACAGGCTGTTGTTGCCCGCAACCACTGCGGCCAGCGCGGGGACGGCAAAAACGCCTGTACCCAACAATGATGTCGACAACAGGCCAACGCCCTGAGCCAGTCCCAGCTCTTGTTTCAGTCCGCTCATAAGTTGTTATCCGGTTATGCCCATTGACCGGGCTACAGCGCAGATTTTTGATGGTATCACAATCAGATTTGCTTATGACGACGTGACTGAAATCGTTATGAAATGTGAGGTGCGTCGGCGTTTTGACGGGATTTTCTGCTGATAAAAAATTTTTTTCGCTTGCCCCCTTGAAGGCACAAAACCCCATCCCCATCTCTCTGGTCACTAGCCGGGAAACCGTTTACGGGCCGGCGTCACCCATAACTGATAAAGACTTTCTCAAAGGAGAGCTATCAATGAGTATTCGTCCGTTACATGATCGTGTGATCGTCAAACGTAAAGAAGTTGAATCCAAATCTGCTGGCGGCATCGTACTGACTGGTTCTGCAGCAGGTAAATCAACTCGTGGCGAAATCATCGCTGTCGGTAAGGGTCGCATCCTGGACAACGGTACCGTACAGCCGCTGGACGTGAAAGTCGGCGATATCGTTATTTTCAACGATGGCTACGGTGTTAAATCTGAGAAGATCGACAATGAAGAAGTGTTGATCATGTCTGAAAGCGACATCCTGGCGATTGTTGAAGCCTAATCCGCGAACGACACTGAACATACGAATTTAAGGGAAAGAGAAAATGGCAGCTAAAGACGTAAAATTCGGTAACGACGCTCGTGTGAAAATGCTGCGCGGCGTAAACGTACTGGCAGATGCAGTGAAAGTTACTCTCGGTCCAAAAGGCCGTAACGTAGTTCTGGATAAATCTTTCGGTGCACCGACCATCACTAAAGATGGTGTTTCCGTAGCACGTGAAATCGAACTGGAAGACAAGTTCGAAAACATGGGTGCGCAGATGGTGAAAGAAGTTGCCTCTAAAGCGAACGACGCTGCAGGTGACGGTACCACCACCGCAACCGTACTGGCTCAGTCCATCATCACTGAAGGTCTGAAAGCCGTTGCTGCGGGCATGAACCCGATGGATCTGAAACGTGGTATCGACAAAGCTGTCGCTGCTGCAGTTGAAGAACTGAAAGCACTGTCCGTACCGTGCTCCGACTCTAAAGCTATTGCTCAGGTTGGTACCATCTCCGCTAACTCCGACGAAACCGTAGGTAAACTGATCGCTGAAGCGATGGACAAAGTCGGTAAAGAAGGCGTGATCACCGTTGAAGACGGTACCGGTCTGCAGGACGAACTTGACGTGGTTGAAGGTATGCAGTTCGACCGTGGCTACCTGTCTCCTTACTTCATCAACAAGCCGGAAACTGGCGCAGTAGAACTGGAAAGCCCGTTCATCCTGCTGGCTGACAAGAAAATCTCCAACATCCGCGAAATGCTGCCGGTTCTGGAAGCTGTAGCGAAAGCAGGCAAACCGCTGCTGATCATCGCTGAAGATGTTGAAGGCGAAGCGCTGGCAACTCTGGTTGTTAACACCATGCGCGGTATCGTGAAAGTCGCTGCAGTTAAAGCACCAGGCTTCGGCGATCGTCGTAAAGCAATGCTGCAGGATATCGCTACCCTGACCGGTGGTACCGTTATCTCTGAAGAGATCGGTATGGAGCTGGAAAAAGCAACTCTGGAAGATCTGGGTCAGGCGAAACGCGTTGTTATCAACAAAGATACCACCACCATCATTGATGGCGTGGGCGACGAAGCTGCAATCCAGGGTCGCGTGACTCAGATTCGTCAGCAGATCGAAGAAGCAACTTCCGACTATGACCGTGAAAAACTGCAGGAGCGCGTAGCGAAACTGGCAGGCGGCGTTGCGGTTATCAAAGTTGGTGCTGCGACTGAAGTTGAAATGAAAGAGAAGAAAGCCCGCGTTGAAGATGCCCTGCACGCTACCCGTGCTGCGGTAGAAGAAGGCGTGGTTGCTGGTGGTGGTGTTGCGCTGATTCGCGTAGCGTCTAAAATTGCCGGCCTGAAAGGTCAGAACGAAGACCAGAATGTAGGTATCAAAGTTGCGCTGCGCGCAATGGAATCCCCACTGCGTCAAATCGTACTGAACTGCGGCGAAGAGCCGTCTGTAGTGGCTAACACCGTGAAAGCTGGTGACGGTAACTACGGTTACAACGCTGCAACTGAAGAATACGGCAACATGATCGACATGGGTATCCTGGATCCAACCAAAGTAACTCGTTCTGCTCTGCAGTACGCGGCTTCTGTTGCGGGTCTGATGATCACCACCGAGTGCATGGTTACCGACCTGCCGAAAGGCGATGCGCCTGACTTAGGTGCTGCCGGTATGGGTGGCATGGGTGGTATGGGCGGCATGATGTAATTGCCCACACCCTGCATCCTTCAGGCCGCAGATGCGTTGGCTGCGTTTGCTAACCCCAGTCACTTACTTGAGTAAGCTCCTGGGGATTAACAAACTGGCCGCCTTCCTGCAACCAGAATGATTTGGGTGCTCATCTCCCAGAATTGAGAAACCCTCGGGCAGAAATGTCCGGGGGTTTTTCTTTTGGTCATCTTTTTAGTATATGATTCAGCTACGGACAAAACGTCCAACTAATTGATTATGGGGAATGACATGCACGTGAAATATTTAGCAGGGATCGTTGGTGCCGCGCTACTGATGGCGGGTTGTAGCTCCAGCAACGAACTGAGTTCTGCCGGGCAAAGCGTACGTTTTGTTGAAGACAAGCCTGGTGCAGAGTGCCAATTGATAGGCACCGCAACCGGTAAGCAAAGCAACTGGCTTTCAGGCCAGCACGGCGAAGAGGGCGGCTCAATGCGTGGCGCAGCAAACGATCTGCGTAACCAGGCTGCGGCAATGGGCGGTAACGTGATTTATGGCGTCAGCAGCCCATCGCAGGGAATGCTGTCCAGCTTTGTTCCTACCGCCAGTGAGATGATTGGTCAGGTTTATAAGTGCCCTAACTGATTACACTTCATCCTTCAAGCTGCCTCTTTGTTGACTGCGCTATGAAACCCCAGTCACATAGTTATCTATGCTCCTGGGGATTTCTTCGCTTGCCGCCGCGATGCAGATTGAATGATTTTGTGTAATAAAGTGGCCTGGACAGGCTCATGCAATCGTAGGCCTGATAAGCGCAGCGCCATCAGGCATTCTGAGTTTTATGCGCAGACTGAACGCGTAAATGATGCAGTGCGCGCAGGCACTGATCCTGATTGAGCTTTTGCGCCTTATCACCCGTCAACGTTCTGACAAACACCTGGCACGGTACACCGGCAAGTTTTTTCAGCCGCGGGCTGAAGTCGAGAAGGCGGCGAGTAATGGCTTCGGCTTCTTTGCTACCGGAAAGGGCGCGAGTTTTCACTACCGAACCACAAAACTGGGCTTTTCCTTTATCATCTTTATAGCGGTAAATAATCGCCAGATAATGATTAAACAGGTTATGTTTCCATTCGGGTTGTGTATAAGAGTCGTATTCCAGATTGTCGTTTTGCTGACAATCAACATCGTACAGCGGCAGGAAATCCAGCAGCGATGTTATTCGTAGCGCGAGTTCTCTCATGCCAGCATTATTTATTGCGTGAATAATTGCATGCGCCAACACCTGAATCTGTAATTCATTAACCAGTAATTCGCATGTTTGTCCGTCATGTAACGTCAGAGAAAATGTTAAATTCTCGCCTTTGTCATCCACTAACATCAGCGAATTTATGCGACGGTTAATATCCGCATTTTTTAGTTCATCTTCCTGAATTGACGGAATATTCTCGTGCATTTTTTTGCTGGCTTTATCGCATGTCTTTTCATATTGCATACGCTCGTCTTTGTTTAGCTGAGAAATGGCGAACAGCCGGCTCTCCAGCGCGATAAGCAGGTCTCTAAGTCCAAGTGGAGAGAGAAAAAAGAGAGATTCTTTGTTTCTTGGTTCTTTTATTTTTAATGCCATGGCAACAAATTCATTCTTTTGGCGAATAATGCCAGTATTAATGCCCTTAATACTTATAGCCATAAAAGGTTCTCCTTAACCATATATTTATTAATATTCTGCATTTGAAACTATTGATAATGTTTACGAATGAATGATTGAACTGCGCTAATTAAAATAGCACAGATTAAAAGCGAGGCTCCACTTGTGGAGATTTAAATAATAATTAATCGTGGTGAGTGTCCGGAATCGGACACTCAGTAATGGCTATTGTTGGCGTAACTGCAGATCCAGCGGTGTTTTACTTGGCTCTCCACCAATTTCACGCGCCAGTTTGGGGACCATATAGCCGGAAACTAGCGTCAGAAGCTCACGCATAATGCGACGCGCTTCATCGTCGCTGACCATAAAGTGTGCGGCACCCTGCACTTTATCCAGCACGTGCAGGTAATAGGGCATCACACTGGCATCAAACAGTGCGTTGCTAAGGTTAGCCAGGGTTTGTGCGTTATCGTTTACGTCACGCAGCAATACGCTTTGGTTGAGTAACGTAACGCCCGCGGCGCGCAGACTGCTCATCGCCTGGCGAAACGTCTCATCAATTTCATTGGCATGGTTAATGTGATTGACCAGCAGAATCTGCAAGGAGGAGTGCGCAAAACGCTCGACCAGTCCTTCTGTAATGCGCGCCGGGATCACTATTGGCAAACGGCTGTGAATACGCAGACGCTTAATGTGCGGGATAGCTTCCAGTTGCGTGAGCAACCAGTCCAGTTCGTGGTCCTTGGCCATTAACGGATCGCCACCAGAGAAGATGATTTCATCCAGCTCAGGGTGCGCGTTAATGTAGTCGAGGGCGACCTGCCAGTTGCGCTTATTGCCTTGGTTTTCGGCGTATGGGAAGTGTCGGCGGAAGCAATAGCGACAATTTACCGCGCAACCGCCTTTAACCAGCAGCAGTGCCCGATTGCGATATTTATGCAGCAGACCGGGAACCACGCTGTGCTGTTCTTCCAGTGGGTCGGTTGAGTAGCCTGGCGCGGCCACAAACTCTTCCTGGGCAGTCAGCACCTGACGTAAAAGCGGATCGTCCGGGTTGCCTTTCTCCATGCGGGCAATAAACGCACGCGGCACGCGCAGGGCGAAAAGCCGTCTCGCGTCGCGTCCGGCCAACAGTTTTTCATCTGCATCTATGTTCAAAAGATGCAGAAGTTCATCGGGATCGGTCACAACATCGGCAAGTTGCGATAACCAATCTTCTCTGGATGGGGTATTTAGGGTTACAATATGCGCCATTTTGTGGCTTAGCTACCAGTTAACAATTTTCAGAGGGCCTTATGGCAACGTACTATAGCAACGATTTTCGTGCTGGTCTTAAAATCATGTTGGACGGCGAACCTTATGCGGTTGAAGCCAGCGAATTCGTTAAACCAGGTAAAGGCCAGGCGTTTGCGCGCGTTAAGCTGCGTCGCCTGCTGACCGGTACTCGCGTAGAGAAAACCTTCAAGTCTACTGACTCCGCTGAAGGCGCAGACGTAGCCGACATGAACCTGACCTTCCTGTATAGCGACGGTGAGTTCTGGCACTTTATGAATAACACCACTTTCGAACAGTTGGCTGCAGACGAGAAAGCGGTAGGCGATAACGCCAAATGGCTGCTGGACCAGGCTGAATGCATCGTGACCCTGTGGAACGGTCAGCCGATCTCCGTAACTCCGCCGAACTTCGTTGAGCTGGAAGTTGTTGAAACCGACCCAGGTCTGAAAGGTGATACCGCTGGTACTGGCGGCAAACCGGCTACCCTGTCTACCGGCGCAGTCGTTAAAGTTCCGCTGTTCGTACAGATCGGCGAAGTGATCAAAGTGGATACCCGCTCCGGCGAATACGTTTCTCGCGTAAAATAAGTCTTCCATTTGATCTTATGGCGCAGGTTGCTGCGCCATACTTTTTCCAGGGCAGGAATGATGAAACGTCTTCTCGGTCTTGTAATGCTACTCCTTTTCACCAGCATCCTCATGACGGGATGCAATACCGCGCGCGGCTTCGGTGAAGACATCAAACATCTTGGCAATTCAATTTCTCACGCCGCCAGCTAATCCTTTCATATAGTCTTAAAAACGGGTGTTTATCCATCACACTCCCGGATCTTGTCTATTATTAAGTAGCTATACACAAACAATATTGGCTAGAAAAGGAAGACGTTATGGTTAAGAAGACAATTGCTGCGATCTTTTCTGTGTTGGTACTTTCTTCCGTTTTAACCGCGTGTAATACCACACGAGGCGTAGGACAGGATATCTCTGAAGGCGGTAGCGCAATCTCTGGTGCAGCGACAAAAGCTCAGCAATAATGAAGAACGGTACGACGTACGTGTCGTACCGTTAATCTCCCTTCCCTGGGAGTGAAAGGAACGGCGAGAAGCGGTTCCCCAGGTGCAGTTTCATACGGATATTCCGCTTATAGGTGTAGACCGTTTTGCCATGAATGCTGAGCGCGGCGGCAATGGCATTGTTACTCACACCATCCATCCACATTGATAATACTTTCTCCTCCTGCGGCGTAAGCAAAGGCGTGGCGTTTTTGGCTATTTCTAATGCGGGGCGAACCTGAAGCGCTTCCTGAATTGTGTTGGAGAGTGTGTTCAGCGTGGTGTGCTTGGTTAAGACCGAATGGGCTACGGATTGAGAGGGCACGATGGGGGCATGCTGTCTGTCTGCTGATTGCAGTAAAATCAGTGGGATGACGCCACAACTCATAAAAAAAGGTTTAATTGGCGGACTGGAGTGCGTCTCGCTAATAAAACTGTATAAATCCGCGATCACCAGATGCGGTTTCCATTGCAAAATATGCTCTTTTGCTAACAGGAGATTATTGATTCCTGATACCAGAAATGAGGAGCTGAACCTGCCAGAATGATTAAGCAAGGCCTCTATCCCTGTGCGGGTAAAGTGGCACCGGTCAATCACTAAAATTTTAAGCATAAACGTTTCGCATTCAGAAGAGGGGCAATCGACTTTCTGGTTTCAGAAAGCCCTTCATCATAGAGAACTCCGATGAGTGCCAAATGCGGGAACTACGCCGCTAATTATGCTTAATTCTTGCTTTTAGCAGGCGGTGAATAAAAAGGTTGAAATTCATTTTCTTCCGGGCAAAAATGCCATTTCACACATTAGCTTTGCAGGACGACCTGCAAACGCTTCTTTCACCGGGGACGGCCCCATTGTTCTGGAGCCTGATATGTCCTGGATCGTTTTATTAATTGCAGGTTTGCTCGAAGTTGTCTGGGCGATTGGCCTGAAATACACCCACGGTTTTACGCGTCTTACGCCAAGCATTATCACTATTGCGGCGATGATCGTCAGTATCGCCATGCTCTCTTGGGCAATGCGCACGTTGCCTGTAGGAACCGCTTATGCGGTCTGGACCGGTATTGGCGCTGTTGGGGCGGCCATTACAGGGATTTTGCTGCTGGGTGAGTCTGCCAGCCCGGCACGTTTGCTGAGCCTTGGGCTGATCGTTGCTGGCATTATTGGTCTGAAGCTGAGCACTCACTAAGCGCCAGGCTGTTTCACCCAAATCAGTTTATTCACTTCAAACCCTTCCCGGGTCGCGATGGCTAACATTTGCTGTTTCATTTCATCTGAAATAGTAGGGGTCCGTGAAAGGATCCACAGGTAGTCGCGATCCGGACCACAAACCAGCGCGTGACGATATTCCCGGTCGAGTGCAATTACGTTATACCCGCCATAGAAGGGGCCGAAAAAAGAAACCTTAAGCGCGGCTCTGCTTGGGTCGCCGGTGAAATAGGCTTTCCCTTCCGTTTTCTGCCACATCTCCCTGTCAGGGTTATAGCCCTTGTTAATAACGTTGATGCCGCCGTCGTCGCGCAAGCTGTATGTTGCGGTCACTTTATCCAACCCGCGCTCGAAACGATGGTCGAAGCGCGCAATTTCATACCAGGTTCCCAGATAGCGTTTGGCATCAAAGTTATTTACCACGGTAACGCCTTTCGGCGGTGTCGGGGAGCTGCACGCGACAACCAGGAATGCAGCCGTAACTGCAGCAACGACGGGCAAAATGCGCATGGGATTTTCCTTGCTGTATTTTTGTTAAGTGTAGATGACAACAGGAAAAAAAGAGAAAGAAAGGAGGCCCAATATCCTGGGCCTCATCGTCAGTTATTGCAGCTTTTCAAGAATGCGCCAGGCCGCCTCGACACGGACAGGGTTAGGATAGCTTTTGTTTGCCAGCATCACGATGCCAAGGTTTTTTTCTGGAACGAAGGCTACGTAGCTGCCAAATCCACCAGTGGAGCCCGTTTTATGCACCCATGAGGCTTTCACTGCGGGGGCGGGCGGGTTTACCTCAACGGCGGGAAGCGCTGCCAATGCCACTTTGCTGTCGCTGCCGTTGATGATCGAATCAGCTTTCAGCGGCCAGTTCAGCATCTCCCAGCCTAATCCCTGGTACATATCGCCAATACGCCAGTAGCGAGACTGCGCAAGCGCAATGCCCTGCTGGAGCGTTTTCTCCTGAACGTGGCTGGCATCCATGTTGGCCTGAACCCAGCGGGCCATATCAATAACGCTGGATTTCACGCCATAGGCTTCGGCGTCAAGTTGTCCCGGAGAAACGTGTACGGGCTTCCCTTCGCGATAGCCCCAGGCATAATCTTTTTGTTCGTTCTGCGGAACCGTAATCCAGGTATGCGCCAGTTTTAATGGTTGCAGGACGCGTCTGGTCATTGCCTCTTCGTAACTCATTCCTGAGGGTTTCACCGCCAGCGCGCCAAACAGACCAATGCTGGAGTTAGCGTAAAGTCGCTTAGCGCCCGGAGTCCATTGCGGCTGCCAGTTTTGATAAAAATGCAGTAATGCGGCTTTATCCGTAACGTCATCGGGGATCTGCAGCGGTAGGCCGCCTGCCGTATAGGTGGCTAAGTGCAGCAGGCTGATACCCTGCCACTGTTTGCCTGTCAGTTCTGGCCAGTATTTCGTGACCGGATCGCTGAGCTTAATTTCGCTGCGGGCGATAGCATCGCCGCCCAACACGCCGTTAAACGTCTTACTAACCGATCCTAGCTCAAACAGCGTTTGCTGCGTGACTGGGTGGTTATTGGCGATATCGGCTTTACCCCAGGTGAAATAATAGGGTTTTCCCTGGTAGATAACGGCAACGGCCATACCCGGAATAGCCTGCTCCTGCATCAACGGGGTGATGGTGCGATTAACGATATCGGCAATCTGTTGTTCTGTTTTTGCGGCAGCAAATGTGGAGAAAGAGGCTGTCAGCAGCAGAGCGCAGCATAACGATTTTTTCATCATGAAATCAGTTCCGTAATTAAAAGCAAAAAGGTGTCCGGGCCCGTCAGACGCAATCAGTGTGTTTGATTTGCACCGTGTTGACAAACGGTTAAATTTAGCAGCAGATATAAGTTTTTCTAACAGGCCGGATGATGACGCGTAGCTATATCCCTCTTAACTCGCTGCGGGCTTTTGAAGCCGCCGCCAGACATCTCAGTTTTACCCGCGCCGCGATTGAGCTCAACGTGACGCATTCTGCCATCAGTCAGCATGTAAAAGCGCTGGAGCAGCAGCTAAATTGTCAGCTTTTTGTGCGCGGTTCTCGTGGATTAATGTTGACGACTGAAGGGGAAAGTCTGTTACCTGTACTTAATGACTCTTTCGATCGTATGGCGGGGATGCTGGATCGTTTTGCTACCAAACACACCCAGGAAAAACTTAAAATTGGCGTGGTGGGGACCTTTGCGGTTGGGTGTCTGTTTCCTCTACTGGGCGATTTTAAGCGCAGTTACCCGCATGTTGATTTGCATATTTCTACCCATAATAACCGCGTGGATCCCGCTGCCGAAGGGCTGGATTATACCATTCGCTACGGAGGGGGAGCTTGGCACGATACCGACGCGCAATATTTATGTAGCGCGCTGATGTCTCCACTGTGTTCGCCAACATTGGCTTCGCAGATTCAAACGCCTGCGGACATCCTGAAATTTCCGTTATTACGATCGTATAGGCGGGATGAATGGACGCTTTGGATGCAGGCCGCCGGAGAGGCGCCTCCGTCACCGACGCACAACGTGGTGGTGTTTGATTCGTCCGTCACCATGCTGGAAGCCGCGCAGGCGGGGATCGGTGTGGCAATTGCGCCAGTCAGAATGTTCACGCATTTACTCAGTAGGGAACGAATCGTTCAACCGTTTTTAACGCAGATTGATTTGGGAAGTTACTGGATAACGCGTTTGCAATCGCGTCCGGAGACACCCGCGATGCGTGAATTTTCCCGTTGGTTGACAGGAGTGCTGCACAAATAAAAAGGCCCGCCAATGGCGGGCCTGATTATTAACGCATGTACTTAGATGGTCAGAATACCAATAGCCGTTACAACGGTCAGGATTGCTGCCAGTCCGTAGAATACCCATTTGCCAGCAGGCACGTGGATTTTCAGGTCATGCATCGCGTGGTGCATACGGTGTAAACCACACCACAGCGGCAGAACGATCATCAGGAACAGAAACGCACGTCCGATGAAGCTCTGAGCGAATGCCAGTACGCGTTCATAGCTGAAAGCATCAGGAACAAAGCCCAGCGGCAGCATAATGCCTACCAGCAGGATCATTACCGGCGCAATGATTGCGCTCCACATACCGCCTGCACCAAACAGGCCCCAGAATACGGGTTCGTCAGAGCGTTTTGGATTTGGATTAATCATTCCGGACTCCTTACCAGAACAGGGCAACAAACAGTATGACTACTGTCGCAACCACAGTAACTGCCCAGAGACCTTTGATGATCGGCTCTGGCCCCATTTTTTCGTCTTTTACGATGATGTTGGCTGCTTTTGGCGCCAGCTCAAACCAGGTTTTGGTATGCAGCAGCGCTGCTGCCAGGGCGATAATGTTAAGGATTACCACCACCGGGTTTTGCAAAAAGGCGACAAAGCCCATCCAGGACTCTGCACCATGCTTGAGTGCAAACAGGCCGATAATCAGTTCAATGCTGAACCAGACTGCCGGAACTGCCGTGCCTTCACGCAGCATGTAAAAACGATAAAATGGCAGCTTTTTCCACCAGGTGGACGTCATTGGCCGCACATAGGCTTTACGTTTAGTCGTCATCGTGCACTCCTTAGCGTGGTTTCAGGGTAGCGATAAGAAAGTCTTTTGAACTTTCAACTTTACCCTGCTGAATGGCCGCAGCCGGATCGACGTGTTTCGGGCAGACTTCGGAGCAGTAGCCCACGAAAGTACAGGTCCAGACGCCGTTCGGGCTGTTCAACTGAGCCATACGCTCCTTCTTACCGTGGTCGCGGCTATCTTCGTTGTAACGATGCGCCAGCGTAATCGCAGCCGGTCCAATGAACTCAGGGTTCAGGCCGAACTGCGGACACGCTGCATAGCACAGACCACAGTTGATGCAACCGGAGAACTGATGATACTTCGCCATCTGCGCCGGAGTCTGGGTGTTTGGACCCTGATCCGGTGTACGCGGGTTACCGATAATGTACGGTTTGATCGCTTCCAGGCTTTCGATAAAGTGCGTCATGTCGACGACCAGATCGCGCTCAATCGGGAAGTTGCCCAGCGCTTCAACCTTCATGCCGTTGGTGTAATCACGCAGGAAGGTTTTGCACGCCAGTTTCGGTACATTGTTGACCATCATGCCGCAGGAGCCGCAGATCGCCATACGGCAGGACCAACGGTAGCTCAGGTCCGGTGCCAGGTTATCCTTGATGTAGCCCAGCGCATCCAGCAGTGACGTGGTTTCATCATAAGGAACTTCGTAGAAAGCACTGTGCGGCGCGGTATCGGTTTCCGGGTTATAGCGCACCACCTCAACTTTCAGGTTTTTCATCTCAGCCATTCGCCTTCTCCTTCTTATCGGCTGCTTCCGCTTCGCCACCGTAAACACGTTTAGCCGGTGGCAGAGTGGTGATTTTCACGTCGCTGTATTCCAGGCGAGTCGTGCCGTCAGCATCGCGGAAGGCGAGGGTGTGTTTGAGGAAGTTCACATCGTCACGCTCGGTGCAGCCTTCATCCAGACGCTGATGCGCGCCGCGGGATTCTTTACGCGCCAGAGCGGAGTGCGCCATACATTCAGCAACGTTCAGACCGTGACCCAGTTCGATGGTATACAGCAGGTCGGTGTTGAAGACGCTGGAGGTATCAGTGATACGTACGCGCTTGAAGCGTTCCTGCAGTTCCGCCAGCTTATCAACGGTTTTCTGCATGAGTTCCGGCGTACGGTAGATACCGCAACCTTCTTCCATGGACAGGCCCATTTCGTCACGGATCTTAGACCAGTTTTCGTTACCTTCCTGGTTAACCAGATCTTTCAGACGTTTTTCAACGCCAGCAACCTGTGCATCAAGAGCGGCACTGTTTGCAGCGCCAGCCGTTGCAGCGCGTTCTGCAGCCTGCTCACCGGCCATACGACCGAAGACCACCAGTTCAGCCAGGGAGTTAGAGCCCAGACGGTTAGCGCCATGCAGACCAACAGAGGAACATTCGCCGACAGCGAACAGACCTTTAATGCGGGTTTCACAGTGCTGATCGGTTTCGATACCGCCCATGGTGTAGTGCGCGGTCGGACGTACCGGGATCGGCTCTTTAACCGGATCGACACCCACGTAAGCTTTCGCCAGTTCGCAGATGAACGGTAAACGTTCGAGCAGTTTTTTCTCTCCGAGGTGACGCAGGTCGAGGTGAACCACATCGCCACGCGGAGTGGAAATGGTGTTGCCTTTGCGCCATTCGTGCCAGAACGCCTGAGAAACTTTGTCGCGCGGACCGAGTTCCATGTATTTGTTTTTTGGCTCGCCCAGCGGGGTTTCCGGACCCATGCCGTAGTCTTGCAGATAACGGTAGCCGTTTTTGTTAACCAGAATACCGCCTTCACCACGGCAGCCTTCAGTCATCAGGATACCGGAGCCTGGCAGACCTGTTGGGTGATACTGAACGAATTCCATATCACGCAGCGGAACGCCGTGGCTCAGCGCCATGCCCATACCGTCGCCGGTTACGATGCCGCCGTTGGTGTTGTAACGGTAAACACGACCTGCGCCGCCCGTTGCCATCACGACAGCGTTAGCACGGATTTGCACCAGCGTGCCTTCCATCATGTTCATGGCAACCAGACCACGAGCATGGCCATCGTCAACCAGGATATCCAGAACGAAGTGTTCGTCAAAGCGCTGAATCTGCGGGAACTGCAAAGATGTTTGGAACAGCGTATGCAGCATGTGGAAGCCGGTCTTATCCGCGGCAAACCAGGTACGCTCGATTTTCATGCCGCCGAAGCGACGTACGTTGACGCTACCGTCTTCACGACGGCTCCATGGGCAGCCCCATTGTTCCAGTTGCGTCATTTCAGTTGGGCAGTGGTGGACAAAGTAATCCACGACATCCTGCTCACACAGCCAGTCTCCGCCTGCTACCGTATCGTGAAAATGGTAGTCAAAGCTGTCATGATCCTGCGCGACAGCAGCAGAGCCGCCTTCGGCAGCAACGGTATGGCTGCGCATTGGGTACACTTTTGAGATCAGTGCGATTTTAGCGTTGGGATTTGCTTGTGCGGCAGCAATTGCAGCACGTAATCCCGCGCCACCGGCGCCTATAATGGCAAGATCGGCTTGAAAGGTTTGCACGACATTCCTCCAGATTGTTGTTATTTCATCCCTGCCTGAATCAGATGCTTCATCGGCTTCAAACAGGTTATGAACGCGTTTCCACTGCTCCTTTATAGGTACAATAGTATAGTCTTAGGGATGTGCGGGAAATTTGACGTGTTCGATTTTTTTAGCGTATCAGAGGGGGGAATTATCATTGAATTTGATTAATTTAATTACTAAACCACCCTGTGTCGCTTTTTTTATCCAATTGCCAGTGCTGATTACTGGTGCGCGAAATTTGTCTCGTTAGCGCGATACGAGTAGACTTCGTGCCCTTGTCTTAAATCGGAGAAACAACCATGAGCGAAACGGCAACCTGGCAGCCGAGCGCGTCCATCCCCAATCTGTTGAAACGTGCAGCAATTATAGCGGAGATTCGCCGCTTTTTTGCCGATCGTGGCGTGCTTGAGGTTGAGACCCCTTGTATGAGTCAGGCAACGGTGACGGACATCCATCTGTTCCCGTTCGAAACGCGTTTCGTCGGCCCTGGGCACTCCCAGGGAATGAATCTCTATTTAATGACCAGCCCTGAATACCATATGAAGCGCCTGCTGGTGGCAGGGTGCGGCCCGGTGTATCAATTATGCCGCAGCTTCCGTAATGAAGAGATGGGGCGTCATCACAACCCTGAATTCACCATGCTTGAGTGGTATCGTCCGCATTACGATATGTATCGCCTGATGAATGAAGTGGATGATTTGCTCCAGCAGGTGTTGGACTGTTCGCCTGCGGAAAGCCTTTCTTACCAGCAGGCCTTTCAGCGCCATCTGGAGATTGACCCGCTGTCTGCGGATAAAACCCAACTGCGGGAAGCGGCGGCGAAATTGGATCTCAGCAATATCGCTGATACCGAAGAAGACCGGGATACCTTACTGCAACTGCTGTTTACGATGGGCGTTGAACCGCATATTGGTAAAGACAAACCGACGTTTGTGTATCATTTCCCGGCCAGCCAGGCATCACTGGCGCAAATCAGTACCGAAGATCACCGCGTGGCTGAACGTTTCGAGGTTTATTACAAAGGTATTGAGCTGGCGAATGGTTTCCATGAATTGACCGACGCGCGCGAACAGCAGCAGCGATTTGAACAGGATAACCGCAAACGCGCCGCACGTGGCCTGCCGCAGCAACCTATCGATACCAACCTGCTGGAAGCGCTGAAAGTGGGCATGCCGGATTGCTCAGGCGTGGCGTTGGGTGTTGACCGTCTGGTGATGCTGGCGCTGGGCGCAGAGAGCCTGGCCGAGGTAATCGCATTTACCGTCGATCGCGCATAATTTACTCTTCTGCAATACAAAGTGGCGGCTTAATCGCCACTTTGTAGCATATTTTTTCATTTCCCCTCTAATAGCCACAATTTACACCTGGATATTTGATATCGTTTAGGTATCAATTCTGTGTTGATTTTTTTATCGCTGAACTCTGCAAAGAGAGCAGTGCCAACCGGCGAGCGGCGTTTGTTAAACGCTTGCCAGAGTAAGGGATGGTTTAATGACCCAAACAATAAAAAAGATGAGCCTGATAGGTCTCATTCTCATGATATTTACGTCAGTTTTCGGTTTTGCTAATAGCCCCTCCGCATTCTATTTAATGGGGTATAGTGCAATACCGTGGTATATATTTTCTGCATTATTATTCTTTATTCCATTTGCTTTAATGATGGCGGAAATGGGTTCTGCCTATCGGAAAGAAGAGGGGGGAATCTATTCGTGGATGAATAATAGCGTTGGACCGCGTTATGCGTTTATCGGCACGTTTATGTGGTTTTCTTCTTATGTGATATGGATGGTAAGCACCGCGGCGAAAGTCTGGGTACCTTTTTCAACCTTCTTGTTTGGCGCAGACATGACGCAGCACTGGCGTATTGCAGGGCTTGAGCCTACGCAGGTTGTCGGGTTGCTCGCCGTCGGTTGGATGATCCTGGTGACCTGCGTGGCATCCCGGGGTATTAATAAGATTGCGCGTATTACGGCTGTAGGTGGAATTGCCGTAATGTGTCTTAATTTAGTTCTGTTGTTAGTGAGTGTCGCTATTTTGTTATTAACTGGTGGCCACTTTGCACAGGATATTAATTTCATCTCCTCGCCTAATCCCGGATATCAGTCCGGACTGGCAATGTTGTCATTTGTTGTGTTTGCCATTTTTGCTTACGGCGGAATTGAAGCTGTGGGGGGACTGGTTGATAAAACAGAAAAACCAGAAAAGAACTTTGCTAAAGGCATTGTTTTTGCCGCTATTGTCATTTCTGTTGGTTATTCACTGGCCATCTTTTTATGGGGTGTTAGCACCAACTGGCAGCAGGTATTAAGTAATAGCTCAGTTAACCTCGGGAATATTACCTATATCCTGATGAAAAGCCTCGGAATGACGTTGGGTAATGCGCTACATCTTTCCCCTGATGCCGCAATGGTGATGGGCGTATGGTTTGCACGTATTACCGGGCTTTCCATGTTCCTTGCCTACACCGGCGCTTTTTTCACCCTCAGCTACTCACCGCTGAAAGCGATTATTCAGGGCACGCCGAAGGCGTTGTGGCCCGCGCCGATGACCAAACTGAATGCTGTAGGGATGCCGACGACGGCAATGTGGTTACAGTGCCTGCTGGTGAGCCTGTTTATCCTGTTGGTTTCATTTGGTGGTGATACGGCTTCAGCGTTCTATAACAAACTGACGCTGATGGCGAACGTCTCGATGACGCTGCCGTATCTGTTCCTGGCGCTGGCGTTTCCGTTCTTTAAATCCCGTCCGGGTCTGGAAAGGCCGTTTGTTGTATTTAAAACCCGAGCGGCGACGTTGCTGGCAACGGGAGTGGTCGTGCTGGTGGTGACGTTTGCCAACGTGTTCACTATCATCCAGCCGGTAATTGAAGCCGGAGACTGGAACAGCGCACTGTGGATGACCGGCGGTCCGATCTTCTTCTCACTGCTGGCGATGGCGATTTATCAGAACTACAGCCGTCGCACGATCAACGAGCCTGAGTGGGCGGTGGAATAAACGACCTGCCTAATCCGGCCTACAAAGTAGCATCTTCGTAGGCCGGATTAGACCCAACGGGTCGCCATCCGGCATTTCTTGCCTGCATTGTGCGTTACAAACTCCCTGCCGGGCGACTACCTCTTCCTGCAGAACTTAATGTTCTCCCTGTTTGCTTACCGCCGAGGCTCTCCAGACGCATCTGGAACGGAGGGAACGGCATATCAATACCGTGCTCGCGGAAGCCTGCCAGAATCAGTTGGTGGATTTCATGGCGCAGCGGCATGCGATGCCCCATCTCTGCGGCATAAATACGCAGTTCGAAGATTTGAATCCCCTGCTGCAGGTCAACCAGAAAGACTTCAGGTGCCGGATTATCGATAACCAGAGAACAGCGCTGCGCGGCAGTCAGCAGGATCTGCGTAACCTCCTCGCTGTTCGCCTCCGACGGTGCCGGGATGGTTAACACCACACGGGTAACGGAATCGGATAACGACCAGTTGATAAACTGTTCGGTGATAAAGGCTTTGTTGGGCACGATGATCTCTTTGCGGTCCCAGTCGCTGATAGTGGTGGCACGGGTATTAATCTTCGTCACGCTACCGGTAAGATCGCGAATCGTCACCGTGTCGCCAATGCGGATTGGTTTTTCAAACAGGATTATCAGGCCGGAAATAAAGTTGGCGAAGATCTCCTGCAAACCAAAGCCCAGACCGACACCGAGAGCCGCCACCAGCCATTGCAGTTTGGACCATTCAATACCGATCATCGAGAAGCCAACCAGACCGCCAATCAGCATCAGCAGATACTTGGTGATGGTGGTGATGGCATAACCGGTACCGGGGGTTAAATCAAGATGTTGCAGTAGTGCCAGCTCCAGCAACGCGGGCAGGTTGCGTACTAACTGGGTGGTGATGATAAACACCAGAATCGCGATAAGCACTGCGCCCAGCGTTATCGGTTCTAAGCTTTCCACGCCCTGAACCGTGGAGGTGACATCCCACAACGAGATGTTTTCCAGGAAGCCGAAAGCGGAATGAATTTCTGACCACAGTACAATGACCGAGAGCAGGGCGATAAGCATCAGGATAGAACGCACCAGGCGCAGCGATTGTGCGCTGATAGCATCCAAATCCACTTCGCTTTCATCAACGTCAATCGCGCCTTCAAGGCTGGTGGAATGCGGTGGTTCTTCTTCGCCTCGCGCGCGCTGCGCCAGCATTTCAGCGCGTCGATGCTTGGCGCGGTCAAACGCCAGGCGGCGGCGCTGAATTAGCATCCAACGGCGGATAACGTGATACACCACCAGTAATAAGAACCAAATCGCTACGGACGTTTCAAGACGCGCCAGCAAGGCTTGTGACGTAGCGAGATAGCCCACCGCTGCGGCGAGAATAGCAATCAGCGGCGCACCCATCAGCAAATTCCACAGCATGCTGTTGACCATGTTATCGCTGTTGCCCTCTTTATCGAGGTACAGCGGTATCCCGGCGCGTTTCAGGCTCAGGGTTACGACAGCCAGCGCACCGCAAATCAGAATAAAGCACAGACGCCCCAGTGAGGCGGAGAATTCTCGGTCATTGAGGTTATCAAACATAATCACCGCCATGATCAACGGGACAATCAGCCCGATGCTCATCAGGTAATAGTGCATGGCTTTCGCGACGCGGTTCCGCGGCCAGCCAAAGTGGGCAATAAACAGACCGTTGGGACGCGCAAAGGTAGCGCAGATCATTACCGCCCACAGCATGGGCACCGTGGCGGTAACGCCATCGCCGATCGCGACAGCCAACGGATAAGGCCAGGCTTCCTGCAATCCGTAACCGAGCGTTGCCCACAGCACTGGCAACGGCGAAGCGACGAGTATTGACCAGAATACCGTGCGTATTGTCAGCCAGAAGTGGTCCTGGGTGACTTTCCCGACCCGCGCGGACGAGCGTTCAAGGAAACGGGTGAAGTGCTTGCGCGAAGAGAGGCTAAAGCCAACCAGCACCAACGCCGCGAACAGCGGTAGCAGCGTTTCTTTGCTGGTCAGCATCATGATGCTGGCCTGGCCCAACTGATTAAACGTATCTAATGAAATCAGACGCCGCAGATCCTGAACGATGTCGACAGGCCAGGAGAGGGAGATAGGGCTAACGTCTGACGTCCAGAACAGGTAGCGGTGCGTCGCTTCGTTGACCTCTTTTAGCGCATCTTCCAGTTGGCTGTTGGAAACTTTGAGCTTGGTCAGCTCAAGGATCAGCGTATCGCCACCCTGTAACAATGAGTTCAGCAGCTCACGCTGGGTCCGTAGCTGGGCGTTGAGGATGCTGCTCTGTTCAGCGGTCAGCGGTTGTCCATCGGCCTGATGAATCTGACGCAGCTGCGGCTGTTTGTTGAGGAGATCCTCATAGCGCATGCGGTGTACGCGAAGCTGCGCCATTTCGGTATCCAACTGCTGAGGTTTAGGCATTTCCGGCAGACGGGATACCTGCGCTCGCAGCGCTTCTCCCAGCATATTTGAAACCCCAAGCCACTGAGACTGCTCTCGCAGCGTATTCAATGCCTGACGCACCTGCAGCGTTTGGCTGGCGGCCTGACGCTGCTGCGAAGCGACCAGGTCCATACGCTGTGCTTGCTGGTTTAAGGCCTGAGACAGCTCGCGGTTCACCTTGAACTGGTCGACAATGCCTTCCGGCAGTCCCGCGCTGTTTTCCGCCAGCAGTTCGGTGCTTTCCAGCGCTCGCTCAGCTTCACGCTGACGTTGACTGTTGAGTTGATTGCGCAAAGCCTGCAGGTAAGTGTCGAGTTGTTGACTCTGTTTTTCCGCCAGTTCGGAGCGCATACGCGCCAGTTCCTGACGGTTATTGGCAGAAAGCTGCGCCAGCTCCAGTTCATCGACCTGGGCTTTAAGTTTGGCGGATTCAGCCTGCATCGCCTGATTCTGTGCGGAATTGCCGTTGGCGGTACCAATGCGTCGCTCAAGCTCATTGAGCTGGCGGCGGGCATCGGTTTGCTGTTGAGGAAGCAGGCTTAACGAGTCGGCGATTTCCCGGGCGCGATCCTGCTCCTGCTGGGCCTGACGACTCTTTTCCAGCAGTTGGCTGCTAACCTGGAGGATCTCCTGGTTTAACGCATCGGTAGTGAGTCCGGTTGGCACATTGCGCGGTTCATCACGCAGGTTGCTAAGCTGCGCGCGTAACGTTGCGGACAGCTTGGGGAAGTTATCAATAACTTGCTGGTATTGCTGGGCGCGCTCGAGAGAGCCTTTACGCTCCTCAAGGGCATTCAGCGCGGACTGGAGCGCCTCAACGGTTTCTGGCTGAGCGGGTTTTGCCGCCTTTGCTTGCTCCAGTTCCTGGGTGAGTTGTTTGGCATCGGGGGCCGTCGCAGCGTACGCCCCCAGGCTGAGGCACCAGGCCATCAGAAAAGTGATAATCAGGCGCACAGCAGCGATTCCTATGTTTAACTTTCGTCTTTTTTGTCGTCAACCAGCGGGCTGGCATCGTGTTCTGCTTCGATCTCTTCTTTCGCCAGCGGGGCCGGTTCTGCCTCTGGTGTCACGAAAGTCTCGGTCGAGATGGCCATTGGCTGGCCGATTTTAGTCACGGACAGATCCTGCAATTGCTCAACCAGGTTAACTTTGCCAGGTGCGAACAGGTTGATGACGGTGGAACCGAGCTTAAAGCGGCCCATTTCCTGACCTTTCAACAGCGCCACCGACCCTTCGCTTTCGCCTTCCGGCCAGGTCCAGCGCTTGATGACGCCTTCTCGTGGTGGGGTAATGGTGCCAGCCCATGTGGTTTCAATGCTGCCGACGATGGTCGCGCCGACCAGAATCTGCACCATCGGGCCAAATTCGGTATCAAACAGACAGATTACACGTTCGTTGCGGGCAAACAGGTTCGGTACGTTTTGCGCAGTCAGGATGTTTACAGAGAAGAGATCGCCCGGCACGTACATCATTTCACGCAGGATACCGTTACACGGCATGTGTACACGGTGGTAATCGCGTGGAGACAAGTAAGTGGTTACAAACGTACCGTTGCGGAATTTATCCGCCATCTGGTAGTTGCCAGCCAGCAGCGCTTCAAGGGTATAGCTGTGCCCTTTAGCCTGCAGCAGTTTGTCTTCTTCGATGTTACCTAACTGGTTGATCACGCCGTCAGCGGGCATGACCAGTACGTTTGGATCGGTGTTAATCGGGCGAGCATCGTCGCGCAGCGGGCGAACAAAGAAGTCGTTAAAGGTGCGATAGCTGGCGGTGTCCGGCTTTTGCGCCTCTTTCATATCGACCTTGTAATATTTCACGAACAGATCGATAACCAGTTTGGTCAGCCATCCCGCTCGTTTGCTCGCACCCCAACCCGCCAGGCGAGTGAGCCATAGTTTCGGCAGAATGTATTGTAGCGAAAGCTTAAATGAGTTTAACAAGGTAGCCTCCAGGCCATAATTTGTTCCCGATCCGGCATACGGGCCGGATCCTGAAAAAAGGGGGACGATTCTAGCGATGCTTAGCTTAGTTGTCAGTTGTCTGTATCAGAAAAGTTTTTACGCGTTTTTACCTGCGCCATGCTTTCCAGGATGCGGTGATAATTTTCAAACCGGGTTTCGGCTATGGCCCCTTTTTCTACAGCCTCACGGATAGCGCAGCCTGGATCGGTATCATGCTTGCAGTCGCGGTATTTGCAATGGCCCAGATAGTCATGAAATTCGACAAAGCCATGCGTGATTTGTTCCGGCTCCAGATGCCACAGTCCAAACTCACGCACGCCAGGGGAGTCAATAACGTCGCCGCCGTGCGGGAAATGATACAGGCGAGAGGCCGTGGTGGTGTGCTGTCCAAGGCCGGAGTTGTCAGAGACATCATTGGTCAGGATCTCTTCCTGCAGGCCGAGGAGATTATTGAGCAGGCTGGATTTACCTACGCCCGATTGACCGGCAAAAATGCTGATGCGATCGGTTAATGCTTCTTCAAGCGGTTTCAGGCCGTCTTTTGTGCGGCTTGATACCATCAACACCCGATAGCCAATGTTGCGATAGATATCCATCTGTTCGTTAACGAAGGCCATGCCTTCATCATCCAGCAGATCGATCTTATTCAGCACGATAATCGGTTCAACGTGTAGCGTTTCGCAGGCTACCAGATACCGGTCGATAATATTGAGTGACAGCTCGGGTAAGATGGCTGAGACAATAACGATCTGGTTGATGTTGGCGGCAATAGGCTTTACCCCGTCGTAAAAGTCGGGTCGTGTCAGTACCGAGGTACGATCGTGTACCGCTTCAACGATACCTTTGACATTCACGCCTTCAGCTGCCGCTTTACCCGGGCGCCAGACTACGCGATCGCCGGTCACCAGCGAGCGAATTGTACGGCGGATGTTGCAACGGTGAATTTCACCGTCAGCAGACTCTACGTCGGCATGCATGCCAAAACGGCTGATAACGATGCCTTCGGCGGTTTCGCCAAACAGGTTGTCGTCGTAGTCGGGCTTCTCCGTGGACGTTTTAAGACGACGCTGGTGATTGGCGTTCACACGGCGCTGTTGGCCTTTGGAGAGTTTATTCTTACTCAATCGGACTGGCTCCTGGTCGCCCATGATGGGCAAAACATTTATGATACACACAATTTTAGATCAATGTAGTCACACTGAATGTGACGCTGAAGGGTGGAAAATAGCATGAGTGCCAATGAAAACAACCTGATTTGGATCGATCTGGAGATGACAGGTCTGGATCCCGAGCGCGATCGCATTATTGAGATCGCCACGCTGGTGACGGATGCCAACCTGAATATTCTGGCTGAAGGACCGACAATTGCGGTGCACCAGTCCGACGAACAGCTGGCATTAATGGATGACTGGAACGTACGTACGCATACCGGGAGCGGGCTGGTGGAGCGCGTGAAGGCGAGCACCATGGGCGATCGTGAAGCAGAACTGGCCACGCTGGCTTTTTTGAAAGAGTGGGTTCCGCAAGGGAAATCACCTATCTGCGGCAACAGCATCGGGCAGGATCGTCGTTTCCTGTTTAAATACATGCCGGAGCTGGAGGCGTATTTCCATTATCGCTATCTGGACGTCAGCACGCTCAAAGAACTGGCGCGTCGTTGGAAGCCGGAAATCCTTGCGGGCTTCACCAAGCAGGGAACACATCAGGCGATGGACGACATTCGTGAATCTGTTGCTGAGCTTGCTTACTATCGCGAACATTTTATTAATCTTTGATTTTGTTCTCCGGTGGCTTGCGTCACCGGTTTTTTGACGCTAAATTGTTCAGCTTGATTGTAAATTAATCACTTGAACGAATTTTCGAAAAAAACGCTTTCAGGGGGGTTGCAGCTAAACGGATTTCTCGTATAATGCGCCTCCCGTAACGACGCAGAAATGCGAATTACGACAGCAACAAAAGCAGTACAGATTTGCGGGAATAGCTCAGTTGGTAGAGCACGACCTTGCCAAGGTCGGGGTCGCGAGTTCGAGTCTCGTTTCCCGCTCCAAAA